>VBJS01000133.1 GCA_005880055.1 Chloroflexota bacterium | reverse complement strand
ATCCAGGTCTTCCCGTCCCGGCTGATCGCGCGCAGTTCGTCGAGGTCGGCGTTGTAGCCGTCGCGAATCAATCCCCCCTCTTTGACCGACGCGGGGGGCTCAGGGTGAATCCCCTGCTCGATCTTCGCGGCCACCTGCGCGAGATCGTCCCAGGCCTCGGCCCTCTTGTGCAGGAGCGGGGCGGTGCAAGCAGCCAGCACCCGGGTGATGGCCGGGACTGCGGCAATCGAGTCCTTGAGCGCGCGGAGGTCTCGCGCGTTGGCCACGTTCAGCACGATCCGGCTCATCAACCGCTCCAGATCCGACACGCCGCGCAAGGCTGTGCGGAGGCGACTCCGTCGGTCCAGGTGACCATGGAGGTCGGCGACGGCCTCTTGGCGCGTCGCAACCTGCGCCAGGTCCGTCAAGGGGTGGAGGATCCATTCCCGCAGCAGCCGGGCGCCCAGGGACGTGACGGTCCGATCAAGGACGCTGAGGAGAGACCCGCTCACCTGGCCGTCCACCGCGCGGCGGACCAATTCGAGGTTGCGCTGCGTCGCCCGATCCATGAGCATCGTGCCCCCTTGCGCGGAGACCTGCATCCTGGTCACGTGGGACAGAGGCGAGCCCGGTTGAGTGGCGGTGACGTACTGTAGGAGGGCGCCTGCGGCGGAGATCGCAAGGGGCTTGTCGTCGCAGCCGAAGCCGGCCAGGGAGGCGACGCGGAAATGCCCCAGCAGCAGCGCGTGCGCCGCCGCGCGGTGGAAGGTCGAGGCCGGGACCGGCGTGACCGCGGCGGCGATGGGACCGATGGTGGCGCGGAGCCGCTCGGCCTCCTCGTCCGGGACCAGGATCTCGCGGGGCTCGATCCGGAGCAGTTCGTCGCGGGCCGCGTCCCTCCAAGGGGCGCTGAGTTCCACCACCCGGAACTCCGCCGTGGAGAGATCCAGCCAGGCGAGCCCGGCTCCGGACGAGCCTGCCGCGATCGCCGCCAGGTAGTTCGGCTCGCTGGCGGCCAGCAGGTCCGGCTCAATCACCGTGCCCGGCGTGTACACGCGCACGATCTCGCGGCGCACGAGGCCCTTGGCGGTCTGCGGGTCTTCGACCTGATCGCAGACGGCCACCGAGCGGCCGACCCGCAAGAGCTTGGCGATGTAGCTCGTGGCGGCGTGATAGGGAACGCCGCACAAGGGCACTTGATCGGCCTTGTGCTTGTCGCGCGAGGTCAACGCGATCTCGAGCAGGCGCGAGCCCTCGATCGCATCCTCGTAGAACATTTCGTAGAAGTCCCCGACCCTGAAGAAGAGGATGGCATCCGGATACCGCTGCTTGACCTGGCGGTATTGCCGCATGAGCGGCGTGAGATCAGGGAGCATCCTCATCCTCGATGTTCTCGCGCCGCGGCACCGGCGGGCGAGCGACCGGAATCCCCTGCGTGGCGCGGAGACGGTCCAGTTCCTCCTCCGCCAGGTGGAGGGCGGTGCGGGTCCGTCGCAGCTCCATGCGCAGCTTGATCCAGGCAGGGAACAGAAGGAGTCCCATGATCAAGAGGCCGGTGCCGAACGCGCTCAGGATCGGTTTATAGATTGGCGTCGGCAGCGTGGTCATGCCGAAGTAGTGCAGCACCGCTTCTTCCTGGCGGTTCTGGAAAAAGAAGGTGATCGACAGCGCGATGAGGACGACCACGAGAATCAGGCGGATCATGAGCGGTCATCTCTGCCGGGCGCGGCGCGACGTCCGCGCCCGCCGCGGACTGGCCGACGCCGGGCGGCCTGAGCCGAACGCCGCCTTCAAGCGTGTGTAGGAGGCCTTGAGGTGCTGCGGCAGGACGCGGGTCTCCCCGAGGAGCGGCATGAAGTTCGTGTCCGCGCTCCACCGAGGCACGACGTGCAGGTGGATATGGTGCTCGATCCCGGCCCCCGCGACCTTCCCCTGGTTCACGCCGATATTGAATCCTTCAGGCGCATAGGCTTTCCGGATGGCCTTGATCGAGCGCTGCAACAGGCGCAGCAGGTCCAGCAGGATCGTCTCGGGAAGGTCCTCGATGGCCGCGATGTGCCGGTAGGGGGCGATCAGGAGATGGCCGTTGGAGTACGGGTAGATGTTCATGAGCACGTACGAATGGCGGCCCCGCCAGAGAATAAACGTCTTCCCGTCCTGACGGAGGGCCGGCTTCTCGCAAAAGATGCAACCGGAGTCGCCTGAGACCTGCTCAATAAAGGCCAGACGCCAGGGGGCCCAGAGTTGCTTCATGCGCGTCCCGTCGGTGACTGTTTGGCGAGGCGCGCCGTGGCCCGCGCGACCAGCTCCGCCGATCGCGCACCGCGGGGATGGAGCGCCACGCGCCGACGATCCCCGCCCAGGTCAATCACGGTGACCCCTGGCGATTCCGTGTATTCTTCCAAGCCCAGCCCGTTGACGGCGTCCTGTTCCTCCAGGCGATAGAGGTCGGCATGGTACAGCGGGAGACGGCCGGCGTATTCGTGGATGAGCACGAACGTGGGGCTGGCGACGAGATCGGTCGGCACGCCCAAACCCTCCGCGATGCCCCGAACGAGACAGGTCTTGCCGGCGCCCCGCGGCCCCACGAGGGCCATGACTGCATGACCGGCGCAGGCCTCTCCCACAGCCTTACCCAGGGCGTGGGTCTCCGCTGCTGACGTCGTCTCCCAAGCGACCGCAGGTCCGACCTTCTCTGCCAAGCGTGCGGGGTTGGTGGTCATCGCACCGGCGAGGCGTCTTCCCGGATGCGGCGGATGGCGAGGGGAATCGCACGGATGACGTCCCTGGCGATCAGCCCCGTCTCACCCATCTCCGCTGCAGCCAGGTCACCCGCCAATCCATGCACGTAGACGCCAACGCAAGCTGCCTCCCACGGGGCCAGCCCCTGCGCCAGGAGGCCCGTGATGATGCCGGTCAGCACGTCTCCGGTCCCTCCCGTCGCCAGGCCGGGATTGCCGGTCGGATTGACGGCCAGCCGGCCGTCCGGACCGGCCACGACGGTGCCCGCGCCTTTGAGGACAACGCAGACATGCTGCTCGCACGCCACGCGCGACGCGATGCCAAGCCGGTCCTGTTGCACGTCCGCTGTGGTGGCACCGAGCAGCCGCGCCATTTCTCCTGGATGGGGCGTCAGCACCAGCGGTCCCCGCGCCTGGCCGAGCATCTCCTTGTGGCCGGCGAAGGCGTTGATGCCGTCGGCGTCGAGAACTGTCGGCCGGTTCACCGACACGATCAGATTGTGGACCAGCGCCTGGGTGTCGGGATGTGTGCCGATCCCCGGTCCGATGGCCAGCGCAGTCTTGGTCTCGGCAAACGCGAGCAGGGCTTCCAGGGCCTGCTTGGACAGCGTGCGGGCCTCGGTCTCTGGGACGGGATAGGCCATGGCTTCCAGCAGCTTGGCTTCAAGGACGTCCGACACGCTACGCGGGGCCGCGACCGTGACGAGCCCGGCGCCGATCCGGAGCGCGGCTTGCGCGGCCATCGCGGCCGCCCCGGTCTTGCCTGCTGATCCGGCGATGATCCCGGCGTGGCCGAACGTCCCCTTGTGCGCCGTGCGGTGCCGAACCGGAAGCAGTGCGCGGATGGCCGCTGCCTCGAGCAGCGTCACGGGGATTTTTGCCGCCGCGATGATATCGGGCGGGATGCCGATGTCCGCCACCCGGATAGCACCGGCGTGATCAAGGCCGCCGCCCAGATACAGTCCGCGCTTGGGACGGGCCAGCGTCACCGTGAGGGTGGCCGTGATGGCGATTCCGAGAACGGCCCCGGTATCGCCGTCAAGCCCGGAGGGCAGATCGATGGCGACGATCGGCTTCCGGGAGGCGTTCATCAGCGTGATCGCCATGGCCGGCAGCCCTTGCACCGGGGCGTTCAGGCCGGTCCCGAAGATCGCGTCCACGACCAGGTCGCTGTCTTGAAGGAGCGGGCTCAGAATTGATGCAAGCTGAGCAGGGGTTTCCACCGCGAGGCAGCGCCCGCCGGCTCGCTGAAACTTTTTCAGATTGGTGGCCGCATCACCTTTCAAAGCGGACGGCGAGGCCAGCAGGACCACGCGCGCTTGGCACCGTCGCTGCCGAAGGAGCCGCGCCGCCACGAAGCCGTCCCCGCCGTTCTGTCCCTTGCCGGCAATGATGGTGACGGCCTTGCCGCGCAGCGGGCCGAAGAACCGTTCCATCTCCTCGACCACCGCCTTCCCGGCGTTCTCCATGAGACGGAGGCTTGGAATGTCCCGCGTCTCGATGGCGACGCGGTCCAGTTCGCGCATCTCCGCGGCCGTGACGAGTTCCATGAGCTACCTGAGGAGGTCTTTCATCTCCCGCACCGCCCGCTCGAGGCCGACCGAGACGGCCCGGGCGATGATGCTGTGGCCGATGTTGTACTCGACGATTTCGGTGATGGTGCGCAGGCGTCGCACGTTCCGGTAATCGAGGCCATGGCCGGCGTTGACCACCAACTCCAGCTTGTAGGCGGCGCGCGCGGCCTGAACCAGGGCTTCGAACTCGCTGTCTTGTTCCTTGAGCGCCGTCGCGTTGGCGTAGCGGCCCGTGTGCAGCTCAATGCAGTCGGCTTCGACGCGGCGCGCCGCCTTGATCTGTTCGAGTTCGGGGTCGACGAAGAGGCTCACGGCAATACCGCACTGGTGCAGGAGCGTGATCAGGTCTTTGATCCGCTCGCGATTGCCCGCGACGTCCAGGCCCCCTTCGGTGGTCAGCTCCTGCCGGCGCTCCGGCACGAAGGTGACAAGATGGGGCTTGGTATCCATGGCGGTGCGGACCATCTCCTCCGTCGCCGCCATTTCAAGGTCGAGCTTGGTTTGGACGACCTCGCGCAGGAGGCGCAGGTCGCGATCCTGAATGTGGCGGCGATCTTCCCGCAGGTGGATGACGATGCCGTCGGCCCCGCCCAATTCCGCCAGTACGGCGGCGGCCACGGGGTCCGGCTCTTTTCCGCCCCGCGCCTGGCGCAGGGTCGCCACATGATCGACGTTGACGCCCAGCCTAGCCACGGGTGCTCCTCGTGAGGGACGGCCTGCTCACCGGCGGTATTATGGCAAATCGGGGAGGGGGTCGCAAGCAAACGCATGGGCTATAGAATCAGCTTAGACAGGGCTGAGACGGCGACAAACAGCGCGACCGCGCCGCTCAGTGCGAGCCAGAATCCGAGACGATCGATCGCCACCAGATAGAAGCCCACGTAGGCCAGCCACGGGACGACGAAGTAGAGAAGGTTTCGTGCGTACGGCACCGTGGGCTCCACCCCGGCGTTCAGGTACATCAGGATGAACGTCAGGCCGGTCAAGGCCGGGAACGTGGTCACAAACGCGGCCAGCCAGCTCCGTCCGAGGCTTCCCAGGTAGGTTGTCAGGCTGACCACGGTTCCACCGATGACGAAGTAGAGCGCGTATTTCATGCTTGCTCCTTTTGCACCCGCCCGCCCCAGGCGCTGTTGCACCCACCCGCCCCGAGCCTGCCAAGACAGACTCCTTGCCCGTGGGACGCGCCCCTTCCCGTTATCCCTTTAGATGAACCATAGCTTGAGCGAAACATAAAGGATCCACACTTCCACCGTGTGGGCCGCCATGGTGGCATAGAGACTCCGGGTCTGCAACAGGAGGACACCCCAGACGAGGCCGTCCCACACGGCGATCCAATGCAGGTGCTGAAAGACCCGCATCATGAAGGGGTCGCAGGAGAACGCCAGCGCCGAGACGAGGAGTGCGCCGAGCTTTCCGGCCTGCGACTGTCCCAGCAGCGTGAGGAGGCGGCCCATCTGAAACCCGCGGAAGTTCAGCTCGACCAGGACCCCGATCATGGCGATCCCGACCGGGAACATGACCCAGGCCGGCGCTTTCGCGTGGGGCGTCTCACGCAGGAACAGGATGTCGCCACCCAGCGCCGGAAGGATCAATAGGATGAAACTGAGATTGACGGCGCCGAGCGCCACGCCCACGAGCGCGCCCCATTTCAGGCTCGGTCCGATCCCCTGGGCATCCAAGCGGAGCAGGGTCTTCCACCCGCGGTTTGACAGGGCCCAGACGGCCAAGGAGGCATACGCCAGCAGTTGGGGGCTGAACGTGAGCCAGAGATCTTGCTGCAGCGGAGCGGGCAGCGTGTAATAGGCGAGGGTCGAGAGAATCGGCAGGATCGCCAGCCACGCGGCGCGCTCGGAGTGGGCGGACGCGCTGGTCGTCACGCCGGCGGCCCGTCGCTACTTACCGGCGGATATGGGGGGAAGATCGGCCACCCGCATGTCAAGTTGGGGTCGGTAATACGACATGGCTTCGAGCATCCATTCTTGCAGTTGTTTGATCCGCGTCCCGTGACCGGGGTGGGTGGAGAGGAATTCCGGCGGCTGTCCTTTGGAGAGACGCTCCATCCGCTCCCAGACGCGGATCGCTTCGACCGGATCATAACCAGCTTGCGCGGCGAGGAGCAACCCGATGTGATCCGCCTCGGACTCATGCGCGCGGCTGAACGGCAGCAGCATGCCGACATTCACCCCCAAACCGAGGGCCGCCATCGTAGCCTGTCCCGCAACGGGATTGGTTCCGGTGCCCAATGCGATGCTGGCGGCTTCCAAGCCGATTTGCGCCAGCAGCCCCTGGCTCATGCGTTCGGCCCCGTGGCGGGCGAGCGCGTGGGTCACTTCGTGCCCCAGGATCGCTGCGAGGCCGGCTTCGTTCTTCGCGGCGGGGAAGATGCCGGTGTACACGGCGATCTTGCCGCCCGGCAGCGCGAAAGCGTTCATGGTCTTATCGTCTTTGATCACGCTCACTTCCCACTCGAACTGCCTCGCGCGTTCCGCGTACTTGGAGTTTTTCGCGACTTCGATGATGCGTGCGGCGACACGCTTGACGGGCTCGACCTCGCGCGGATCGTGGGAGATTTTCACCTTCGGATTGTGGAGCACCTGATCGTAGGCCTGCGCGCCGACCTGCAT
>VBJS01000131.1 GCA_005880055.1 Chloroflexota bacterium | reverse complement strand
CGATCTTGAGATTTCGCACCCATGAGCTGCGTCAAGCGAAAGATGAGGTGAGTTGGCAGTAGCAGCCCATGACCCGACGCTTGCAGGTTACTGGGACGGCCCCTGGCCCGCCGAGGACGGCGGACCCCGACGCGTGCAGACGCCGGGCGGTGGCTTCCGGTTTGGCTTAGGCGCGGACGAGCGCCTGGTGGCACGCTCCCGCAACATGATGGTTGCGCACATGACGATCGTGCGCGAGCCGGGCGCAGTCTACGTCCAGGGCCACACGGGCGCCGGAGGGAACACCACAGGCTGGGTGGAACGGGTTCACCCGGAATCGTTGGAAACGATCGACCGCTCACCCGCCTTGCCTGCGGGGCCGATGTGGCCGGGCGGGATCGCCGCACACCGGAACGGTTCGCTCTACGTGACGTACGGCCGCTGGTGCCACCGCCTGGACCCGGACTGCCAGCTCGTTTCCTCGCGTGAACTGCCGCGCGACCGGCCGTACAATTCGCTGCTGATTCTCCCCGACGGCAACCTGGTGATGAAAGACATCGCCGGCGGCAGCGGCGTCCACGCCCTGCCCGAGGGCGTCCGCGGCTCCGAGCTCGTGGTGCTTGACCCCGAGGCGTTGGAGATCGTCGCCCGATGCGAGCTGCCGGAAGGCTCGATCGCCCGCCTCTCAGCGGATATTGCGCCGGATGGAAGTCCACGCGTCTACGCAATCGGCGACCGCCACGCGATGCGGCTGCTGTGGGACTCCGGGCGTGCGGCCCTGGCGCTCGACGAAGACTGGACCACGAACTACTTGCGCTTTGAGGGGCAGACCTTCGGCTGGGACGCCGTGATCGAGGCCGGATCGGCGTGGTTCCTGGACAACGGGGAAGGGACGACGGCGTTCGGGCCCTCGTTCCGGGGTAAGGGGACAGCGGCAGCTCCTTTGCACCTCGTCCGCATACCTCTCGGCGACCACCCGGAGCCGGCGTACCTCGAGGTCTGCGGCAAGCCCGGCGGGATCATCGCCAACCCGCCGGTTGTCGACGCATCGCGCCGTATCGCGGTGGGTTACGACAGCGGAAACGCAGTCGTTACGGCGTGGCGCTTCGGCGAGCCCGGCGCGGCCGAGCGGATCTGGCAGCGCGAGCAAGACCAGGCCGGGCACTTCCCGGAATCCGCCGAGCTACTCAGCTATGATTACGACCAGGCGGCGGGCAGGGAGAATTGCATCTTGCTGGACATCGAGACCGGCCGCGAGAAGGCGCGGGTTGCCATCGATAGCCCTGTCCAGTGCGTCGTCTTTCCGTCGGTTGGTTGGGCAAGGGACGTGTATGCTACGACATTCAGCACCCTCGCGCACATCTACGCGGAGTAGTGCGACCCACTCATACCGAGTTTGCATTGGCAGCTGTAAAGGTCGCCCGTGCGCGAAGGATCCGGGGGGGGGCGACCAAGGGCGCGCAATACGCCGGCCCGGTTCGAGCGCTTCTCTTCCGCCCTTCCCCACCGGGTACCCCTTCGGCAGGCTCAGGACAGGCTTCGCGGCGCAGCGGCATTTCGACGAAGACCCGGAGTCGGCGCTCAGCATGACATGAGGGACGCTCTTCGCCGGATGTCACGGATCTGCTATCTGACGCAAGACACAGAGACTCGGTGCCCGAATCCGAACGGTTGCAGGCGGTTAGCCCTACCAGGTTAGGCCGAGCTGTGAGCGCATGGCCGACTCGAACTGCTCGTCGGTCATCGCTCTTCGGGCGGTCATTATCATCTGGGCGTCCTGGCCGACAAGATAGCGGAGCTTATCACCGGTCTCTATCGCCTCTATGACGACGGCGGCGACATCTTCGGGCGTAGCTGCCCCGGCAGGAGCCTGGCCGGACGCAGCCGCCCCAGCACCCTGCAGACGCTCCGTGACGGTCTGCCATTGCTTCACGAGGTCCGTGTAGGGCGATTCCTGGCCGGCGCCGGCGCCAACCAGCCGCCGGTTCGCCTGGAAGGGGGTCTCGATGCCGCCGGGCTCGATGATGTGTGTGCGCACGCCGAAATGGCCGAGTTCATAGTGCAGGGTCTCACTGAGCGCCTCGAGGGCGTACTTCGACGCTGAGTAGAGACCGTTGAGCGGCGCACCGACGCGGCCGGCGAGGGAGGAGACGTTGACGATGATGCCGTCGCCGCGATTGCGCATGCCGGGGACGACCGAAAGGATGAGGCGGAACGGGCCGAACACATTTGTCTCGAACTGGTCCTTGATGTCTTCCACCGTCATCTCTTCGAGGGGGCCCCAGACCTCGAATCCGGCGTTGTTGACGAGTATGTCGACCTGACCGGCCTAGGCGTCGTCCCGGACATCGAGCTTCACTACCCGCAGGTCCCAGCCGTTGGTCCTGGCAGCATCCTCCAGCCCCTTTCCCTTCTCGGGGCTGCGCATGGTGGCAATGACCCGATATCCCTTGCCAGCGAGGAGTTCGGCCAGGGCGTAGCCGACGCCGCCAGCGGAGCAACCTGTTATGAACGCTGTCTTCTTTGCCATCAATTCCTCCTTCTTCAAACTGGCGACGTGGCACCTGCGCTGAGCGGTTATGCGCACCTCGCATAGTACATCACCATCGGTGCTGCACGGGGCGCCGGCCCCGCACGTGCGAGATGCTGGGAGTGGGCGTTCCAGGGGAGGGAGACGCTCGGCGGAGTGTACTACCCCCGCTCATCCTACGAGTACCTCAGGATGAGCGGACGGACCCGACGCCTCGCGCTCCGAATAAATCCGCCGGCGCGGCCGCGTCACCCGTTATTGCGCTACAGATATACGGTACGCCGCGCCCGTTGTCCAGTCGCCGACGAGGAGGGCGCCGTCCGGGGTGAGGGTGACGGGGACGGGGTTCTGGAGGCCGGCCAGTAGCGTCGAGACGGCGCCGGTGTACGAGGAACCGTCCTTCGTCAACGACACCATCTGCACCTTCCCGGTCGCCCATTCGGCGACGATCGCCGCTGTGCCGACGCTTGGGCCGAGTTGGCCCGTGACGATGGCGAGTCCGCTAACGGCGGCGTGCTTGTCTAGCTCGGCGACCGGGGACGGCACACCGTTGCAGGCGGCGTCGCCCTGCCCGTAGCAGTCCGGGAATCCCCAGTCCTGACCGCTCTGCACGACGGCCAGCCAGTCGCCGGGCGTCGCATCGCCCAGGTCGTCGCGCTGGTTCATCGTGACGAAGAGGTCGCTCGTGCCCGGGTAGTAAGCGAGGGCGATTGGCGCGCGGATGCGGCTCGCCTCAACGCGCAGGTTCGTGCCGTCCGGATTGAAGGAGACGACGGCGCCCGACCATTCGAGCGTCGGCGAGCAGTGGTCGCAGGGCGCCGAGATGCCGAGCATGATGCGGCCGTCGGGCGATAAGACGAGACCGTTGTTCTCGCCGACGCCCGCGGGGAAGGTCACAACGGTTCGCTGCTCGGGGAAACGGCTTCCATCGAAGCCGCCGTAGGCATCGACCCGCTCCTTGGAGGAGACGTAGAGCGAGCCGTTGTACCAGAGCAGCCCCAGCGGCGTGTGCAGGCCGGAGATCACCTGGATTGGCGTAGCACCCGGCGCCGGGACGAGGTAAACGGCGTCGTCCCCGGAATCGGTGTAGTCGGCCGTCGCCACCCAGAGCAGCCCTTGATCATCAAAGGCGAAGGCGGACATGTGCGGTAGATCTTCGACGTATTTCGATGCGGTTAGACCGGCGGGGCCCGTCAGCCCGGCGCCGAGGTCTACCAGCGCGCTAGAGGACGGGAAGGTCGCAGTCGTTCCGCCGGCGCACGAAGCTCCAAGGAGAATCAGAAATGCGACAGCAAGGCGTCCCTTCGGGCGATACCTGCCTACAGGGTACTGGTGTCTTGATTGTGTCCGGTTCGTCGGCAATCTCCTTCTCGCTTATCGGGGTCCGAGACATGCGCCGAGCGGCCACATAGGCGAGAGGGGCGTCCGCGAGGACGTCCCTCTGCGCCGTCTATGGGCGGGCTAGGCGCCGCTTGTGCTGGACGGACTCGCGCTGCTGCTACCGCTGCTACTGCCGCCCATGTTCGGGCAGTTGGCGTTGTCGTACTGCCTCGGCATCGATTGTCCGGGCGTCGTCGCCGACGGCGTCGGCGTGGGGGTGCTCTCCTGTGCGAAGCTGACGGCGCCCGTGGCGAACAGCGCGCCGACAATTAGCGCGATTGTAGCGATGGCGCTGAGCGTCCAGGTCCTTGTGGTGCTCATGATCACCTCCTTTCCTGCTTGCTTCGTTCTCGCAGCCGCTTCCTGACTGCTTCTAGCTTGAGGTTAGAGGCAGGCGGTTAAGGTGGAATTGGAGTTGCGTTAGAGTGTTCCAATCGGCGGTCCGACAGCCGTTGTCGCTTTTCCCAGGAGAGCGGCCGTGCGAT
Source organism: Chloroflexota bacterium (assembly GCA_005880055.1). GTDB lineage: Bacteria > Chloroflexota > Dehalococcoidia > SM23-28-2 > RBG-16-64-32 > VJS01. The sequence goes on along the minus strand of VBJS01000131.1, from coordinate 3,162 downwards.
CGCAGAGCATCCACGGTGCGGTGCCGCACCCCCCACTCCTCCCCGGAATAGGGTGCCCGCCCCTGCCTACCGGCAGGCAGGCGCCCACCCGAATACTCCTCGCCTGCGGCTCGGAGGGCGGAGTTCCACGCCTCATCCGCCCCGCCATGCGGGTGGGGGGGTCACCACTCGATCTGCTCATCCTGAGCCGATGTCCGGCTGGAGCCGGGCATCGAGTCGAAGGACACCCGGCCGCTCGTCGCCTTTCCCGCGGCTGCCCTTGCGGCGGCCGGCGATCCACGGTGGGGTTCCCCGCCGCGCTGCGCCGCCCAGAAAATGGTGCCCGCCCCTGCCTACCGGCAGGCAGGCGCCCACCCGAATTCTCCTCGCCTGCGGCTCGGAGGGCGGGAGCCGCCCAGCGGCCTCGGCGCGCAAGCAGGCCGTCACCGAGTCGATGACGCGGGGTACGCGGCGCCCCGAGAGTCCGGTGCTTGAAAGCACCGGACTACGGGCGGATGTCTTGCTTGGAAAAGCACATCGCAGCCTGAAAGCACCGGAGCCCGGCGGAGGCCTCAGCGCTCAGCACTCATCGCCCGGAACTATGCCGGGAACCATTTTGCGTTGGCATTCGTCCTGTCTGTAACGAACATTGAGGAGGACGCCGATGCGACTACTGATAGCGATAACCGCTCTCTTCACGGCGATTGCGGGCGCGGTGCTGGCCCGCGACGCCGGCATCGCCGATGCCTGCGCCGGGCTGATCGGCTCTAACGGCGCGGTCAACCTCGGCCGCACGACGACGCTCGCTGGATATCACGACGGCGTCGAGCACTACGTCACCGCCTTCCAGTTCCAGGGCGGCGGCGGCCAGTTTGGAACGCTCATCCCCCTGCCCGGCGTGCCGACGAACGTCGAGCGCGGCGGCGCCTGGACGCTGCAGCGCCTGCAACTGGAGACGCAGCGTTTCCGGGCCTTGAACGCGGATGCGGCTGCCGGAGGATTGCCGGCGTCGGGTGCCACCGTGCTCCAGCAGGTGCGGATCGACGCGCTCGACCTGACGGTCCTCAAGGGCGGCGGCGCGGACGTCGCCGTGTGGACGAAGGACCACGGGTTCAGCCTCTCGCCGGACGCGCCCGAGGTGCTCGACTTCTACGCCCAGCGCAGCCCAATCTTCCTCGCCGCGGTATTCGACGGCGAGGCGGCGGCGGAGCGCGGCCAGCAGATCGGCGACGGAACGCCGGTGCACCTCACGATCCCGCTCGACAACCCGTGGGTGCCGCTGCGCATCCTCGGCCTCGGCAAGCAGTCGCAGGACCGCATCGATGCCGACGTGTTCTTGCTTACGGACTCGAAGCCGGCGCTGCTGCCGGCGCCTGCGGATGAGCTGGGAAACTCGCCGTTGACACTTGGCGCGCCGTCAGCGTTCGCGCTCGTTCACAGCCAGGCGGCGAGCCAGCAACTGCTGGACGACCTGCGCGGCGACGATGGCATGGCCTGGGTCCCGCAATCGGCCTGGCTCACGAAGCTGCAGATAAACAGCGACGTCTCCGGGCTGCGCTACGACCTGGCGGCCGACACGAGCGGCAACAACAGCCCGTCGCTGCGGGCGGCCGGTATCGGCCTGCCGCTCTCGCTCCCGAACACGGGCGCGTTCGCCCCGTCAGACGATGACGGCGTGCCCTCGGTCATCTGGCCGGTGGCGGGAGCGCTCGTCCTCATCGCCGCCTTTGTGCTGGTGCGACGCCGGGCGTCGGGAGCGGGCCGGTGATCACCCGGCTCGTGAGCCTGGCCCTGCTCGCCGGGGTGCTGGCGCTGACGGCGGTCGGCTTCAGCTACGCGCTGACGGGCGATGACGGGCCGAGGAGCGCGACGATCGTCATCCGCTTCTCGCACTTCAACCCGGGCCTCGTCGAGGCTCGGGCGGGCGAGCCGATCACGATCACGCTACGCAACGATGATCCCATCGACCACGAGTGGATCGTCGGGAAGCCGGACGTGCACCAGCGGCACCGGACGGGCACTGAGCACTACCACGGCTCGATCCCAACCGAGGTGACGGTGCCGGCGCTGTCCGAGCGCGTAACGACGGTCGAGTTCGACCAGCCGGGCGATTACCAGTACATCTGCCACCTGCCCGGCCACGAAGAATACGGGATGGTGGGCGTACTGAGGGTACGCTGACCCGCACAAACGCGTAGGGGCGTAGCAATTGCGTTAGCGTCTAGCGTGCGGGTACCTGACGATTATTCGAGGGCGGGGCGGATACGTCTCCGTCGATGGTTGCTACGCCCCTACGACGGCGCCCCCCAACGATAGCGGCCGGCGGTGAGGGCGCCTAAGGATACGGCGCCACCCGCACCGTCCGCTTGCCGACGTGGCGTTAGGGCGTAGCAATTGCCGTTAGCGTCCAGCGTGCGGGTACCGGACGATTATTCGAGGGCGGTCCCTCTTCATTGATGGTTGCTACGCCCCTACGACGCCGCCTCGCCACGAGAGGGCCCGGAGCCGCAGCTCCTACGGATCCGGCGCGACGCGGACGATGCGCTTGCCGATGTTATCGCCGGCGAGGATGCCGATCAGGGCTCGAGGCGCCGACTCCAGCCCCTCCACTACGTCCTCCAGCACCTTCAGCTCGCCGGACGCTACCCAGGAGGCGAGCTGCCCCTGCGCCTTCGCCCACTCGCCGATGAAGTCGGAGACCAGGAAGCCCTCCATACGCAGCCTCTTGACGACCAGCTGGCCGGGGACGCCCGCCGGGCCGGGCGCCGGCGTGGCGCTGTCGTACTGCGAGACAACGCCGCAGCAGACGATGCGGCCGTGCGTTTTCATCAGCGTGAGGACGGCCCCCAGCACGCGGCCGCCAACGTTGTCGAAGTAGATGTCGATGCCGCCGGGGCAGGCCGCGGCTCCAGCAGGCGGTTCTTCTCGTCCGAACCTGTTACACCCACGACTCGGCAGCCCTGGATGCGAGCGATCTGCCCGACAACGCTGCCCGTTGCGCCGGCGGCGGCTGAGACGACGACCGTCTCGCCTCTCACCGGCCGGCCGACGCTGAGCAGCCCGAAGTAAGCGGTGAGGCCGGTGACGCCGAGCACGCTCATGTGGTGTGTGAGCGGGCCGCGCACCGTCACGGGCTGCAGGCGATTCGGCGGCAGGATCGCGTACTCCTGCCAGCCCGCCTCG
>VBJS01000127.1:1390-16305 GCA_005880055.1 Chloroflexota bacterium | reverse complement strand
GTTTAGTGCGCTGGACCTCCGCCGCCACCGTCCCCGTGTCTCCTCCCGTTCGGCCTGAGTTTGTCGATGGCCTTCGCCCTCGGCAATGGCAGCCAGGATCGCGCTAATACCGATGGACGAAGCCCTTTGACTGCGCCTCGGGCGCGCTCAGGCGAACGGAACTTGAGGGTAGTCGGCCTGGTTTTTCTGCCAGTCCTGCTGTTCGGCCTCGCCGGCTGTTCGGCGGCCGAGGCGCCTGCAAGCTCGCCTTCCACATCCCCGAATGCAGCCACGCCGGCTGCGAGCGCAAGCGCAGCGGCGGCCCCGGTCTCGACGAATCCACCGGGTTTGCAGGAAGCAAAGGTCACCAAGGTTGTGGACGGCGACACGATACACGTGAATATCGGCGGGCAGGACTACAAGGTGCGCTACATCGGCATCGACACGCCGGAGACCGTGGATCCGCGGCGGCCGGTGGGCTGCTTCGGGAAGGAGGCCAGTCAGCGGAATCATCAGCTGGTCGAGGGTAAGACCGTCGGGCTGGAGAAGGACGTCTCAGAGACCGACAGCTTTGGGCGGCTCCTGCGCTATGTCTGGGCGGACGGCGAGATGGTGAACGCGACGCTGGTGCGCGAAGGTTACGCCATGGCCTCGACGTATCCCCCCGATGTGAGGTACAGCGAGCTGTTCGCATCGCTGCAGCGGGAGGCGCGCGAGGCGGCTCGCGGGCTGTGGGGGCCTGCCTGCGCTTCGCCTTCCCCTTAGCCCGCGAAGCTCCGCTCTTTGCGGAGCCGAGCCACGCTCAGGTATAATGCCGTAAGCATACTTGCCGGTCGCCCGACAGGCGGGGCTGCGTTTGGGAGGGAGAAGTTGCCCCTGAACCCGTTTAATGCCCTCTTGGGCATGTTTTCCCACGACATCGCCATAGACCTCGGTACCGCCAACACCCTCGTTATGGTGAAGGGCCGGGGCATCGTCATCGACGAGCCATCGGTCGTTGCGATCGACCGGATCAACAAGAAGATCCTGGCCATCGGCGCGGAAGCCAAGCGGATGGTGGGGCGGACGCCGGCGGACATCGTGGCGGTGCGGCCGCTCCGGGATGGAGTCATTTCCGACTTCAGCGTCACGGAGAAGATGCTGCAGTACTTTATCCGATCGGTGCATGACCACTTTGGCCTCGGCCTGCCGAGGCCACGTGTGTCCGTGGGCATCCCCTCCGGCGTAACGGAGGTGGAGAAGCGGGCGGTACACGATGCGGCGTTGAACGCCGGGGCGCGCGCGGCGTACCTGGTGGAGGAGCCGATGGCAGCAGCCATCGGCGCCGGTCTCCCTGTTATGGAGCCCGCCGGATCGATGATTGTGGACATCGGAGGCGGAACCACGGAGGTCGCGGTCATCTCCATGGGCGGCATCGTGGTCGCTACATCCATCCGCACGGCAGGTGACGAGATGGATGCCGAGATCGTTTCGTATGCGAGGCAGGTGCACAACATGCTAATCGGGGAGCGCACGGCGGAGGAGGTGAAAATTGAAGCGGGTTCGGCGCACCCGCTTGAACGCGAGATCACGCTCGAGCTGAAGGGCCGCGACCTGGCGACCGGGCTGCCCAAAGCGGTTGAGGTCAGCAGCGTGGAGGTGCGCGACGCCCTGTCGGGCTCCGTAAACGACATCGTGGACTCGGTGAGGCAGACGATTGAGGTGACGCCGCCGGAGCTGGTGGCCGATATCATGAGTACCGGCATCATCCTGGCCGGAGGGGGCGCATTGCTGCGGGGCATGGACCGTCGCCTCTCTCAGGAGACCAAGTTCCCCGTCTATGTCTCCGAAGACCCGCTCACCTGCGTCGTCAAGGGCGCGGCTGAGGTGCTCGAGGAAGCGGCGATCCTGCAGAAGCTACAGGCACGACTGAGTACGAGAAAAGCGCCTCGCTGAACGAACGGCGTTGACCACCGCCGGCGTTCGAGCGGCGGCAACGATAAACGACGATGCGAATACTCTGGTGGACCGCCACAGTCATCGCGATCAGCCTATCCTGCATTGTCTTCTCGCAGCAGGGGGCAACGAAGCCACTGCAAAACCTTTCACTGACGATAAATTCTCCCCTCGCCGGTGGCCTGCGTGACATGGCGCGCCCCCTCGATGACTTCTTCCTCGGTCTCACGGACCGGGGCGACATCAACCGGGAGAACCAACAATTGCGAGAAGAGCTAGAGAAGTACAAGGTGCAGCTAGCAGGACAGCAGGACGCGGAGGCACGCGTGAAGGACCTTGAGGCAGCGCTTGGACTTCGTCAGAGCCGGCCGGAAGACCAATTGCTGGCGGCCAACGTCATCGCCGAAGAGCCCTCCGGGCTTAAGCGCCTGGTCGCCATTGACCGCGGCCTGGATGACGGTCTGGATGAGGGTATGATCATCCTCTCCCGCAGCGGCAGCTTGATCGGCACCATATCGCGGGCCTATAAAAACTTCGCCTGGGTGCAGCTGGTGACGGACCCGGACAGCGCCATCAATGTACAGGTGAACGCCGGGCAGCGCAGTCCAGGGCAGGCGACAGCGCCATCGACCGATGTTCTGACGCCCGCCACGCCTTCACCGCGGCCGGGTGGAGCTGCGGGGACGCCTACGCCCGTCCCACAGGCGGCCGCCACGCCCGCTCCCTCCGCCTCGCCGGCCACTGCCACGCCGCCGGCGGAACCGGTACGAGCGGTCGCCGACGGCGACCTGAGAAAGAACATCGTACTCGGTCTGCTGCCGGCAGGCTCAGCGGTGACGCGCGGGGACCTGGTGGTAACTTCCGGGCACGGCGGCAACTACCCACGCGGGCTGCTCGTCGGCACAATAAAAGACATCGACGAGCAGACGCAGGCGCCGTTCCTCAGCGCGACAGTGGAACCTGCGGCAAGCCTGTCCGGACTGGACACGGTATTAGTGCTGGTCAACTTCAAGCCGACGAGGTTGATCGGGCCGTGAGGTACCTGGTCGCGATCCTGGTCGCCTGGTTCCTGGCCCTAGTCAACGTATCGGTAATGTCATACGTTCACGTGCTCGGCGTCCACCCGGACCTGGTCGTCATCTTCGCCGGCTGCTGGGCAACTCGAAGGGGGTTCGAGGAAGCACTGTTGGTGGTGCCGGTGGCAGGCCTTCTGCACGACCTGAGCACCAGCGACCCGTTAGGCACCTCGATGCTCGCTTTAATGCCGACGGTAGGGCTCGCGGCGTTCGTTCGCCTCCGCGCCGTAGATAGCCAGTTCGTCCCGGCGCTGGTTGTTGTCTCTTTCGGAAGCCTGGCATACAGTCTCATTTCCATGATGGTGCTCGCCTCGACGGGACAAGCGATTGCCTGGGCAGACGCGTTTTTGCGAGTAGCGCTCCCGCTGGCCGTCGTTAACCCGCTGTTGGCACCGCTGATATATCTTCCGATCCACCGCCTCAGCCCCGGGCCGCAACCCGCCATCCTGGGGAGGGGCCGCATCACTTCACCGCTGTGAAACGGGAGAATGGGGCCCGATGAGGCTAGGCGGCGGGGCGCGCCGGCGCTGGCGAGCCCTGGAACCGAAACGCGAGCGGGACAAGCGCAAGCCTGACCCGGCGATGTTCGCGCTGTTGAGGGCGCTTGTGATCCTGATGTTCGGGATCCTGGTGTTGCAGCTCATCAACCTGCAGGTGATTAAGGGCGAAGATTACAAGCAGAGGGCGGCGATCAACGCGCTGCGCGAAATCCCGCTGCCATCATCACGGGGCCTTATCTACGATCGTAATATGCGGCCGCTCGTACAGAATTCCGCGCGTTTCTCTGCTGCTGTAGTCCCAGGGGACCTTCCGGAACACGGCGAGGCCGGCGTTTACCGGCTGCTAGAGCGCACGCTTAAGATGCCGGCCTCGGAGATCGAGCTACGGGTGCAGGACGGCATCAACAAGCAGGGGGAGTTCAGCCCGGCCGTCATCAAGCAAGATGTCGACCGCGACACGGCGCTCGTCCTGATGGAACTGGAGCCGCATACGCCGGGGCTGCAGGTGCTGGTTGAGCCGACCAGGCACTACACGAACGGCGCGCTACTGTCACACGTGCTTGGGTACGTCGGGCCGCTCTCGCAGGATCAATATGCGGAGCTGCGGGACCACGGCTATCTCTACCAGGACTCTATTGGGCAGAGCGGCGTGGAATCGTCGTATGAGAGCGTGCTGCGTGGGGAGCCAGGCAAGAAACTAGTTGAGGTGGATGCGGCAGGCCGGGAACTGAAGACAATCTCTGAGCGGCGGCCGATCGACGGCGCGAACGTTGTCCTGAGCATCGACCTGGACCTACAGCAAAAGGTGACGGAGATACTTCAGCAGTATGCTGCCGGGTCTGAAAACGCCGCCGCCGCGGTTATGGACGTGAAGACCGGCGAAGTGCTCGCGATGGTATCGCTTCCGGCCTTCGATAACAACGTTTTTTCAGGCCCCATTTCGGACCAGAAGCTCGCTGAACTGGTGGATGCGCCCGGAAATCCGCTGGTAAACCATGACCTCTCGGAGCAATACCCGCCGGGGAGCACCTTCAAAATGATCGTGGGGGCGGCAGCGCTGCAGGAAGGGATTGCATCGCCGCAGACCACTATCACGAGCCGTGGGTATATCACGGTGACCAACGAGTTCGACCCGAACGTGGTGTACATCTACCCGGACTGGCGAGCGCTGGGAAAGCTGGACTTCTACGGCGGGCTGGCTATGTCTTCCAACGTCTACTTCTACTACCTGGCGGGCGGGAAGGCGGATGAGGGTTTCCGCGGCCTGGGAGAGGAGCGTGTGGCGGCGTACGCAAAGGCTTTCGGGCTGGGCCAGCCGACGGGGATTGACCTGCCGGGAGAATCGGCGGGCCTGGTGCCGGACGCCGACTGGAAGGAGAGCAACGTAGGCGAGCCGTGGACGCTAGGAGACACGTACAATTTCGGGATCGGTCAGGGGTACGTGGCCGCAACGCCGCTGCAGATGTTGTGTGCCGCAACCGCCATCGCCAATGGCGGGAAGCTGTTGACGCCCCACGTCGTCAAGGAGATGAAGGACGGCCACGGAAACATACTGAAGTCACAGGATCCTCAGGTGCGCTCCACAGTGCCGGTAAACGATCAATACCTGCAGGTGGTGCGCCAGGGCATGCGTCAATCGGTAACAGACGGTGTGGCCAAAAACGCGGCCGTGAACGGGATAGATGTGGCAGGCAAGACGGGCACGGCAGAGTTTGGGAGCCAGCTGGCCCTTACAACGATCCACAGGTAGCTGTGGTAGTCTTCGTCCAGAAGGGGAGCGGCGGGAATGACGCCTCGCCGGCGGCCGCCAAAATCCTGGATTATTACTTCCACGGGCCTCGCCTGGCAGCACAGCCGGACGGGGGACGCTAGTGCTGGAGAGCCGAGCGGCCCGCCATTTCGATTACCTTTTGCTAGTGCTCGCGGCCGCGCTGGTTGCTTACGGGGCGGTCCTGATTTACAGCGCATCGTTGAACGCATATCCGCATGCGAGCCTGGGCCATCCCGTGACGAAGCAGGTGATCTTTGCCGTGCTGGGCGTGGCGATCATGGCCGGCGTTGCCTGGCTGGACTACCGCGTCTTCGGGCAGATGGCGCTCGGCCTGTATATCCTGGCGGTCGTGATGCTCGCAGCCGTGCTGGGCGTCGGCGACTCGGCTTACGGTTCCACGCGCTGGTTCAGCTTCGCGGGGCAGCAGATACAGGCCTCGGAAATCGCGAAGCTGTTCGTGATCGTCACCCTCGCGCGATACCTGGCCGACCGTCAGACCCAGATGCACGACATTCGGGTGTTCCTGATCTCGCTTGCCCTTGCGGCGTTGCCGGCGGGGCTTGTGCTGATTGAGCCGGACATGGGGACGGCGATTGTCTTCGGCGCTATCTGGGTGGGCATGGTCCTGGTCGCCGGGGCGCCCGTTCGTTATGTCGCGACGCTTCTAGGACTGGCCGTCTCGCTCGTGCCGTTCGGCATGCTGGCGGTGATGGGCGATTACCAGCGGGAGCGGTTCGCGACGTGGATCGACCCGAATTCAGACCCTTTAGGCGGCGGCTTCAACATCCTGCAGAGCGAGATCGGCGTTGGGTCTGGTGGGATATTCGGCAAGGGGCTGACGCATGGCACCCAGACACAACTGGACTTCCTGCAGACTTCCACTACGGACTACATTTTCAGCGTCTTGGGAGAGGAGCTGGGGCTGGCCGGCGCGCTTCTGCTGTTCGCGCTGTTCGCCCTGTTGCTCTTTCGCGGCATACGTACAGCGCGGCTCGCACAGGACCCATTTGGCCGTCTGGTTGCGACCGGCATCGTAGTAATGATCCTGTTCCAGGTGTTCATCAACGTCGCTGTGAACATCCGTCTGCTACCGGTTACGGGGATACCACTGCCTTTTGTGAGCCAGGGTGGCAGCTCACTGATCATGCTCTTCGCGGCACTGGGGTTACTGGAAGGAATAGTTCTGCGCCATAAGCGCATTGAGTTCTGAACCCGGCGCAATGGGTGAGCCGATGCTGCCCTTAAGGCGATAGACGTCCGCGAAGTAGATGCGGCCGACGTAATCGTAGTCGGTCTGGAGAAGGCTCATCAGGACCGGCGGATGATACTGCCGGTAATCGGGAAAGAGCGGAGGCAAAGCGGAATCAATGAGGTATACGGGCCTTGTGAGGCGCAGCGCGGCGACGGTCTGGTTGAGCGTCTGATCGTCCCACCAGAAGGGCCAGTCAGAGAAGTAACGAACGGCAGGTTGGCGATCGGCATAGAAGTAGATCTGCGCCTCGCGGCCAAAGTTGAAGATCTTGTCCTCGGGACCGGTTCGCTCTTTGACGTACTGAGCCAGTGCTTGGCTGGCGTCCTCCCACTCCTTTTGCTCGTAGACGTTCTGCGCAACATGGCGCTCGGCGAGCCGAGGCGCGAGGTATAAGACTCCGTTGGTGGTCAGAGAGGCAGCGACGAGCAGCAAAGCGAGGCCGAGCGCCGGCCTTGATAGCGGCTCGATACGCCGCCTGGCGAGCCGCTCATAGCCGACGACGGCCGTCAGAACCGCCATGGCAGGTAAGAGGTGTAAGAAGTAGTGAGGGAAGAAGCGGCCGCCCATGGCAACGCCGGCCGCTGATGCCGCCGCCCATACTATGATCAGGTAATCAAAAGGCTGCTTCCGACGGAAGACAACCGTCAGCAGCCCCCAAAACGCGCCTGCCACCAGGGGTGCGGCTACGGCGGAGAAGAAGATAAAACCCTCGCTGAAATCCGCCAGGCGTTCGCCGTAAGAAAGCACACCGACATAGAGCCAGTTGTATGAGACATTTGCGTAGAACAGCTCGCCGAGAGAACCGGTAGCGGCGAACGGAATAGCGATCAGCGCGACAGCGAGGGCCGCTCCTGCCGTCAGCATCGCAGCCGGCCGCAGCGTCGTCCAGCGGAGACCGTCATCTCGCCAGCGCCAGACGGTGGCAACCCCGGCGAGGCCCAGCAGGTTCCAAACAGCCACTTGCTTAGTCATCATCGCGATGCCACAGAGGGCGCCGGCGAGGCACATCCAGCGCATGCTGGACCGGCGCATGCCTATGGTGAAGGCCAAAAACGCTGTAGCGAGCGGAAGCAGCATATATGCTTCCGTGTTGGCGTGCAGCGCCACGAAGGGGAGGCCTGTCGAGAGCCCGAAGAGCGCCGCAGCGCAGTAAGCGACGCCGCGCGAGAAGACGATGCGCGCCTGGCCGAAGATTGACAGGGTCGTGAAGGAGAGGAGCAGCGACGCAAGTATCCGCGGCGCCGCCAGGTGTTCGCCGAAAATCATGAAGCTGAAGGCGTACCAGCCGTAGACCAGAGGCGGCTTGTTATCGAACAGGTCTCGGTAAGGCACCTTGCCGTGCAGCAGGCCTTGAGCGATGGTGGCATACACTCCTTCGTCGCGCTCGAAGGGGGCGGCAAGGAAGGGAAGGTAAAGGATGACGGGCAGCAGACAGATGATGGTCAGCGGCAGGGCATCAAGCAAGGCCTTGCCTGCAGAACGAGGCCGCAGGGCGGCGGCTGCCGGTCCGGCGAACCCTCCCGGACGCGCTAAGCGGCTATGGGCGTTGACTGCGCTCAGTCTAGCACGAACCGCCGTTTCGATATCCCGGCTAGCGAGGATCGTACTCGGGCCGTTCCAAGATGCCCCACTGCCGCCACTCCTGGATGCTGAGGGCCAGCGTGAGGCGCGGCTCCCAGCCAACGGAGCCGTACTGCGGATACTTCTCGCGGATCTGGCGCCAGGCTGCCTCCACCGCTTCGCCTTCCAGGGCCTGCGCCCGGCACCGCAGGAGCAATCCTTTCAGGCGGCTCCAGTCCTCGTCGTATGCGTCCACCAGCACGGCGACCAGGCCGTTGCCCCCAACGCCCTCCGCGCTGGCCGAGCGGCTCCCGATATCGACGTATAGTATCTGATCGCCATTGTAGACTGGGCACACCGGGATCAGATGTGGCTGGCCATCTGCGCGTACGGTGGCGATTCGGCAGACGCGTGCGGCGGCAAGGAACGCCTTGATGGCATCCGGCAATGGTTCCATCACGCCAGCGCTGCCTTGATCGCTTCACGAAGACTGCGGGCCGTGAGTAGCTTGAGGCGGCCCGAGCGGTTCGTCGGCATACAAGCTTCCGGCAGCAGGCAGCGCCCGAAGCCGAGACGAGCGGCCTCGTTCAGACGGCGCTCGACGTGGGCAACAGAGCGGATCTCGCCGGATAGGCCCACCTCACCGAACGCGACCAGATCGGGAGCCACCGGCTTATCGCGGTTAGAGGAGACGATGGCAAGCGCGACGGCGAGGTCTGCGGCCGGCTCGGCGATACGGAGCCCGCCCGCAACCGAGGCGATCACGTCTTGCGATGCGAGCGATTCGCCGAGGCGGCGGCTGAGGACGGCGGAGACGAGGAGCAGGCGGTTGAAATCGAGGCCGTTGGCCGTTCGGCGGGGCGCGGGCGCGATCGTAGGGCTGGTAAGCGCCTGCACCTCGACAAGCACGGGCCGGCTGCCCTCGACGACGGGCTTAACCACAGAGCCCACACAGTCGCGGGCGCGTGCGGCGGTGAAGAGCTGGGAGGGGTCGTCCACGGCCCGCAGGCCGGCGCCGGTCATCTCGAAGACGCCTACCTCGTCGGTGGAGCCGAAGCGGTTCTTGAGCCCGCGCAGAAGGCGGTAGGCGCTGAAACGCTCGCCCTCGAGGTAGAGGACGACGTCCACGATGTGCTCCAGGAGGCGCGGGCCGGCGATGTCGCCGTCCTTGGTGACGTGGCCGATGATGCAGGCCGGAACGCCTGTAGCCTTCGTCCAGCGCATCAACTCTATCGTGCAGCCTCGCAGCTGGGCTATGCTTCCGGGCGCCTGGCTTATTGAGTCGCTGCCGACCGTCTGAATCGAATCCACGACGAGCAGCGACGGGCTGATCTTCTCCGCCGCCTGCAGCGCCGATGTCAGGTCCGTCTCGGCCAGCACGAATAGACGGTCGCCGGCGATGCCCAGCCGGCGGGCCCGCAGCCGGAGCTGCGCGGCCGACTCCTCGCCCGAGATGTAGACGACGCTGCGACCAGCCGCCGCCAGCATTCCGGCGGCCTGGAGCAGCAGGGTGGACTTGCCGATGCCGGGGTCGCCGCCGATCAGCAGCAGTCCACCGGCGACGATACCGCCGCCGAGCACGCGATCGAATTCGGGGAGGCCGGTGGGCGTCCGGGCGGCGTCTTCGTCGGCGAGATCGGCCAGCGCGACCGGAGTTGTGGCGACCCGCGTTCGGGCGGAGGCCTGGTGTTGCGCCTCAGCGAAGCTATTCCAGGAGGCGCAGCCGGGGCAGCGGCCGAGCCACTTTGGGCTCTCGTGCCCGCACTCGGCGCAGGCGAAGACGCTGCGAGCCGGCTTAGCGCTAACGGCTGGCATTTGTTCCGATTATGGCGGCACGGGCGCGGAGCGCCAATGCGGGAGCGTCACTTATTCACAAAGAGGCCGCCCGAACGGGCGGCCTCTCGCTTCGCGATTACGGGTGTTAAGCCAGCGCCGGCTCCGTGATGTTGGTGAGAATGATCTCGCCGTTCTCGACGTCGATGCGGACGGTGTCTCCGGTGGTGAAGCGCTCCTCGAGCAGCGCCTCCGAGAGGCGATCCTCGATCTCATTCTGAATCACGCGGCGCAGCGGGCGGGCGCCGAACACCGGGTCCCAGCCCTTCTCGCCGATCCAGTCGAGCGCGGGAACCGTCATCTCGAGCTTCACGCCCTTGGCTCCGAGTTGAGTCTCGATGCCCTTCATCTCGTTCTCGACGATCTGGCGGATGTGCTCCCTGGTCAGCGAGTGGAAGACAACGGTGGCGTCCAGCCGGTTAATGAACTCCGGCCGGAAGACGTTCTTCATGGCGTTGAGCACCTTCTCCTTCATCTTCGCGTGCTGATCGGCGGCCTTGGCCGACTCCTCCACGTTGACGTTGAAGCCGAGCGTCGTCTCCTTGCGGATGAGGTCCGAGCCCACGTTTGAGGTCATGATGAGGATGGTGTTGCGGAAGTCCACGCGGCGGCCCTTGGCGTCGGTCAGGTGGCCGTCGTCGAAGATCTGGAGGAGCATGTTGAAGACTTCCGGGTGTGCCTTCTCGATCTCGTCGAGCAGGATGAGGCAGTAGGACTTGCGGCGCACGGTGTCCGTGAGTTGCCCGGCGTCGTCGTAGCCGACGTAGCCGGGAGGGGCGCCGATGAGGCGCGAGACGTTGTGCTTCTCCATGAACTCCGACATGTCCAGCTTGATCATGGATTCTTCGCTGCCAAACATGAACTCGGAGAGGACCCGGGCCAGGTAGGTCTTGCCAACGCCGGTCGGGCCAAGGAACATGAATACGCCGATCGGGCGGCGCGGGTCCTTCAACCCGGCGCGGGCGCGGCGGACGGCCTTGGAGATGTTGTGGATCGCCTCGTCTTGTCCGACGATCTTCTCATGCAGCGCGTCTTCCATGTGCAGCAGGCGCTGCGACTCCTCCGAGGCGATACGAGTGACGGGGATGCCGGTCCACATGGCGACGACTTCGCAGATGTCCTCCCCCGTCACCTCCGGCTTGTGTTCCTCGCGCTCGCTCTGCCAGCCGGTCTCCATGCCGTCGAGCTTGTCCTGCAGCTTGACCTCTTGGTCGCGAAGCTCGGCTGCGTACTCGTACTGCTGAGCGGCGATGGCCTCCTCTTTTTCGCGGCGTAGGCTCTCCAAACCCTTGTTCGCCTCCTGGAGCGACGGCGGTGCGTAGGAGCGCTTGATGCGCACCCGTGAAGCGGCCTCGTCCACGAGGTCGATGGCCTTGTCCGGGAGGAAGCGGTCGGGGACGTAGCGGGAGGCCAGTTCAGCGGCGGCTTCCAGCGCCTCGTCGGTAATCGTCAGGCCGTGGTGATCCTCGTAGCGGCTCTTCACGCCCTTCAGGATCTCGATGGTGTCTTCGAGCGAAGGCTCGTTGACCATGATCGGCTGGAGGCGGCGCTCGAGCGCTGCGTCCTTCTCGATGTGCTTCCGGTAGTCGTCCAGCGTGGTGGCGCCGACGCATTGCAGCTCGCCGCGCGCCAACGAGGGCTTCAGGATATTGGCGGCATCGACGGCGCCCTCGGCAGCGCCGGCGCCAACCAGCATGTGCATCTCATCGATGAAGAGAATGCAGTTGCCGGCGCCCTTCAGCTCTTCGATCACCTTCTTCAGGCGCTCTTCGAATTCGCCGCGGTACTTGGTGCCGGCCACCAGCGAGCCGATGTCCAGTGTCACCAGGCGGCGGTTCAGTAGCATCTCCGGGACCTCGCCCTTGGTCACGCGCTGGGCAAGAGCCTCCACGATCGCGGTCTTGCCGACGCCCGGCTCTCCGATGAGAACAGGATTGTTCTTGGTCCGGCGGGAGAGGATCTGGACGACGCGCTCGATCTCCTTCTCGCGTCCTATCACCGGGTCAAGCTTGCCTGCCCGCGCTGCGGCGGTCAGGTCGATGCCCAGCTGGTCGACCGTGGGCGTGCGAGTGGCGGCGCGACCGCCGCCCTGCGCGGCGCCCTGCGGCATGCTCTGGGAGAGGATACGGGTGACTTCGGCGCGGACTTTGTCCAGACTGACGCCGAGACTCTCGAGGACGCCGGCGGCGATGCCCTCGCCCTCGCGGACGAGTCCGAGCAGCAGGTGCTCGGTGCCGATGTAGTGATGACCGAGGCGGCGCGCCTCGTCGACGGCAAGCTCGATGACCTTCTTGGCGCGCGGCGTCAGGCCAATCTCGCCCATGACCGCGCGGTCGCCGCGGCCGATGATGAATTCGACTGCGGAGCGCACCTTGTTCAGCTCTACACCGAGGTTCGCAAGAACTTTGGCGGCGACACCCTCGCCCTCGCGGACGAGTCCCAAGAGCAGGTGCTCCGTACCTATGTAGTTGTGGTTGAAGCGGAGGGCTTCCTCCTGGGCAAGTGTTAGTACCCGGCGCGCCCTCTCCGTGAATTTGTCAAATCTGTCCGCCATTGGGTCCGCCCTCTCTCGCTCAACCTTCCTCTACTTTATTCAACGCGTCCGGGGCGTCTTGCGTTACAGGCGCCTCAGGTTCCGCTGCGGTATTTTGCTCCTGCTCCTCTGCTGGAGCCTCGTCCTCGACCTCGGCCATCGCCGGCTGCTCTTCTTCCTGCTCAGGCTCGGGCTCCGCTTCCGCGGGTGCCTCCGATCTCATTTCCGTTTCGATTTCTGTTTCTGCCGTCGGCTCGGCCTCTGCTTCGGCTGCGAGGTCGGGTTCAGGCTCGGCGTCGGGCGCCGGCTCTTCCTCGGCCGCTGATTCGGTCTCTACCGGCGTTTCGGACTCGATTGCCGCGACCTCGGGCGGCTCGGCGTCGGGCGCCGGCTCTTCCTCGGCCGCTGATTCGGTCTCTACCGGCGTTTCGGACTCGATTGCCGCGACCTCGGGCGACTCGGGCTCTGCGACCGCTTCCGGCTCGGGCTCTACCGCTTCAGCCTCGGGCGCCGCATCCGGCTCTGGCTCTGTCGCCTCGGCCTCAGGCGCCGCTTCGGGCTCTGGCTCTGGCGCCTCAGCCTCGGGCGCCGCCTCCGGCTCTGGCTCTGTCGCCTCGACCTCGGGCGCCGCTTCCGGCTCTGGCTCTGTCGCCTCGACCTCGGGCGCCGCTTCCGGCTCTGGCTCTGTCGCCTCGGCCTCAGGCGCCGCTTCGGGCTCTGGCTCTGTCGCCTCGGCCTCGGGCGCCGTTTCGGGCTCTGGTTCTGTCGCCTCGGCGGCCACGGCCTCCTCGGGCGGCTCAGTCGCGATCTCGGTGACGTCCGCGGCCGCAGCCGGCGGTGTCAGGTCTTCGGCGTCGGGCGCCGCCTCAGACACATAGGCCGTCTCGGTCTCTGCTCGCGGCTCCGGCGCCTCGACGCCCAGCTGGTCCAGTACGTCCTGTGGGACTCGCGTGGGGCCGCCGGCCTCGTTGAAGACCCAACCGTCCTCTTCCGCCCTGTCACGCGCCTGGCGCAGACTCAAGCCCAACCGGTGCCGGTCGTACTCAATGCGCACGATTTTCACCGGCACGACGTCGCCTTCCTGGAGTACTTCCTTCGGGTGGTTTATGCGCCGGTCCACCAGCTCCGAGATATGGATCAGCCCCTCAATGGGACCTTCCAGGCGGACGAATGCGCCGAAGGGGGCGAGCTTGGTGATCTGCCCCGGCACGATCTGCCCCTCGCGGTAGCGAGAGACGATCTCTTCCCAGCGCTCCGGCTGCGCGCGCCGCACGCTGAGGGCTATCTTTTTGGTCTCGTTGTCCACCTTCAGGACGTAGACCGGTACTTCATCGCCCACTTTGAACATCTCGTGCGGAGACTTCGGAGTCCGCTCCCAGGACAGCTCAGAAAGGTGGACGAGCCCGTCCGCGCCCCCGATATCGACGAAGATCCCGAAATCGCGGATGCTGGTGATGCGCCCGGTCTTAACGTCGCCTTCAGACAGCTCGAGGAGGAGGCGCTCTTTATCGGCGGCACGCCTCTCCTGGACGGCAGCGCGCTCCGAAAGGATGGCGCGGTTGCGGCGCCGGTTCAGTTCGATGACCTTGAGGGTGATGTTGCGGCCCACCCACTCGGAAAGGGCGCGCTGCGTGTTCTCCGGGGAGCCGCGCTCCGGCCCGGCGACGATCTGCGAGAGCGGCACGAAGGCGTTGACGCCTTCGACGTTTACGAGAAGCCCACCCTTGTTGCTGCCGGTCACGTAGCCTTCGAACGACTGGTTCCCGTCCAGGTAGTCCTGGAGCACGCGCCACCCACGCTCGCCGCGAGCGCGGTCCAGGGAGAGGATGATTTGGCCTTCCTGGGATTCCGGCTGAACAATGAAGACGAGCACCTTGTCGCCGGTGTTGAGGCGGGAGGCGCCTTCAGGCTGAAGGCAGTGCATCTCGCTGGGGGGCACGACGCCTTCGGACTTGGCGCCGATGTCCACGAGGATCCCATCTCGATCGGTTCCGACAACTACGCCCTCGATTATCTCGCCGCGGCGTAGCTCTGGGTAAGCGGCGGTTTCTTCTTCCAGGAGGGCGGCCATGGACTGCATGTCCGGGTTGCCGTTCCCTCCGCTAGGCTGTTCCGATGTCAAGGGCGGTACCTCCAGTACGAGATGGGACGAGGGGCGGGATGAGGCTCCTCGCCAGTCATTATAGCAGACGCTATCTGAACGCCTAGGGAAGCGGCTCGGATCCGAGGCTGCGCAGGGCCAGAGCTTTGGAACCAACAGAGTCAGCGGGGTGTATAGGAGTGGAGGAGCACAGGAGCTAATGACGGACGGGTGTGCGATCAGGCGCGCGTCTCTTAGGCGATTGCCCTTCCCCATGCGACATCACATTCAACCTCTGCATCTGGTCTTGGCCCTGCTCGTGACCGCCGCCGGCGCTTGCGGCTCCTCCTCGGAGGGGCTGCGGCAGGAACGGCGAGCCGATGTCGTGTACCTGCT
>VBJS01000127.1:0-1338 GCA_005880055.1 Chloroflexota bacterium | reverse complement strand
AGACGGCCACTGGATACGACCCCGAGATTGCGGTAAGCCCTGACTCGTCGCACCTCTATGTGCATGACTTCGGAACGGACGCCCAGTCCCAGGGCGATTTAACTCGACTAGACGCCGACGACGGACGGCCTCTGGTTACGGTGGCCTCGCCTGAGCGAATCGGGAACAAAGGCGTGGGCCGGTACGGAATGGTCGCGTCGCCGGATGGCGACCGGCTGTACGTCCACAAGTGGAAGCTTGTCAGCGGCCGCCATCAAGGGCCGGGAGGTTACAGTGCTCCAGCGTCGGACCACTGGTGGGACATCTATGACGGCTCAACTCTTGCCCTCACCGGCAGCACTCCCCATGTACCCGACTGCGGGATCGCGCAGTACTTTCCGGGGCGCGAGGGTTCATCGCAGTTCGCGGTAGCCTGCTCTGAGCGGAACGTGCTTGTCTTCATTGATCGAGATTCGGGCAACACCCTAAGTACAATCGATCCCGTGCCGGTGCAGAAAGCAGGCGCCGGCTGTATAGGTGACACTGAGTTGGCAGCAGCAGCGGATACCGCCAGCGGAGGCAAGATACTTATCGCGACGCGGGGAGGCTGCGTGCTCACCGCGAACGCAACGGACATGCGTGTAGAGACAAGCCTGTCGGTTGCTCTGCCTAACGGCTGGCGAGTGCCGTTCGGGATGCTAGCACTGACGCGAATGGGGGACCGCGTGTTCGTGGGCCTCGGATCAGGCAGTTCATCAGACGATTGCCACGAAGTTGGGGTGTTCAATACTGAGAACGGGACGGCGCTCGGGACCATTGATGCCGGCGAGAGCATCAACGCCATAGGCGTCAGCATAGACGGCAGGTTGCTGTATGCCGCGAGCAAGGCCGCCGACAACCTGCTAGTGATCGATATTGCGAGTGGGCAGCGAATCGGCGCCGTCGAGCACCTGGGCACTCACCCCGAGCATCTGTTGGTCGCCGCAGGACCAAGCGAGCCGTAAAGGTTGCGAGCGAAAAGAAAAAGCCCCCGGCAGCGGCCTATTTTCCACACCCAGTTACCCGGGCAGTATCGTGGGCGCTGAGGCGTTTCACTTCCGTGTTCGGGATGGGAACGGGTGGTTCCACCTCGCTCTAGCCACCAGGAGCGATTTCTTATGCGATTGTTGGTAGGGGCAGGCCCGGCGGCCTGCCCCTACGGTTGTGCGTGGTAGCGGGGGTGGGACTCGAACCCACGACCTCCGGGTTATGAGCCCGGCGAGCTGCCGCTGCTCCACCCCGCGCCGCGTGTCCGCTTGGGCGGACGGATGAATAAAGAGTGACGTTCTGAGAGATCCAGTGTTGTGGAGATAATGGAAT
>VBJS01000130.1 GCA_005880055.1 Chloroflexota bacterium | reverse complement strand
GGCCGTCCTTCTGAATCGCGCCGGCCGGCGATATGTGGTCGGTGGTAACCGAATCGCCCACCATGACAAGCACGCGCGCATCGTGAATGTCCTCGACCGGCGGCGGTTCCGGACTCAGCCCCTGCACAAAAGGTGGTTCGCGCAGGTACGTGGACTCAGGGTCCCATCGATAGAGCGCGCCGCTTGGCACGTCGAGCGCCGCCCAGCGCTCCTCCCCGTCGAAGATGTGTGCGTATGTGTCGCGGAATATCTCCGGCCGCAACGCCCGATGGACCGTCTCGGCGACCTCTTCTGAGGAAGGCCAGATGTCTCGAAGAAATACCGGACTCCCGTCCCGGTCGTGTCCGAGCGGCTCCGAATGCAGGTCGATGTTGACGGTGCCGGCGAGTGCGTAGGCGACGACCAGCGGCGGCGAAGCAAGGTAGTTCGCGCGCACCTGCGGATGGATGCGGCCCTCAAAGTTCCGGTTGCCGGAGAGGACGGCTGCGACGACAAGCTTGTTCTCGTCCACCGCCTGGGCGACCGGTTCCGCCAGGGGGCCGCTGTTACCGATGCAAGTGGTGCAGCCGAAGCCAACGAGGTCGAACCGCAGCCGCTCCAGGTACTCGAGCAGGCCCGCTCGCTGCAGGTAGTCGATCACCACGCGCGAGCCCGGCGCCAGGCTCGTTTTCACGTACGGCTTCACCTTCAGGCCTCGCTCCACCGCCTTCTTCGCCAGCAGCGCTGCGCCGAGCATTACTGACGGGTTAGAGGTGTTTGTGCAGCTGGTGATGGCAGCGATGACCACGGCGCCATGAGTGAGGCCGGTCCGCTCCCCGTTCACCTCCACGTGGACGTGCTTGTGCTCAGTCGTGACTTCGGTCGTTGGCTCGCTGGGCTGTTCCTCTTCGTTGACGCTGCCGCCCTCCCAGTCGAAACGCTCCTTGGACTTCTGCATGCCCTCCGGGAACTGCTCGGCGAAGGCCGAACGCAGGCTGTGCCTGAGCTGCGCGATCGGCACTCGCCTCGACGGTTGAGAGGTCCAGCGTGAGAAGCTCCGTGAAGTCCGGGGCGGGCGTGCTGTCCTCGCGGAAGAGCCCCTGCGCTCGGCAGTAGCGCTCGACGAGGTCAACCCTTGCTGGGTCCCGGCCGGTGGCAGCGAGATAACGCAGCGTTTCGGCGTCCACAGGGAAGTAGCCGCAGGTGGCGCCGTATTCAGGCGACATGTTAGCGATGGTGGCGCGATCGGGCAGGCTGAGGCTGCTGAGACCCGGCCCACAGTACTCGACGAACTTGCCGACGACGCCGTGACTGCGCAGCATCTCAGTGACCGTCAACACTAGGTCAGTGGCTGTGACCCCTTCCCGAAGGGCGCTCGTGAACCGCACGCCGACCACTTCCGGGGCGAGCAAGGAGACCGGCTGGCCCAGCATCGCGGCCTCCGCCTCGATACCGCCCACGCCCCAACCGAGAACGCCGAGTCCGTTGACCATCGTTGTGTGTGAATCCGTGCCGACCAGCGTATCCGGGTATGCAATGTACGACCCGTTTTGCGTCTGAACTTGAACGACGCCGGCCAGGAACTCCAGGTTTACCTGGTGTACGATGCCCGCGCCCGGCGGCACTACCCGGAACTGGCGGAAAGACTCTTGCGCCCAGCGCAAGAAAGCGTAGCGCTCGCCGTTTCGCTCGTACTCGCGGTCCACGTTGATGCGGAAGGCATCGGCCATACCGTAAGCGTCCACCTGCACCGAGTGGTCGATTACGAGGTCAACCGGAAGGTCCGGATTGACTCGCTCGGGGTCACCGCCCTGGCGCGCCATCTCCGAGCGCAGCGCCGCCAGATCAGCGACCACGGGGATGCCCGTGAAGTCCTGGAGGAGCACGCGGGCCGGCAGGAAGGGCACCTCGCCGGGCCCCTCATCGAGCCCCCAACGCGCCAGTGAGCGGATGTGGTCTTCGGTGACGATGACGCCGTCAAGCCGCCGAAGCAGGTTCTCGAGGACGATTTTAATCGAGAACGGCAGCCGGCCAACGTTTGCAATTCGGCCGTCCGACAGGGCGTCCAAGCGGTAGTACTGAACGGTCCCGGCAGAAGTTTGAAGGCGAGCAGTTGCGCCAAACGGGTCCTTGGGCATGGGTTCCTCCATCTCGATTCTAAACCGCCGCGTCCGGCCTGCGCACCCAGCCGATGAGCGGCCGGCATGATAGCATCGGTCTCGAAATGAGGATAGAGGCGGGGACGGAGCGGCTGATCCGCGAAATCGAGGCGGTTGCCGGCGCCTCGAACGTAAGGATGGGCCCCGCCGTTGAGCCGTACCGATGGGACGCGCTGGGTTCCGGGCGCGGCTACGCTGACTTCGACAGATTGTCGCCTTCGCCGTTCTGCGCGGTGCGGCCGGGAAATACCGATGAGGTGGCGTCTATCGTTCGGCTGGCAGCCGCGCATCGCACCTCGATAGTTCCCTTTGGCGGCGGATCCGGCCTCATGGGCGGCGCCGTCGCCGTCAAGCCGTCCGTTGTCGTTGACCTGACGAGAATGGACCGCATCATCCGCATCGACGGTGAGGGCCTGACCGCTCACGTGGAGGCCGGGACAGTCTTGCAGAGCGTGAACGAAGCGTTACACGAGCACGGGCTGATGCTCGGGCACGACCCCTGGACCGTGGGCATCGCAACCGTCGGTGGCGCGATCGCGACGGACTCACTTGGTTACCGTGGAGCACGGTACGGCTCGATGGGGCAGCAGGTGCTGGCGTTGACCGCTGTTCTGCCCGACGGCCGGGTATTCTCAGCCGGCAGTGCGGCGAAGGCCTCCGTGGGCCCGGACCTGCACCGCCTTCTCATCGGCAGCGAGGGAACCTTGGGCATCGTGACCGAAGCGACACTGCGGGTATTTCCATTGCCGGAAAGACAGGTCTTCCAGGCGTTGTCCTTCCCGTCGTTTGAGAGCGGGTTTGCGGCTGTCCTCGACATCGATCGCTTGATGCTAGAGCCTGCGTTGCTCGACTTCGGGGAAAGCTACTCGCAAGAAGGGGTCGAGCCGCCCAAGCTCTATCTGGGCTTCGAAGGGTTCGCCGAAGGTGTGGCCGCCTGCTCAGCACGCGCCCGCGTGGTCTGCGCCGAGCGTGGTGGCCAAGCGCTACCGCCGGAGGAAGCCGAGCAGTTCTGGGAGCACCGGCATGACATCGGGGACCGCTATGCCGAACGCCGGCGCACCGGCATGTCGCGGCCCCAGGCGCCTATGGGCTTTGACTTCGTGCATGTGACCCTCCTGGCATCCCAGGTGCTCGGATATCGGGAACGCTCCCTCGATATAATTAGGCGCAATCGGGTCGAGCCAATCGAAATCGGCGTCTGGTGCCGGCCGCAGCTTGTATCTGTCGTTGTGGCGAGCGAGGCAAACGGCGATGGACGAGAGCGGCTGAGCAAGTCGGTGGACGAGATGCTGATGCTGGCCCAGGACTTATGCGGCTCCATGGAGTACTGTCACGGCGTCGGCCTGCGCCTCGCTCACTTGATGGAACGCGAGCATGGGGCGGGGCTGGAGGTGCTGCGGGCGATCAAGCGGGCGCTGGACCCGCAAGGCATCATGAACCCGGGTAAGCTAGGGCTGTAGCAGTAGTCGGTGATCCCTCACTCGACGAAGTTGATCGCCAAGCTAGCCTCTAAATGAGGCGTCACGCGTGCTGCTGAACGGTCCTATTCCCTCCGGGCTCGCTCTATCGCGAAGCGAGCAGGTTTCTCCGAGCGAGCCCGGAGGGCGAGCGAGGACGGGGTTCGGGGGTCTCCCCCCACAAGATACCGAGGGCATGTGGGTGGGCAGAGGACGCGTCGGGACACAGAACCGACGGAAAAAGCGCTTCTCTTAAGCGAAGCGCTTGAGGTAATCGTCCAGCACGAATTCGTTGATCTGCGCTTCGAACTCGTGGGCCGTGCGCTCGAAGACCGGGCGGTCCTCTTCGTAGAAGACGCCCAGGTGCACCTTCTCTTCGGTGGTCGCCAACGCCATCGCCTTCTCCAGGTTCTGCGTGTTCCAGCCCTCGGGAAGGTTCGTGATGTGCTCGTCGTAATAGTCGTAGGTGTTGAAGAACTCTGCGCAGGGGCTCTGGACGTGGATGAAGGAGAATCCCTTGTGCTCGATGCCTTGCTGAAGGAGTTGCGTCAGGTCGTTCGGCTTGGCCGAATAGCCGCGGGCCACGAACGTGGCCCCGCTGGTCAGAGCGAACATCACCGGCCGCATCGGCTTCGTAATCACACCGTAGGGCGTGGACTTGCTCTTGTGGCCTATGAACGACGTTGGCGAGGCCTGGGCCTTGGTGAGACCGTACGTCTGGTTGTCCATCATCACGCACGTGACATCGATGTTGCGTGCCGCCGCGTGTGGGAAGTGGCCGGCGCCGATGGCCATCAGGTCGCCGTCGCCGCCCATAACCAGCACCGTGAGGTCCGGGTTTGTCAGCTTGATGCCGGTCGCGATCGGAAGGGAGCGCCCGTGCACGCCGTGGAATCCGTAGGTGCTCATGAAGTAGGGTGTGCGGCTGGAGCAGCCGATGCCCGATACCACGACAACGTCCTTCTTCGGTAGCTGCAGCTGCGCAAGCGCCTTGTAGGTCGCGCTCAGCACGCCGAAATCACCGCATCCAGGGCACCAGACAGGCTTGTCGCCGCTCTTGTAGTCCTTGATTGTTAGCGTCTCTATCTCGGCGGTCGCGGCCGCTTGGGCGCCGTCACGCGTAGGCATGTGCCAGTACCTCCTCGATCTTTGCGAAGATCTCGCCGGGGGTGAACGGGAGACCGCCGATCTTGTTCATTCGCATCGGTTGCACGCCGAGTTCTGCGGCCATGTGATGCGCGAACTGGCCCTGGTAGTTGCACTCCGGCACCAGTATCCGCTCGCACGACTCGATGAACTCCCGTAGGCGCTTCTCTGGCAGCGGATTGAGGCAGCGCGGGTGCATGGCCGCGACCTTGTAGCCCTTCTCTCGAGCCCGGTCCACCGCCTCGCGGATCGAGCCCTGCGTCGCTCCCCAGCCGATGATACCCAGCTCCGCCGGCTCGTCGCCGTAGCGCGGCGCGAACTCCTCGGTATCAATGTGATCGCGCACCAGCTCCAGCTTTCGGAACCGCTTCTTGGTCATCGCTTCGTGGATGCCGGCCGACAGGCGCGGGTGGCCTCGCTCGTCGTGTTCCAGGCCGGGCGAGACATAGGTCTGTGGGTCCACGCCCGGGATTGCCATCGGTGAGATTCCGTTGTCATTGAGCTGGTATCGCAGATAGTCCTCCGGCGTAGCGCCGTCCGGCCGCAGGCGCTCCATCACCGGGAATCCCTCGACGTTGACCTGCTCGATCGTCTCCGTTCGGTGCGAGAGTGACTGGTCGGAGAGGATGATCACCGGCATCTGGTACTTCTCTGCGAGCCCGAAAGCGAGCACCGTCACACGGAAGCAGTTCTGGACGGAGGCGGGCGCCAACACTATGCGTGGGAAGTCGCCGTGGCCGCCGTAAATGGCGTGAAAGAGGTCACCCTGTTCCAGCTTCGTCGGCATGCCGGTGCTGGGCCCGGACCGCTGAGCGTTTACGATCACAACCGGAATCTCGCCCATGGAGGCGAGCCCCATCAGCTCTGTCATCAGCGAGAACCCAGGGCCGGACGTCGCCGTCATCGCGCGTGTGCCGGCGTAGGAGGCGCCGATTACGGACGCCAGCGCCGCCATCTCGTCTTCCGCCTGCAGGCAGACGCCGCCGAAGCGCGGAAGCTGCACCGCCATTGTCTCAAGGATGTCTGAGGCCGGCGTGATGGGGTAGCCGGCGAAGTAGCGGCAGCCGGAGTGCAAGGCGCCGGCCGTGATCGCGTCGTTGCCGCTCATGATGAGGCGGGCGATGTGGTCGGCCGTGCCAAGCCAGAACTTGTCCTGCTTCTGGATGCCCTTTGTGTATTCGAAGCCGTGTCGCAGCGCCTCCAAGTTCTTTTCCATCAGCTCGGCGCGGCGTTTGTAACGGTTACGCACCATCTCTTCGAGGGAGGCCGGCGGCAGGCCAAAGAGCCCCGCCATGACGCCGAGGATCAGCACGTTCGTTCCGCGAACGAAGTCCAGTTCCTCACGCGCGATCTTCTGGAAGGGGATGCCGTACTCGATGAAGCCGTCGTGCTCGGGAGCGACGAGGTTCGAGTCGTAAATGAGCACGCCGCCTTCGTTCAGGTCCGCCTTGTGCAGCTCGTATGCTTCCTGGTCGAAAGTGATCAGGATGTCGCAGCCGTCTCCCAGCGAGTAGACCGGGCGGTTGGAGATACGGACCTGGAACCAGGCGTGGCCGCCCTTGATCTCCGCCGGGTAGGTGCGAAAGGTGAACGTGCGAAAGCCCAAGCGGGCGGCGGCAACGGTAAAGTTCTCGCCGGTGCTGATCACACCGCCGATGGCGGTATCGCCACCGATGCGTATTACGAAATCGTCTCTCGGCACGGCCTAACTCCCCAGTGCTTTCCTTCGGCGTTCCCCGCTGCCAACTGAACGGGAAGGCCGGCCAAACGTATTGCCCCGGCTGCGCGAGGTATGACAGAGGCCGCTGGGCAGCCTCCCGCAATCTGTCAGCATAATTATCGGAAGTCCATCCTCAGTTTAACATGCATGGCCCCTCGATAGGTAGGACGGGGCGAGTCCAATGGATGTTGTATAATGGCGCCGCTTTACGCGGGAAGCCCGGCAGGCCGCAGCCCCTTTTCAGAGGAGCATTCAGATGGCGATTAAGGCATACGTGCTGGTTGTGACTGACCCGGGCAAGACACGTCACGTCCACGAGGCCATCAACGGCATCCCCCACGTGGTGGAGTTGCACGAGGTGATGGGCCCTTACGACATCGTCGTCGAGATCGAGGTCGACAGCCTGCAGGACATCCCCACCATCCTCGGCGAGCGCATCCGCACGATAGACGGGATCCAGAGCACGACAAGCCTCGTGACACTGCCGGATTAGGCTCCTAGACCGAGTAGCAAGCCCCGCCGAGCGAAGCGGGCAACACAAAAGGCTGTTCTCCCACCGGGTGCCGTAGAGACGCGCCTACGGGGCGTCTCTACGGAGTTCCATTTCCACGGGTCGGGTGGTACCTATCCTCCGCCCATTTTCGCGGGTTATCCAAGATGTAATTGCGGATCGCGTTGAGCGATCTCTCGCTGCGGATGATGTGGTCATGGAAACGGGTCTGCCAGCCAAACTCGCGATTGCCGGATGCCCAAATTCGCTTGGTTGTGATCGACTTAAACTGCCGGATAAGGGATCCCAGTGTGGTTCTTGGTACGCGGCGGGCTGTAGAGACGCCCCGCAGGTGCGTCTCTAAGGACGTTTGCCGAAGAATGGCAATTCCATGCAAATGATTCGGCATGACGACGAACTCATCCAAGCGGACGTCTGGCCGCACCATCGGCGCCTTCAGCCATTCTTCGGTTGCAATATCGCCTGCCGAGGATAAGATGATCTGTCCAGCCTCCTCGCGCCCGAGGTAGCACCCGCGATTCTTGGTGCACATCGTGATGTAGTAGTAGCCGGGCGCCGAGTAGTCCCAACTGGGGAGGCGAACGGTTTCGACGCGATATCTATTCTTGAACAGCGACCCGCCCATAGGTCGACATTAGAACCGGCGCGGGATAATTCCAATGCCGTTCTGTCACCCGGCGTCGGTAGAGACGCACCTCCGGGACGTCTCTACCTGGGGTCGTCGTCAAATGTGCGAAAATACGCGCGGGGTGCGACAAGAGGAGGGTATATGAGCGCTCAGGCGATGCGCAGGACGTTCGTCGACCGCATGATCGGCGCCGCGCGCCTGAACTCGTCCGTCTACGAGGAGGTGGAGGCGGACAGCTCAGCGATGGTGCAAGCTATCGCCGTAGTCGCGATGGCTGCTGTTGCTGCCGGCATCGGCGCGATCCTGGAAGGACCGACAGCCGTCCTTGTCGCAATAGTGATCGGCATCGTCGGCTGGGCAGCTTACGCCTTCGTGGCCTACTGGGTCGGCGTCAACTGGTTCAAAGGACCGCAGACATCGGCCACCTGGGGCGAGCTTCTGCGGACGCTCGGCTTTGCGAACACGCCCCGCCTGCTCTTAATCTTCGCCTTTATTCCCATCCTCGGCTGGTTCGTGTACGTTGCTGTCTTCATCTGGATGCTTTTTACCACTGTAATCGCGATCCGCCAGGCCCTCGACTTCGGTACCGGCGAGGCGATCGGCACGGCGGTGGTCAGTTGGCTCGTCTTCTTCGTGATCTCGTTCGCGCTAAGGCTGATCTTCGAGATCTAGCCGTCGTTCATAGCAGGCGCAGACCCGCCGACCTTCAGAACGTGCTATTCCTTCTTGGCCGCGAACCACCCGAGAAAGGCCGCGAGAACGGCCAAGTGCGCACCGAATATACCGAAGCTTAC
>VBJS01000111.1:13354-15301 GCA_005880055.1 Chloroflexota bacterium | reverse complement strand
CAGTCATCTGAGAGCTACCTCCTTGGTTCTGTAGGTTTTCCTTCAGGATAAGTGTTCGTCAGTCAATCCCCTCGCCGCTCAGTCTCGGCTTTCAACCGTCTCGCCCTCAATCCACTCTTCGCCGCCTTCCCAGATCTCCTTCTTCCAGATAGGGACGACTTCCTTGAAGCGGTCGACGAGGGCGTGACAGGCGGCGAAGGCCTCCTTCCGGTGCGGCGAGGAGACGGCGACGAGCAAGGACGTCTCGCCGATCTCCAGGCGGCCGGTCCGGTGCTGGATGGCGATCTCGGTGACCGGGAACTTCGCGGCGACCTCTTCCGCGATCCGCCGCATGACTTTCGTAGCCATCTCCGGGTAGGCGTCGTATTCGAGGTAGAGTACGCGCCGGCCCATGTTCTCGTTGCGGACGACACCGTGGAAGAGCGCGACGGCGCCCGCCTCGTCGCGACGTACGTGCTCTACAAGACGGGTCGCGTCCAGAGGATTGGCCGTCAGTTCAAAGAGCACCGGCGCCTCCGCTGACCGGTGGGATGAGCGCCAGCTCATCGTCCTGTTGCAGGATGTATTCTGGCGGGACGTACTCAGCGTTTACCGCGAACATAACGCTTCCTTCGTAGTCGTTGAGGTGCGGGTATCGTCCGGCCAGGAGCGCAAACGCTTGGCCGGCGGTGAGCCCCTCGGCAAATTCGACCGCTGTCTCGCGGGTCCCGGTTAGTTCTGCCAGGCGCGCGAACAGGCGCACTTTGGTCTGAAGGGTGGCTCGCATGGCGCTCACTAAGTCTATCTTAGCCGCGACCAGGCGCAACGGGGCGGATTGCCCGGTCGCGCGTCCCACAGGTAGTATGTGCGAGCAGCGAAGTCCTTGCCCCTAAGGAGAACCTCGATGGTCTTACCGAAACGAACTTCGACGAGCGAGGACGTAATATCGCGGGTACGCGAGGCCATCGGCGGCGATGCAGACTGGCGAGGCGGAAGGATCTGGAGCCTGGTCTACTTCCCGGGCGAGGACGTCGCGGAGTTGATCAAGGAAGCTTACGCGGCAGCTATCTACACCAACGGCCTAGGCCTGGGAGCATTTCGGAGCCTCAAGAAGTTCGAATCCGAGGTGCTGGCTATGACGGCTGAACTCGTCGGGTCCTCCGAGGCAGTGGGCAACATGACCTCCGGCGGCACCGAAAGCATAATCATGGCGGTGAAGACGGCCCGAGATTGGGCCCGAGCGGACAAGGGTGTGACGGCGCCGGAGATGATTGTGCCGGTGAGCGCTCACCCGGCCTTCGACAAGGCGGGGCAGTACCTGGGAGTCCGGTGCATTAGTATTCCGGTCACGGCTGACTATAGCGCCGACGTTCAGGCCGCCGAACGCGCGCTCACCGCTAATACGGTCTTGCTCGCTGGGTCGGCGCCATGCTACCCGTACGGCAAGATTGACCCGATACACGAACTCGCGGCCCTCGCCGCTCAGCATGGCGTGCCCTTCCATGTCGACGCCTGCCTGGGCGCGTTCGTTCTGCCCTTCATGGAGCGACTGGGTTGCGATGTTCCCCCATGGGACTTCCGTGTGGCAGGCGTCTCTTCGATCTCGGCCGATCATCACAAGTACGGATATTCTGCTCGCGGGGCCTCGGCGATCATGTATCGGGACAAGGCGTACCGCCGGCATCAGTTCTTCACGAAGAGCGACTGGCCGGGCGGGCTGTATGGCTCGCCGACGATGGCTGGGAGCCGGCCGGGGGGCGCGATCGCGGCAGCCTGGGCGGTGATGAACTACCTGGGCGAAGAGGGATACACGCGCCTCACGGCGATTACGCTGGAGACGACGCGGAAGCTGATTGATGGTATCAAGAAGATCAAGGGCCTGCGCATCCTCGGATCGCCGGACATGACAGTGCTGGCCTTCACATCGGATGGCCCAGACATTTACACGGTGGCGGACGCCCTTGATGT
>VBJS01000111.1:7877-13314 GCA_005880055.1 Chloroflexota bacterium | reverse complement strand
TGGCGGACCTGGAGCAGGCGAGGGAAACGGCGGCTGCGGCCGGCCCCAGCGAGACAGGCGCGCGCCCAACCTACGGCATGGCGTCCACGCCCCGCGAGGCAGGCTGAGCCGTGGCGCAAGGCGCGACCCACCGGCCCCTGCTCACGTCGCTGAGCGACCGGTTGCTGGACCTGGTGTTCCCTCCCCGGTGCGTTTCCTGCAATGCATTCGGCGCCTTCATCTGCTCCGGTTGCCAGGCGACGATGACCGCTGCCGGTGGGGCGCGTTGCCCGACCTGTTGGATGCCGCGCCGAGCAGGGGGTGCGCGTGAATCTGCTCATCCTTGCGGTCGCTGTCGGCATACCGCCCCCGCCTTCAACGCCGTGCGAGCGGTTTACGTTTACGAGGGGCCGGCCAGAGACGCTGTGCATGCCCTTAAGTACCGAGGCGTGTCGGCGGTGGCGCGGGAAATGGCTTCCAGCATGGCAACTGCGCTCCAGGCATGGTCGCCTCTGGTCACGGTCGTGATGCCCGTACCGATAGCCGGCCATCGCCGCCGTCTGCGCGGCTACAACCAGACGGAACTGCTGGCCGCTGAGGTAGCGCGTGACAGCCGCCTGCCGTTGGTTCGCCGGGCGCTTCGCAAGTGCCTCTCCACCGCCCCGCAGGTGCAGCAGCCGGATGAGGAGGCGCGACGACGCAACGTCGCCGGCTCCTTCAATTGCAGGGGACGGCCACCGGCCGGCGGCGTCCTCTTGATTGATGATGTAATCACCACCGGCGCAACACTGGATGCATGCGCGCGCGTCTTGCTCAATGCGGGCAGTGGGCCGGTCTTCGCTCTGACATTCGCCCGCGAAGACTAAATCAGGGGCGGTTGAGAGCCCGTTCGGAGCGTCTTAGAATAAGTTGTCTCGGCTCAGAGTCCTGGAGGCAGCGCACGATGGAAACGATCTTCCGAGGGCAACACGTTCATATCGACGACGGGTTCCGAGTTCACGCGGGCGAGCGGCTGGGCAAACTCACCCGTTATCTACCGCTCGCCGACCACGCCATCGTAGATGTACGGCGTGAGGCAAAGGGCGATGAAGGCCGTTTCGTGGTGCAGGTGACGGTCAGTGCTAATGGCAGGTTCCTGCGCGCCGAAGAGCGCAATTTCGATCTGCTGGCGGCACTGGACGCTACCGCGAGTGCACTCTCTACGCAAGCGAAGCGTTTCAAGGAAAAGAAGCTGCTGCGCAGCGAAAGGCGCGTCCCCAAGGAGGCGCGCCTGCCGATTGCAACGAGTGAGGAAGAAGAGGAACACCTGCCCCCTGGCATCGATCTGGTGCTCGGGCGCTTAGTCAAGATGAAGCGCTTTACCATGAAGCCGATGACGGAGGCTGAAGCGATCGAGCAGATGGAGGAACTGGGCCACAACTTCTTCCTCTTCGAAGATGAGGACCGGGACACTCTGGCGCTGCTCTATCGACGGAGAGACGGCGATTACGGGATGATACTTCCAGAGACAGCATGATCATCACCCTCACCCTCAATCCGGCGATAGACCAGACGCTGGTGCTGCCCCGGTTTGTCGCCGGCGATACGCTGCGAGTTAAGTCGAGCCGGTTCGATCCGGGCGGCAAAGGGATCAACGTGTCGCGGGTCATCCAGGAGTTGGGCGGCGAGAGCCTGGCGATGGGTTTCGCCCCCGGCGGCCTCGGGCGCTACATTGAGCAGACGCTTGAAGGGCAGGGAATCACCTGCGATTTCGTGCACACCCAGGGCGAGACCCGGACGAACATCACCATCCTGGACGAGTCTCGCCACATGCACACGATCCTCAGCGACCCGGGGCCCGCTATCGATTACCGCTCTTTGGCCGAACTGCGTTCGCGCCTGCGATCCCGGCTGCATACCGGTGATTGGCTGGTGCTTGCCGGGAGCATACCGCCGCCGCTCGATGCCGGGCTGTACACGGAGATTATTCGCGAGGCCTCTGAGGCGGGTGCTCACACGGTCCTGGATGCGGACGGGACGGCGTTGGCCGCCGGTGCGGCTGGGCATCCAGAGATGCTCAAAGGCAACCGGCGTGAATTGGAACGGCTGCTGGGCCGCCACCTGGATGACGAGGCATCGACGCTGGAGGCCGTCCGTGAAGTGCATCAACGCGGCGTGAACAACGTGGTGGTCACCCGCGGCCGGGAAGGCGCGGTCGCAACGACGGATGAGACTTACCTCCGAGGAGTCGCGCCCCGGGTGCGCCCGGTCAGCGCCGTCGGCTCGGGCGATGCCTTCCTTGCCGGCGTGGTGCTCACGCTGAGTCGTCGCGGCAGCATGGAGGAAGCACTTCGACTCGGGATAGCAGCCGGCACCGCCGCCGTACTGAACCCCGGCACCGAGCTGTGCCACCGACGTGAGGTAGACATCCTCGTACCTCGGGTGAAGGTGCACGAGATAGCCTCGCCGGTTGCCTGCTGACGCTGGTTGGGTAAAACAGGATCGCTTGCAATCGCCGGGACCAGCGGTGGTTGGATGAGCAGCCCATCCAACGATAAGCCGACGCTGGTCGTGTTCTTGGGCGGCGGAGGGACAGGCGAGATGGAGCGGGTTGTATACGGCGCTCGCTGGGCCGCCTCGCTGGATAGTATAGAGACGGCGCTTTCTACCGGCGCCTTCAAGGACGCAGTTCTCGCCACAGATGACCCGGCGCTCCGGACCGACACGCCGGGGGTGATCATCGATGCAGATCCGGGGCCGTTCCACTTTGGCCGGCGGCTGGCCGGTGTTATCCGGCGCCACCACCTATCGCTTGTGTTTTACCTGGGGGGCGGGAGCGTGCCGCTGCTGGCAGCGGGGGAATTCGAGCAGATAGCGCGGGCGCTGGCCGGCGGCAGCGCAGTGACGAATAACATTTACTCGACGGACCTCGCCGCCTTTCCGATTCGAGAACCGACCGTAGGCGTCGTCGAGGTCGTCTTCCGGGACAACTCACTGTCAAAGGCGCTGGCAGAGGGGACGGCGATGGCCTTCGAGTCACTGCCACGCACGCCGGCTACACAAATGGACATCGATGGGCCCACGGACATTGCTGTCCTGGCCCTTAGCGGGCTGGGCGGCCGTCGTCTGCAGGCTTACCTCCAGACCGTGACGCTGGATCTCGCTCGATACCGCCGCCTCCTGCCTTTGTTCACGGATACCAGCGCGCAGATCGTCGTGGCGGGAAGGGTGGGGAGCCACGCCTGGCAATACCTGGAGCGCGAGACGGCTTGCCGCGTCCGGCTGTTCGCTGAGGAGCGCGGAATGGAGGCCGAAGGCAGGGCCGAAACGGGGGAGGCGCGCGCCCTCTTGGGGTTCTTCCTGCACGAGGTTGGGCCCAAGCGCTTCTTCGCCGCCATGACGGAACTGGGCGATGCGGCGCTGGTCGATACCCGCGTGCTTCTGGCACACGAGGGGATAGCTGCCTCCCGGGAAGATCGCTTCCTGTCAGACACAGGGCGCTGGCGCGAGATCAGTGAGCCGTGGCTGCGCGAGTTCACGCACGCTGCTACGGAAGCGCCCATCCCGGTGCTGCTGGGAGGCCATTCTCTGATGTCCGGTGGCCTGATGCTCCTCAACGAACATGCCTGGTCGGAGAAGGACGCGGGACTCATCTAGGACGCCCGGCCGGCTGCCAGACCGCTGGACCGGGGGCATCAGCCCCAGCCATCTCGTATAATCGAGGCATCGGGCCTGGCCCTAATCGTAGGAGTTGTGAATGAGCGTTCTCGAACGCAGTGACCCGGAAGTGGCGGATATCATCCGGCGGGAGGAGGAGCGTCAGAGGGAGGGCCTGGAGCTGATAGCTTCTGAGAACTACACGAGCGCTGCTGTACTGGAGGCGATGGGCTCCGTGCTCACGAACAAGTACGCCGAGGGCTACCCCGGCAAGCGCTACTACGGCGGCTGCCAGGTGGTTGACGAGGCGGAAAACCTGGCGATCGGACGCGCCAAGCAGCTGTTCGAAGCGGAACATGCCAACGTCCAGCCGAACAGCGGTGCTGAGGCTAACATGGCGACGTATTTCGCCCTTCTCCAGCCCGGCGACATCGCGATGGGCATGAACCTGCAGCAGGGCGGACACCTGACGCACGGGCGCGAGATCAATTTCTCGGGACGCCTATATCGATTCGTTCACTACGGGGTCGACCGGGAGACCGAACGCATTGATTACGATGGAATGGCGGGGCTGGCGCGCGAGCATCGCCCAAAGATCATCGTGGTGGGCGCCACTGCGTACCCACGGATCATTGATTTCGCTAAGGCGCGCGAGATCGCCGATGAGGTGGGCGCGTACCTGCTGGCAGATATGGCACATATCGCCGGCCTTGTCGCGGCGGGGCTGCATCCCTCGCCGGTACCCTATGCGCATGTTGTCACCTCCACGACGCACAAGACGCTTCGAGGCCCTCGCAGCGGCTTTATCCTTTCTCGCGGCGATGTCGCGCAGCAGATCGACAAGACAGTCTTCCCCGGCACTCAGGGCGGGCCTCACATGCACATCATTGCCGCTAAGGCCGTCTGCTTTGGAGAGGCGCTTCAAACGGACTTCCGGCACTACGCGCAGCAGATCATTGACAACGCCAAGACGCTGGCCGAAGAGCTACAGACGCACGGCCTGCGGCTGGTCTCCGGCGGAACGGACAACCACTTGATGCTCGTGGACGTAGGAGTCAAGGGGATCAGCGGGCGAGATGCCGAGCGGTTGCTGGAGAAGGTGAACATCACCGCCAACCGGAACACCATTCCCTACGATGAGCGCCCGCCGCTTCAGGGCAGCGGCCTGCGGCTGGGGACGCCGGCGCTCACCAGCCGGGGCATGGGCCCGGAAGAGATGAGGCAGATCGGCCGCCTCATCGCCTTAGCGCTGGAGAGTGCCGGGGATGAACAAGCACTCACGACTATCCGGCACGAAGTGCTTGAGCTCGCAGGCGCGTTCCCGGTCCCCGGCATAAGCGATCGAGCCCGCGTTACGGCCTAGGGACCGAGAGTTTCAAAGGGAATTCGGCGCAAGTGCCTGCCCAGCTTTAGAGACCGTTTGTAGGTTCCGTTAGCAGCCGGTAACCGACTCCGGGCTCCGTGATGATCTGCCGCGGCTGTTGCGGGTCCGGTTCGATCTTCTTCCGTAGCCGGGCAACATAGACATGAAGATAGTGGGCCTCATCGCCGTAATCAGCGCCCCATACTGTATTCAGAAGCATCCGATCGGTCAGCAGTTTATCCGGGTGCTGGATGAAGGCTTTCAGCAGGTCATATTCGGTCGGCGTGAGATGAACCTCCGCGCCGGAAACTTCCACGCGCCTGTCCTCCAGGTCCACGGACAGCCCGCCGGAGCGGAAGACGGCTTGAGCGCCGGTCGCCGGATGAGCGGCGTGTCGCAGCGCCACGCGAACGCGCGCCAGCAGTTCATCCACGCCAAAGGGCTTTGTTAAGTAGTCGT
>VBJS01000111.1:1332-7771 GCA_005880055.1 Chloroflexota bacterium | reverse complement strand
CGCGCTTGTAAGCATCCAGCCCCTCCCGGCCGGACGCGGCAGTGGTCACTCTGAAACCGTGGCCGTTCAGGTTTGTTCGCAGCGCCCGCAGAATCGAGGGTTCGTCGTCGATGACGAGTATGCGCGCACCGGCTCCCGCGCTTATGCGACTGCGGCAGGCCTCTGGCCGACCGGTAATGTGAAGGCAAAGCGCGCGCCTCCCTCCGGTTTATTCTGCACCCAGATGCGGCCGCCGTGCGCCTCGACCAGGCCTCGCGCGATGGATAGGCCAAGGCCGTTGCCGTTCACGCCTGAACCGTAAAACGGTGTAAAAACATGGGGAAGCGCAGCCGGGGCGACGCCCGGCCCGTTGTCCGATACGTCGACCTGCACAGCGTTCTCTCCAAGGAGTGCGGTGATCCTCACCTGGGTGCCCGGCGGTGTGTGCGCCAGGGCATTCTCGAGAAGGTTCGAAATAACCTGCTCTATCTCTACATAATCAAAGAACAGCGGGGCCGACTGGTCAGGCAGATCCACAGCCACAGGATGATCGGCGTTTCGGCGGATCACTCTTCCTACTACCTCGTTGATCAGGGAGCCGAGATCGTACCAGGCCTTCTCAGGACGAATGGTCCCGGACTCAATTCTCGACAGGTCAAGCAGGTTGCCGACAAGCCGGTCCAGGCGCTCTGCCTCGCGCACTATCGACTCCGCATAGGCGCGCCTGTCTTCCTCGCTCCAGTGCACGTCTGCTTGTAGTAGGCTTCCCGCCGCGGCCAGGATCGAGGAGAGAGGTGTGCGCAGATCGTGTGAGACGGCGTTGAGCAGCGCTGCCCGCAGTTCGTCCGTACGTCTCAGGGCTTCGGCTTCGGCCGCTTCCAGCTGAAGCCGCTGCCGTTCAAGCGCCCGGCCCAACTGATGCGCCACGGTGGAGAGCAACCTGGTGTCAGCACCGGAGAAAGTGGGTGCATCCGGCTTCGTTACCAGCGCTATAATTCCAAGTCTGGCCCCCTCCGCTTCTATTGGCACCGTTCGCACACGGGTATTGCGGCGAGGCAGGGCAAACTGGCGGGTGCTGGGCCTCACTACACGGATCCAGCGGCCGGGCACGGCACGGTTTGAGCCAGTGGCGCCGCGGCCTCCGCCCAATATGATCTCCGGGCGGCTGACCGCTTCCTGGGCGAGAATAATCGCTTCTTGATCGTCGCCTGCGGTCTCGATTATCGGCTGTGAACCGTCCGTACCAACAACCGCGAGCGCACCCGCCAACCCAAGCTCCTGTCGCAGGCGTTTCAGGATCGCCGAGATTGCCTGCCGAACGCCCGGTTCGGCCATCAGGCGCACGACGTCGTAGAGGATGACCGCCTCTTTCTCGCGCCGCCTGGCCTGCTTCCCACGCTCTCGCATAAGTGCTGCCAGTTGGCCGGTGATCAGGGCGCTGATAAGTAGCAGGCCCAGTGCGATCCATTCATCGTTATCGGCAACAGTGAGGGTGTATCTGGGAGGCACGAAGAAGAAGTTGTACGCAAGAATCGATGCCAGGGCGGCGCACATCGCAGGACCCGAACCGAACAAGGCGGCGCTGGCGAGAACAGCGAACAGATAAAGCATGGAGGCGTTGGAAACATCGGCCGCCTCGAGGACCAGCGCGACGAAGCAGGTGCAGGCCGCGACGAACAGCATTGACAGCCCGTACTCTGTTGCCCATCGCCGAAAGCCGCGCGTCCTCACAAAGACAGTTTATTACCACACGCCTGCCGGTTCACGGGGACATTGAGATCGAAGCGAGGTTGTTGTTGGCGAAAAACGTCGCGTGTTATAATCGCCGTTGCCCGTGAGGAGAGGGCCCTGTAGGGCGCCCGGCCTTCCGGGCGTTTAGTTTGAAGAATCGCTGCGAGGTATTGTGCGAGACTACGAGCTGGTACTGGTTGTAAACCCCACTGTGGGAGATGAGGGGCTGCCCGGCACAGTGGACCGGGTGACGACCTTCATCGAAGAGCGCGGCGGTCAGGTGAAGCAGGTGGACCAATGGGGCCGGCGGCGGCTGGCTTATCCCATCGCCCGTCAGCAGGAAGGTTATTACGTGGTAACGCAGTTCAGCCTGGACCCACAACAGGTGCGCCCGCTGGAGGGCAGCCTAGACCTCTCAGAAGACGTTCTGCGACATCTTGTGGTTCGGCTCGACGAGACGAGCTGAGACCCGGGAGGAATTGCGATGGCGGGTCTTAATAAAGTGATGATCATCGGCAACCTGGGGGCCGACCCTGAGATGCGGTATACCGCCGATGGCACCGCACTTACCAGCTTCCGGGTCGCCGCCAGCCGAAACTACAGCGGTCCGGACGGCGAGCGAAAGGAAGAGACGGAGTGGTTCTCCGTGGTGACATGGCGGAAGCTCGCCGAGCAGTGCAGTCAATTCCTGCAGAAGGGCAGGCGCGTTTACGTGGAAGGTCGGCTCCAGACACGCTCGTGGGACGGGCCCGACGGCCAGAAGCGTTATCGTACAGAAGTAATCGCGGACAGGGTGCTGTTCCTGGACCGCATTGGTGGGGCGCCCTTCGGAGAAGAACACGACGCGTCTCCTGACGCCGCTCCTGAGATGGCGCCCGAGGACATACCTTTCGAGTAGGACGGATGATGATAACGGAACGAAGCGAAGAAACGGAACCATTAGACGACATGGAGGAGGCGCCCGGCGTCGCCGACGAAGACCGCCCGCGGCGAACGGAAGCCAGTGGTGTGGAGCGCGGCGGCGATGACCGCAGGCGCCGCTTCGGCCGCAGGCGTCGCGTATGCATTATGTGCGCAGACAAGATCAAGGTGGTGGACTACAAGAACGTGAGCTTCCTGCGCCGCTACGTCTCAGACCGCGGACGCATAGAGACCCGGCGGAAGACGAACGCTTGCGCCAAGCACCAGCGCGCATTAGCCAGAGCCATCAAGCGGGCGCGGCACCTGGCCCTGATCCCGTATACCGCTGAACACATTCGCAGCGCTGGCGCCGGGCACCGCTAGCCCGCCCACCGCTCCTAGAGGGTTACGGATTGCCTAGAAAGAGACGCCGGGGAAGGATTCCCACCCCCGCGTGGGAGCGCCAGCACGGGACGATTGGCCGCACCCTGTTGGGACGGACGCCGCAATTCTATGCAACTGTCGGCATCATTTTGCTCGTCGTTGCCGCCCTGGGCGTTGTCGCTTACGCCGTCGCCTCTGACCGCATCGCGGAGGCCAACCGGCCCAATGAGACGGCGTTAAAGGTGGGGGACAAGGAATATACGCTGGAGTATTACACCGACCGTTTGAAGGACCTAGTTCAGCAACTGGGTGGGGTTCAGCAGGTGCAGGCGCAAACAGCGATTGCTGGTATGACACAGCAGCTGCTGCAGGAAGCCATTGTGCTCCGTTTTGCGGCGGACGAAGGCCAATCGGCGACGGATGATGACGTGAACGGGGAAATCGCCACGCGGCTAGGCATTACCAAAGATGACGCCAACTTCCAGACACGCTTCCAGGAGGAGCTAGCGCGGAGCGGACTCAAGGAAGACAAGTACCGGGACATGGCGTCGGCCGCTGTCCTCCGCAAGAAACTGTTGGACAAGTTTACATCTGAGGTTCCGGCCAGCGCTGAGTCCGTCCACTACCGGCAAATACTCGTCGGCAGCCAGACAGAAGCCGATGCCGTTCGCACACAGATTGAAGGCGGCGCTGATTTCGCGGCCTTGGCCCAGGAGAAGTCTACGGATACGGCGACCAAGTCGAAGGGCGGTGATACCGGCTGGGTGCCCAGGGGCGTGCTTGCCAAGGCCGTTGAGGACCAGCTCTTCGGGCAGGAGGTGAACAAGATTACCACCTATCCGGTGCAGAGCGGAGTCTACGTGTATCAGGTGCTGGAGAAAGCAGCCGACAGGGCGGTTGAAGACACCCAAAAGTCCACGCTGGCGCAGAGGAAGCTGCAGGACTGGATGACGGAGAAGCAGAAGTCCGTGACCGTCGAGGACACGCTGTCCTCGGACACAGATCAGTTGAGTTACGTGAGAGACCACGTCGGTTTCGTCCAATAGGCGAGGAGGCCAGCCATGGTCCGGCCCTCTCAAGTCGGGATCGTTCTTCTAGGTCTCGGTGTCGTGGGCGGCGGCGTCGCCCGTTCGCTCCTCGAGAAATCGGAGAGCTTCGCTCAGCGCGTCGGCGTGCCCCTCGTCCTTCGCAAGGCGTTAGTCAGGGACCGCCTGCGCCCGCGATCGGTTAGCCTCGACCCGACGTTAATCACCACTGACCCGGAAGAAGCGTTGGCCACGGACTCCGACATCGTCGTGGAGGTAATCGGCGGAGAGCGGCCGGCATACGAGTTGATCCGCGAAGGGCTGAAGCGCGGCCGCTATGTTGTAACGGCGAACAAGGAAGTGATGGCCAAGCACGGCCCTGAACTGCTGGCCGCGGCGGGGGATGCCGGCACGGACATCCTGTACGAAGCCAGCGTGGGCGGCGGGATCCCGATCGTCTCGCCGCTGAAACGAGACCTATCGGCTAACGATATCAGCAGCCTGCGCGCCATCATCAACGGCACGACGAACTACATCCTCACGCGCATGAGCCGGGAAGGCGCGGACTTTGGCTCGGCGCTTGCACAAGCGCAGGCGCTGGGCTACGCGGAAGCGCAGCCGGACAACGATGTGGAGGGCCACGACGCCGTGTACAAGCTGGCGATCCTGGCCAGCCTCGCCTTCCACACACGAGTCCAGCCTGAGGACGTCTACCGCGAAGGCATTACCCGCTTGAGCCCGCGCGATTTCCGCTATGCCGCGGAGCTTGGCTACGCCATCAAGCTGCTGGCCGTGGCAAGACGCAGCGAGGCCGGTGTCCAGGCGCGGGTGCACCCGGCACTGGTTGCAAGCGAAGAGCTGCTCGCGCGTGTGGACGGCGTCCTCAACGCCGTGCAGGTGGAGGGCGATCTGACGGGCCGCGTCCTCTTCCAGGGCGCAGGCGCTGGGGCGCTGCCCACGACCTCTGCCGTCATGGCCGACGTGCTGGACGCGGCCCGCCACATCGCGGAGGGGAGCCGGCCCTCCGCCTGGCGCTATACTGCGGACGTGACTATTCAGCCGATCGCAGAGATTATCAGCCGCTACTATATTCGCCTCGAGGTCGAGGACCGCCCCGGGGTGCTCGCCGGCTTCGCCCGCTGCTTCGGGGACAACGGCGTGAGCATTGCGTCGGTAATCCAGAAAGAGAGCGATGAACAGGCCCAGACCACGGAGATAGTTGTGATGACCCACGCATCAAAGGAGGCGGCCGTGCAGGCCAGCTTGGCGGCGATGGAGGAGGCGCGGGCGGTCCGGCAGGTGGGCAACGTCATCAGGGTGGAGGACTGAGAATGGTAGCGCGTCCCAAAGGCCGCGATCCGGAAGACCTGGCAGACTGGCTCGAGGCAGAGCTGCGCGAGACGAAAGCGCAGCTGCATAAGCTGGAGAGCGAGCTGGAGGGGTCTCGCAAACAGGTTTGGTCGCTTGAGACGGAGACACGGAGGTTAACCGAAAGCCTGGCCGTGTCCGGTTCCGCCATGGGTCAGATTTCGGTTCTGCGAGAAGAAATGCGACAAATCAACGACAGGGTGGGGCGGCTGCAGGACCGCCAGGCGGAGCTCGCTAACCGCACCGAAGAAGCGTTGCGGCAGCGGAATAGCGACAGCGGCCGCGATAAGCACGATGCGGGCATGCTTGCTCGGCAAATCGAATCCCTGGGGCGGAACATGGACCAGTACGACGCCCGGCTGCACCAGGCGGAGGAGTCCCTCCGCCGGGCGGAGGAAGGCGTAAGCGGAATCAGGCTGGCAGCACAATCGCTGGAACGTGGGTTCGAGGACGCCGCCGGGCGCAGCACTCGTAGCCTGGAAGCCGCCGCGCGCCTGGAGCAAGACGTGGCTCGCCTGACGGGGGATGTCGACGGCCTGCATAAGACAGATGATGCCCTGGACGACCGCATCAGCGTGGTTCTGGAGCAGGTGCACCGCGGAGCCGAGCGTCTGGACAAGGCGGAGGAGATCGTCGGCTTTCCAGAAGAGGCGCGGGAACTGCTGCACCGGGCCACGGTGGAACGCGACCAGATGGTTCACCGCATCGCTCTCATAGAGAAGCTGAATGGAGAACTGACTGAGCGTATGCAGCAGTTCGGCCACGCACAGGGGAAACTGGACCAGCGGCAGCAGGTGACGACGGCGCAGGCGATGGACCTGGCGGGCAAGATACAGGAGATTGCAGAGCAGATGGACCGGCAGATGAAGCGGCTCTTCCAGCTCATCCTGCGGCAGCGCCGCCGGCAGATGGATACGCTCGCGCAGGAGATAAAGGAGCTGACGCAGAGTGACCTCGAGAAGTCCGAGTAGCTCGACAGGGGCTCTCGGACACCCAGGGGTGCTCAGACGCTATCGCGAGCGCCTGCCGGTGACGGAGGGCACGCCGATGAT
>VBJS01000111.1:0-1285 GCA_005880055.1 Chloroflexota bacterium | reverse complement strand
AACTTTACTTCAAGCTGGA
This sequence comes from Chloroflexota bacterium, assembly GCA_005880055.1. Taxonomy (GTDB): domain Bacteria; phylum Chloroflexota; class Dehalococcoidia; order SM23-28-2; family RBG-16-64-32; genus VJS01. The sequence goes on along the minus strand of VBJS01000111.1, from coordinate 1,266 downwards.
GTCCTGCAACCCCACCGGCTCCTTCAAGGACCGGGGCATGGTGGTCGCCGTAGCGAAGGCACTGGAATCAGAAGCCAAGGCCATTCTCTGCGCGTCAACGGGTAACACGAGCGCTTCGGCGGCCGCTTATGCTGCGCATTGCGAGCTGGCCGCTTATGTTCTCGTGCCCAGCGGCAACATCGCGCAGGGAAAGCTAGCCCAGGCGGTAGCGCACGGGGCGAAGGTGCTGAACATCCGGGGCAATTTCGACGAGGCGCTGAAAATCGCACGCCGCATTAGCGAAGAGCACCCCGTGGCCCTGGTAAACTCCATCAATCCATACCGAGTTGAGGGACAGAAGACGGCGGCGCTGGAGATCGTCGATGTCCTCGGCGATGCGCCGGACATGCTCTTCATTCCGGTCGGCAACGCCGGTAACATCACGGCCTACTGGCGAGGCTTCGTTGAGTACTACCAGGCCGAGATCTCAACCCGAAAGCCGCTGATGATGGGCTGGCAAGCGGAGGGGGCTGCCCCGATCGTTCGAGGGGAGGTCGTCGCCGACCCCCAGACAGTGGCATCGGCCATCCGCATCGGCAATCCGGCCAGCTGGCGCTTCGCGGAGACGGCGCGGGATGAGTCCGGCGGCGATATCCAGACCGTGACTGACGATGAGATCCTGGAGGCATACCGGCTGCTAGCCCAGGAAGAAGGCATCTTCGCGGAGCCCGCCTCAGCGGCCTGCGTAGCCGGGTTGCTGCAAACGGCGAAGCGGCAACCGGAGATCCTTCACGACGAGACCGTCGTGTGCATCATCACCGGGCACGGACTGAAGGACCCGGATGCGGCGCTAAGGATTGAGGCCGAAATGGCGGACGTGCCCGCTGAACTGGAGGCGGTGGAAGGGGCGATGGGGCTCAGGTGAGTGGAAAGTTGGAAGTTTGGAAGTTGGAAGCCGGTGACGCTGACCGCTGACGGCTTCTATTCGGAGCTAAAGCGGCCGTTTTGGCCGACGAGTGCGGCCGGTTTGATCCAGACCCGCTTGTCGGGGTCCGGAACGCAATAGCCTATCCGCCAGGCTTCGCAGCCGGCGGCGCGCGCGATTTCCTGGACGCGGGCAGCGCCCTCCGGGGAGACGACGACGCAGAAGCCGATGCCCATGTTGTAGACGCGGTACATCTCTTCGGGCGCCACCGGCCCGGTGCGTTCGATGAGCGGAAAGATTGGCGGCGGATCAGGTAGAGACTCGATGATGAAGCCTTTGGGGCTGTCCACACGCGCGAGGTT
>VBJS01000110.1 GCA_005880055.1 Chloroflexota bacterium | reverse complement strand
GATGATGGCGCCCTCCACGCCGATAGCACGCAGCCGCTTCAGGTGCTCGATCTCCGATATGCCGCCCGACGCGATCACGGCCATGGGGGCCGGTAGCCCGGCCGCGTGCTCGACGATCTCCTGGATGGCGGGGAAATTCGGGCCGGAGAGCACCCCGTCGCGACCGATATCCGTGTAGAAGATGCGGGAGACGCCAAACTCCGATAGCTGCCGCACGAGCTCCGTGGCGCGGACAGAGGAGGTCTCCGTCCAGCCCTCGACAGCGGCGAGCCCATCCCGGGCGTCCACGCCGACGATGATGCGGTCTCGGAAGAGCGTGACGGAATTGATCAGCGTGGTTTGGTCTTTGACAGCGGCGGTCCCTAGCGCCACCCGGTCGGCGCCGGCCTCCAGGTAAGAGTTTATCGTTGCGATGTCCCGGATGCCGCCGCCCACCTGCACGGGAACGCCGACGGCTTTGATCACAGCCCGCAGCGACTCTTGGTTGACCGGCCGGCCTTCGCGGGCGCCGTCCAGGTCGACGACGTGCAGGCGCTGGGCGCCTTGGGATTGCCAGCGCTTAGCTACAGCGACCGGGTCATCGGAGAAAACGGTTTCCTGCGCGTAATCGCCGTGGCGTAGGCGGACGCAGCGGCCGCCGCGAATGTCTATGGCGGGGATGATCTGCATTTAGAAGGCGGTGTAGCTCAACGACATCGCGCGAGACTTTCGAGTGCTACGAAATGAAGCTCCGAGCCATCACTGGTGCAGGTTGCAATTGGCAACGAACGTATTGTATGCCGTCTCCGCTGCATCCGCGGCGTCCTTCAATTCGGTAAGGGTAGCGCCGCCGACCTCGTAACGTCTGTCGACCTCGACGAGAGTATTGAGTGCATCAATAAACGCCTGGCCACCGGTGCTGCAGCGCTCTGCGTCCGCCTTGGTGGCCGCGAGATTCGCTTGAGCAGTCGATAGCTCCCGCCGGGCTGCATCCACGTCCGCCTGAACGGCAGCTAACTGCGCCTGGGCGGCGCTCAACTGCCCTTGAGTTCGCCCCAACTCGTCTCGGGTGTTAGTGGCTTCCTGTTGCGTAGACGCCAGCTGCGTCTCGGTAGTTCCGAGCTTTGTCTTGCTATCGTCAAGTTGAGATTGGACGCTGGTTAGTTGACTTTTGGTGCTATCTAAGTCAGCGCCTAATTTCTGCAGTTGATCCTCCGATTGACTCAATTTGTCGTTGAGCGATCCGTTGTCGGCATCAGCCCGATACCAGAGAACGCCAAACAAGATAGCGGCGAGAGTGAGTAGCAACCCAACAGCTGCCAATACCATAGAGAGCGGGTTTAGCCCGCAGGTCCCGTGACATTTGGACACCCCCAAATAGCGCGGTCGCTTAAAGTGCCGCCATTATAGCGGAAAAATGAGACTTCTGTTTGGGGGATATTCTTATTCGCCGCGGCGGCGCTTTAGCTCGCGCTCCAGCATGCGCTTTTCGGCATCGCGCCCGAGCAAGGCGTCGAAGGCGAAGACGTTGAGGAAGTGGACGAGCAGGATAAGGCCCCAGATTAGGGCCACCCACTGCACCCAGAAATCGCTGGGGCCGGTCGCTATGTCGATCACCAAGAGCAAGAGGATCACGGTGACGAACGTGGTCAAGTGCCGGTAGAACCTCATCTTCCGCCGGACTTGACGTCGCACGATGCGTAGCTCCTCATCCTCTGCCCAAGCGCGGCCGCGGCCGGCGCGGAAGGAGCCGGCGGGCGTATCGAACTCCACGTCCTCGAAGCCCTCTTCGTCTTCGATGGTCATGCTGTGGCGCCGGCCGTTGTGGCGATGCGCAGGAAGTTGGCGTACATGCGAAGGCCGATTTCGCCGCTCTTTTCCGGGTGGAACTGAGTCGCCACGATGCTATCTTTGGCGACGACTGATGCGAAGGTGACGCCGTATTCAGTCTCACCGATCACCACAGAATGATCATCCGGGCGAGGGTAGTAGGAGTGGAGGAAGTAGAAGTAGGAGGCGTCCGGGATCCCTTCGAAGATGGGGTGGGGACGCATGATCCGCACCTGGTTCCAGCCCATGTGCGGCACCTTAAGACCATTCGGGAGGCGCACGACGCGGCCGGGCAGGACGCCCAGACATTCGTGCTCACCGCCCTCTTCGCTCACATCGAAGAGAGCCTGCTGGCCCATGCAGACGCCGAGGAAGGGCCGGCCGGAAGCGAGGTACTCGCGGATCGGCTCGACGAGTCCGTGGGTTCGTAGGTTGGACATCGTGTCGGCAGCCGCGCCAACGCCGGGGACGATCAGGGCCTCGGCTTCTGGCACGTAGCGGGGGTTAGATGTGATGAGGGGGCGGACCCCGGCGCGTATGACGGCACGGGCGACGCTGTGCAGATTGCCGGCGCCGTAATAGACGATGATGAGCTTCACGGCGCTATTTTAGCAGAGGAGTTTACTCACGCAGCATCATCTGCATGACCACAACATCCAGCCAGCGATTGAACTTCTGGCCCACTTCCCGCTCTCGACCGACGTGCTGAAACCCGGCCGCCTCATGCAGCCGCACGCTGGCCGGGTTGTCGCCTGCAATCCGCGCGATAATCGTGCGAAGGCCGTTCTCGCGGCCCGATTCGACGAGAGCGGCGAGCAGCAGCCGGCCGGTCCCGCTTCCCCGCTGGTCCGAGCGTACATACACGGAGTCCTCGGCGGTGAAACGGTAACCGGGCTTGCCGCCGAAGGGATGGAGGCACCCCCAACCAACGACCTGCCCGGCTCGCTGGGCGACGAGGAGAACGAACGGCCCGTCAAACTGGCGGGCCCACTCCTTTTGGACTTCCATGGTTCGCGGCTCGGTGTCAAAGGTGGCCGTGGAGTTGAGGACGGCTTCGTTGTAGATGTCGAGGATGGCCTGGAGATCCGAGGGGATTGCCAGGCGGATACCGGCAGTCACACGAGTATTATCGACGATGGTGCGCCGGCGTGTACTATTCCCGGCAAGGCGATGCTCGAAGCCGTGCGATTCAAGTGGTGCCCCACCCCAGGTCCTTCGCGGCAAGTGCCGGCATGGCGAAGACTGTCGTGCCGCTCGGGATGACTGAAACCGCAGCCGCGGTTGCGTTAGCGACTTCGGCCGTTGGCCGAGGCCGGCCCTTCGTAATACGCTAGGTAGCGACATGGCCTGCGGAATTGAACACGTACAGGACGCGGAACTGAAGGGAGAAGAGCTGCGCTCTCAGATCAACTACCACGACTACCTGTACTACGTGAAGAACGAGCCCGAGATCAGCGACGCTGAGTACGACGAGCTGATGCGCCGGCTACGCGTGATTGAGCAGCACTACCCGGAGCTGATCACCCCGGAATCGCCGACGCAGCGGGTGCCGAACGTGCCTATCGAGGCGTTTGCCGTTGTGGAGCACCGGGAACCGCTGCTCTCGCTGGCCAACGCCTTCAATCAGACTCAACTCGAAGCCTGGTACAAGCGGGCGACGGCGATGGCAGGAACGGACCGCTTCGATATGGTCTGCGAGCCAAAAATCGACGGCTTGGCGGTCTCGCTTGTCTACGAGAACGGCCGCTTCTTGCAGGGAGCAACGAGAGGCGACGGCTACCACGGCGAGAACATCACGGAAAACCTGCGGACGATCCGTAGCATCCCCATGCAGCTACGGGGTGAGCGCTTTCCACGCCAGTTTGAGGTGCGGGGAGAGGTCTACATGCCGAAGTCGGCATTCGAGCGGCTGAACGAACGGCAGCTGGACCGCGGAGAGCGTCCGGCGGCGAATCCTCGGAACGCCGCTGCCGGCTCTCTGCGGCAGAAGGACCCGCGGATCACGGCGGAGCGCGGGCTGGACGACTGGATCTACCAGCTGGGCTGGTCGGAGGACGGCGCCTCACCCCGCACTCACTCGGAAACCCTGCAATGGCTTGGGGGACTCGGGTTTCGAATCAACCCGGAAACCCGACGGTTCGAGGAATTGCAGCCGATCGAGCGCTTCTACCGGGAGTGGGTGGACAGACGTCACGAGTTGGACTACGAGATCGACGGCCTGGTGGTGAAGATCGATCAGAAGCACTACTGGGATGAGCTGGGCTTCGTGGGGCGGGAGCCGCGCTGGGCGATCGCCTACAAGTTCCCGCCCATACAGGCGACGACGAGGCTGAAGAAGATATCGATAAACGTCGGGCGCACCGGCTCGCTCAACCCCTTCGCGCAGCTGGAGCCCGTACAGGTGGGCGGCGTCATCGTCAAGCAGGCGACGCTCCACAACGAGGACGACATACGCCGCAAGGATATCCGGGAAGGCGACACGGTGATCGTGCAGCGGGCGGGCGACGTCATCCCGCAGGTGGTGGGGCCCGTGCTCGAGAAGCGCACGGGGAAGGAGAAGGTATACCAGATACCCAAGAACTGCCCGGTCTGCGGCAGCGAGGCGTATCGTCCCGAAGGCGAGGCGATGAGCTACTGCTCGAACATCTCCTGCCCGGCTCAGATGTTCCGCTGGCTCGGCCATTTTGCGGCCGTCATAGACATCGAGGGGTTGGGCGAGCAGTGGATATCGAACCTGCTCGAACACGGGCTGATCAAGGACCCGGGGGACATCTACTCGCTCACCAAGGAGCAGCTTGTAGGCCTGGAGCGGATGGGACCGGTGCTGGCAGACAAGATCCTGAAGAACATCGAAGCGTCTAAGGGGCGGGGACTCGGCCGTCTGCTCTTCGCGCTCGGCATACGGCATGTCGGCGGCGAGGTGGCGCAAGTGCTCGCCAACCACTTCCACACGCTCGACGCGCTAATGGCGGCGTCCGCCGAAAAGATCACGCAGGTGGAGGGCATCGGGCCCAAGATCGCGGAGAGCGTAGCGGCGTATTTCCGCGATCCCGGTAAGCGGGCCATCATCGAGAAGCTGCGGAAAGCGGGCGTGACCTTCGAGCAGAAGCGCATGAAGCGGGTGGAAGGCCCGTTGAGCGGGCAGACATTCGTATTCACCGGGACGCTTGGCTCGATGCCACGAAGTCAGGCCGAGCGAACGGTGGCAGGGCTGGGCGCGGAGCCGGCTAGCAGCGTAACGCGCAAGGTGACGTACGTGGTGGCGGGCGCCGACCCCGGCTCCAAGCTGCAGAAGGCGCAAAGCTACGGCATCACAGTGCTGGACGAGG
>VBJS01000109.1:1544-13628 GCA_005880055.1 Chloroflexota bacterium | reverse complement strand
GGCGACGCACGGCGCCTTTGGGGCATTGGCGATGCCGATCGGCACGTCGCAGGTGGAGCATGTGCTCGCCACTCAATGCCTCGTGCAGGCCAAGTCGAAGACGATGGAGGTGCGCGTCGATGGCCAGCTGCCGCATGGCGTCACGGCCAAGGACGTGATCCTGGGCGTGATCGGGATGATCGGCGTGGGGGGCGGCACGGGCTACGCGATCGAGTACACTGGCGAAGTGATCCGCGACCTCTCCATGGCCGGCCGGATGACCATCTGCAACATGTCCATCGAGGCGGGCGCCCGCGTGGGCATGGTCGCGCCGGATGACAAGACGTTTGAGTTTGTTAAGGGCCGCGCCTTCGCACCGGCAGGTGACGACTGGGACGCGGCCGTGGAGTACTGGACGACAAGACAGTCGTAGTCGACGCCACCCAGCTGCAGCCGTTCGTGACCTGGGGTACGACCCCCGAGATGGTGGTACCGGTGACGGGCTCTGTGCCGGATCCGGCATCCTTCTCGACGCACTCCGACCGGGCGGCGGCGGAGAATGCGCTCAAGTACATGGGCCTTGAGCCGGGAACGCCGATCCAGGAGATTAAGCTGGACCGCGTCTTCCTCGGCTCATGCACGAATGCCCGGATCGAGGACCTGAGGGCAGCGGCAGGGGTTGTGAAAGGTAAGACGGTGGCGGACGGGGTCTACGCGATGGTCGTGCCGGGTTCCATGCACGTAAAGGCGCAGGCGGAGGAGGAAGGGCTGGACCGCATTTTCAGGGAGGCTGGCTTCGACTGGCGCGAGGCGGGCTGCTCGATGTGCCTGGGGATGAACCCGGACATTCTGCAGCCGGGCGAGCGCTGCGCCTCAACCTCAAACCGCAACTTCGAGGGGCGGCAGGGCAAGGGCGGCCGCACCCACCTGGTCTCACCGCAAATGGCGGCGGCGGCGGCCATAGCCGGGCACTTCGTCGACATCCGAGAATGGGAGATTGAGTGATGCTTCCAGAACCGGAACCCATAGACGCAAACCGTGGTGCTCGCGTCTACTTCCTGGGACTTGTGGTGGTGGCAGGTGCATCTAGAGAAAGGAAGCTTTAGTGGAGCCGTTCAAGCGAGTAACGGGCAACGTTGCCCCGATCGAGCGGGTCAATGTGGACACCGACTCGATTGTGCCAGCGCGGTTCCTGCGCAGGATCGAACGCACGGGCTGGGGCGAGGTTCTGTTTAACGACTGGCGCTACTTGACGAATGGTGACCCGAATCCTGCCTTCGTGCTAAACCAGGCTGGATACGACGACACAAAGATACTGGTCGCGGGGCGGAATTTCGGGACGGGATCGTCACGCGAGCACGCAGTCTGGGCGCTAACTCAGTACGGTATTCGGGCAATCGTCGCTAACAGCTTCGCAGACATCTTCCACAAGAACTGTTTCGAAAACGGCTTGGTGCCGGTGATTCTGCCCGAGGACCAGGTGCAACGCCTGATGCGTGCCGCCAAAGAAGGCCCGGGGTGCCAACTGACCGTTGACCTGGAGCTGTGCGAGGTGTGGGACGAACGCGGTTTCCGTGCGCCGTTCGTGATGCACGACGACCCGGGAACGCACGAGTTCCGCCGGCAGTGCCTGCTGGAGGGCATGGACGAGATCGCGCTCACCCTCACGCACCTGGATGAGATCGAGCGTTTCGAGGATCAGCGGCCCGCGTACTTGAGTCCGGCGAGCGGCTAGCCGCCGACCGGACCAATCACGCGGTCCAGGTAAGGGTTAGAGAAGCGGCCCTTCGGGTCCAGCTTGGCGCGAGCCTTCTGGAAGGCGTCCCACTGCGGATAGCGTTGGGCCAGTGTCTCCGCCGTCTGGAAGTGGAGTTTGCCCCAGTGCGGCCGGCCGCCGTAGTCGTCCATGATGTCCTCTACGGCCTCGAAGTACTGCTGGTAGTGAGTGCCCTCGTAGACGTGGACGGCGATATAGCAGCTCGCCCGGCCGCTGGCTGTGCTCAACGGGATGTCATCGGCGGCGGTGAAGCGGACCTCGATCGGGAAGGTTAGCAGTATGCCGCTGCGCTGCACATAATCGCGCACGCGGGTGAAGGCCTCTTTGCCGGCATCGATGGGGATCTCGTACTCCATCTCGTAGAAGCGGATAAGGCGCGGGCTGGCGAAGACATGATCACTCCGGTCGACGTACTCGACGGGCCCCGAGCCGGGGACGAGGTTACGGACAAGCCAGGGCACCAACGTGGGCCGCCAGCGGCCGATACGACAGGCGATTCCGAAGGCGACATTGCTGTAGAGGACGTCGTCGCGGAATTCCTTCCAGCGCCCACGCCCCGTGGCAGGCTCGTCGGTGCGGTTGTTCTGCTTGGTGAGCGCCCAGCCGGTGTGGGGTACCCAGAAGAACTCGAAGTGCTCGTTCGCGCTCACGAGACTGTCCAGGTCCTCAAGCACCTGGTCTACGCGCATCGGCATCTCTACGGCACGCAAACTGAATGCGGGTACGCACTGCAGCGTAACGGTGGAGATGACGCCCAGGGCGCCCAGGCCGACGCGGGCGGCACTGAAGATATCCGGCGCGGTATCGGCTGAGCAATCGATGACGGCGCCATCGCCTGCGATGAGCCGCAGCGCTGCGACCTGCGTGGCCAGGCCTCCCAGGTCTTTCCCGGTCCCGTGCGTGGCGGTCGAGATAGCGCCGGAGATGCTCTGATAAGCGATATCGCCCACGTTCGGCACCGCCAGGTTGCGAACCGCAAGTTCCTCGTATAGCCGGGACAGCCTGATGCCGGCCTGCACCCTCACTTGCATCTTCTCGCGGTCGGTTTCCAGCACGCGCTGATAGTTTTCCAGCGAGATCAGGCGGCCGTCGGTAAGGGCGATACCTGTAAAGGAGTGGCCGCTCCCCACCACCTTGACCCGCTGGTCGCGGTCGATGGCCTTTCTCACGGATTCGAGAAGCTGATCTTCGCTCGCCGGCCGGTCGACGGCGACCGGGGCGCACTCCTGGTTGCGCGCCCAGTTGCGCCAGCGCGGCCGCGGTCTGGGGTAACGCCGAGCCGTCGCCTTGGGCCTGGTGTCAGTGGTCATGCGCGCGTAATGGTACAACATTCAGGGCGAGCGCCGGGACGGGGAACTCGGCGACTGATTGCCGCCTTATGCGGTGTCTACCGGGAGTTCCATCCGAAACGCGATGTGGCCGTCCTGCAAGGAGGCGTTGAGTCTGCCGCCGAGCAACTCGACCAGGTCACGGGCGATGGCCAGGCCCAGCCCGGAGCCCGCCTGGTGACCATCCCGCCCGCGGCTACGGTCACGACGATAGAAGCGATGAAAAAGACGCTCGAGTTCCGCCGGCTCGATGTCCGTGACCGTGTTGGCCACTTCAATCGAAGCGATTCCGTTCCCGTTGCTGCGGCTGATGATCTGGATGTCTCCGTCGTCCGGCGTGAACTTGCGTGCGTTGTCCAGCAAGTTCTCCAGGGCCCGTTCCAGCTTTTGACCATCGGTCGTTGTCTGGAGAGGCGCCAAGTGCAAGGTCATCGTTATGCCGCGCCTGCTGACTTCCGGCTGGATCCGCCGTGCTGTCGCCTCCAGTAGCGTGTGCAGGTCGATCTCGTCTTGCTGGAGGACGACCTGACCGGACTCGATCTCGGACAGGTATAAGAGATCGCTCAGTCGGCTGTTGAGGCGCTTTGCCTCTTCCTGGATGATGCCGGCCATGCGCCTCGTCTCTTCCGGGTCCAGGTTCGCTTCCTCGTGGAGGACCTGGGAGAAGCCGATGATAGAGGTGAGCGGCGTTTTCATGTCGTGCGAGACGTTGGCTACTAACGTTCTCATCCGCGTCTGTGCCTCGCCGACGCGTTCGGACATCAGCTTAAACGCGCGCGCCAGGCGCCCCACCTCGTCCTCGCGCTGCTCCGGCACCTCGATATCGTAGCGGCCTGAAGCGATGGAGAAGGACGCCGAGGTCAGCTGCTCGAGCGGACGCGTGATGTAACGGGCGATAATCACGGCCAGGAGCACAGCCACAGGAATGGCGATGCCGGCGGCGATCGCCAGGGCCGGCAGCAGGTTCAGCCAGGCCCGCGTAAGCGTATCCTCTGAGACCGCAAGCACCAGCTCGTAGCGGATGGGAGACGTGGACAGGTCAACGGTCCAATTGACGCCGCCTATCGTCCGCGTGGGCGCTACCAGCACAAGGTTGCGGGGGGGCCCGGAGTCCACCTGAAAGGTATTGTAGGCCACGTTGCTTGCGCTCTCTTCACCGGTAAAGGTGGTCTCGTCCAAACGTACTTGCTGGCCCTCAAGGCGTCCCTCGCTGTCTGTGACCACCTCCTGCTGCTGGTCCAGCATCAGTATGTGGACGTCGTGGTTCTGGGCGGCAGCGCGCACAAACGTGGCGAGATCCGCCTGGGAGTCGCCCCTGAGCTGGCGGAGGAGGAACTCACTTTCAATGGTGGATGACCGGGACGCCACATGCTCTAGCTCGCGGTCCCTCTCGTCTCCGCGGCTCACCAGGATGAACACCGCCCCGGCCACAGCCACGGCAACCAGTACGACACAGATTGAAGCGATGATGAGTTTGCCGTGTAGGCTGTGCAAGAGGTGCAAGGCGCTTAACCCTGGACGAGCCGGTAGCCGCAGCCCCAGACCGTCTCCAGACGCAGCGCGCTGTCCTTCAGCTTCTCCCTTAGGCGGGCCACGTGAACGTCAACCGTGCGCATGCCGTAAAAGGACGTTCCCCAGACGAGATCGAGCAACTGCTCGCGGTCAAGAGCGACACCCGGGAAGCGGGCCATGGTGGCAAGCAGGTCGAACTCCTTGGGTGTAAGCACTAGTTCACGGCCGGCCGCGGTTGCGCGGCGCTCCCCCACGCTCACTATCACATCGCCCAGCTCCAGCCGCTCGTCCCTTGCTGTCTCATTCTTGGGGCCCGCGCGCCGGAGCACGGCTTCGACACGCGCGAGCAGTTCGTGAGGGTTGAACGGCTTCGTCACGTAATCGTCAGCGCCCAGGCGCAAGCCTGCTATCTTGTCGATGTCCGATGTCCTCGCGGTGAGCAGGATTACGGCGACATCCTGGCGGCGGCTGAGGGCGCGGCAGACCTGCAGTCCGTCTGGGCCTGGCATCATGATGTCCAGGACGAGCAGGGCGGGCCGGAGCTCGCGGACCTTGCGCAGCGTTTCGTGGCCCTCATAAGCGGTCTCGACGTTGTAGCCGGCGCGGCGCAGGTACATGGAGACAAGCTCCACGATGTGCTCATCGTCATCGGCGACGAGTATTAGCTGCCGTTTTTGTGGCCCGTCTGCTGTCTGGAGTTGCTCTCGGCCGTCAGTTGTCAACATCTGTCCTCAGTTTAGCAGTGCGCCCCAGCAGCCCGAATTGTTGCGCGAAGCAGGCAGGGAGTGCCACATTCTGCCATTACTAGCATAGGCATTCCCGGTGGTGGAGTCGTTACCGAATTGCAAAGCCGCCGCGGGAATCTTTTGCCGAAGAGCCGTGATAGGCTGAAAATGTTGATGATCTACATCTTGCACGGCGCGGATTCATTCTCTCGACAGGAATCATTGCATGCCCTGCAGAAAGAGCTCGATGAGGATGGTTCGCTGGCGACCAACACCTCGTCCTTTTCCGCGACACAAACGACTGCACAAGAAGTGATGGCGGCCTGCAGCGCCCATCCCTTCCTCGGAAATCGCCGCCTGGTCATCCTGGAGGGGTTGCTACGCCTGGTCCAGGGAGAGGGGGGCCGGCGCGGAAAGCGGGGAGGGGACAGCGAAGCGGCATACGAATGGGCCGTGCTCGTGAATTACACCGAGTCTATGCCGGACTGGGCGACGCGCCGAAGTGCGAGCCTTTCCCCCCAAGGGCCCGAAAGAGCTGCCGAAATGGGTGCAGGCGCGCGCCCGTCGCATCGGCCTCCGGCTGGAGGACCGGGCAGCCCGTCTCATCGCACAGACGGCCGGAGACCAGGAACGGCGCCCCGGCCAGGAATACGTCGACCTGTGGGCGCTGGCGAACGAACTGGATAAGCTCGCCTGCTTCGCTGGTGGAGAGATGGTGCGCGAGGCAGACGTCCAGGCGTTAACGCCCGTGCTTCGAGACCAGAAGGGCTACTTCCTCTGCGACGCGCTTGCCGAGGGCCGGTCCGCCGCCGCCGTGAAGTTACTCCGGGAACTTCTCGCGCAAGATGAGCCGACGCAGGTGATACTGTCGACCATTGCCGGGCGCTACCGGCGGCTGGCGATCGCGCGCGAGCTTATGGACCGGGGCGAGAGCAGCGCGGCTGTAGGCGCGGCGACGAGGACATCCGGTTACGCGCTCGAGAAGCAAATGGAGCAGGCGTCCCGCCATAATCAGGAACGCCTGCGCCGGCTCTACCGGCGCGTGGTTGAAGCAGACCTGGAGGCGAAGCTGGGCGAGCGTGATGAGGCCGTAGCGTTGGAGCTGCTGGTGCATGACCTGGCCTCTCCAGCGCCTGAAGCGGAGTGATGCGGCGCGGCGGACTCTCGCCTGATTTCGTGCCTCCGATGCCACGACCCTGGCGGATCTTTAATCGCCCTGCTCGCCGCTAATCTCGTGGTAGATGGGGTTGTAACAGGCCGCGCGATGCCCGGCTGCCATTTCGACCAGGGCAGGCGACGGTTCGGCGCGGCAGACATTGGTTGCCTTTGGGCATCGCGGCAGGAAGGGGCATTCGTCCGGCAGGTCAATGAGGTTCGGCGCGGTGCCCCGGATTGACGCCAGGCGGCCGCCATCGTCCCGATCCGGCCGCGGACGGCTGCCCAGCAGCGACCAGGTGTACGGGTGGAGGGGTGTTTGGAAGATTGGGCCCACCGCCGCGCGCTCCGCGATCGTCCCGGCATAAAGGATGATGACCTCGTCCGCCATTTGAGCGACGACGCCAAGGTCGTGAGTAATCAGCAGCATCGATGTGCCCTGGTGTTGCTGCAGCCGCTTCAGGTCTTCGAGGATGGCGGCCTGAACCGTGACGTCCAACGCTGAAGTCGGCTCGTCTAGAATTAGGACCTCTGGTTCAAGCGCGGTGGCGACGGCGATCATCACCCGTTGGGCCATGCCGCCCGAGAGCTGGAACGGGTAGCGGCCGATCACAGCCTCCGGATCGGGCAGGCCCACCTGCGCCAGCGCCTGAAGGCTACGCTGCTTCGCCTCGCGCTTAGAGATGTCCAGGTGAGTTGTGATCGCCTCCTCTACCTGTTGGCCCACGGAGAGAACAGGATTAAGGCCAGTGCTCGGGTCCTGGAAGACCATCGCGATCCGGCGTCCTCGCACTCGGCGCATCTCTTCAGGCGCCAAGCCCAACAGATCAACTCCCTGGAAACGGATGCTACCGCCTGTGATACGGCCCGGGTGCGGCAACAAGTCCAGGATGCAGAGGGCAATAGATGTCTTACCGGAGCCGCTCTCACCCGTGATGGCCAGCGTGCCGCCGCGCATCAGCTCCAGCGATACATGGTTGACAGCGTTGACAACCCCTTCTGGCGTGAGGAACTCTGCCGACAGGTTTTCGATGCTAAGAATGAGCTCGTTCAATGCGTCCTCGGCACGCAATTACCGGCGACGGGGTTAGAGCCGGGAGGTACGCGCTCTCACATTGTACCGACTCGGGCTTACCGATGAGCAGCCGGGCTGCCGGCCCCCGCTGGTCAGGGATGCAGGCGGCGAAGACCGATGACTTTGCCCTGGATCTCCACGTTGTCCGCATCGGTGTAGATGGGCTGCATGCTCTTGTTCTTCGGCTGAAGACGGACGCGCTTCCCTTCGCGATAAAACTTCTTAAGTGTGGCTTCCTGCTCCCGCTTTAGCCACGCCGCGATCATATCGCCGTCCTGCGCTGTCTGGGCGCTTTCCATGACAACGATGTCGCCGTCTTCGATATTGGCGTCGATCATCGAATCGCCCTTGACGCGCAAGGCGTACATATCCTGCCGGCCGCCCGCTTCCTCTCGCGACAACTCAATCGTCTCCGCGCCGTCATGCGAGCGCCAGGTGTCCGGCGAGGGGACGGGGATCGGTTGCCCGGCGGCTATGGTGCCGATAATGGGAACAGGCACGACCCGAGACCGGCGAGCACCGCCGCGTAGGATCTCGATGCCGCGAGACACGTCTGGATCGCGGCGAATGTAGCCCATCCGTTCCAGAGCTCTCAAATTGTAGTCAACAACTGAAGTTGAGCTGATGCCACAGGCATCCTGGATTTGCCGAATGCTTGGCGGATAATCGTGGTCATCAATAAAGTTGCAAATGTAATCGAAAATGAGGCGTTGCCTGTTAGATAGATCTTTCATGGTTCCCTCCCGCCGGCGCGCCACGTTCCGGGTCTAGCAGCGTGCCGATACCGAACCTATGTTCGCAAGTCTAGGGAGCATATGTTCGATTGTCAATAGTGCTTTGTCATCGGTACAATTCGGGAACGTGCGGCCGAGCCGCCTGGCCTAACCGCACGAATAGCACTGGAGGAACACCGGGATGCCGGAAGGCGATCAGGAAGAACCCAAACGAGCGCTCATCGTGTCTGCGCACCCTGACGATTCTGAATTCGGGGCCGCGGGAACGGCGATTTTGTGGGGCCGCGATGGCTGGGAGTTCTACTACTTGATTTGCACCGACGGCTCCAAGGGGTCGGAAGACCCAGAGATGACGCCCGACAAGCTGATACCGCTGCGACGGGATGAGCAGAGGGCGGCCGTAAAGGTAGCCGGCGGCAAGGAGGTGTTCTTCCTGGACTACGTGGACGGCGAGTTGGCCTATACGCGAGACCTAATGCGCGACGTAGTTCGTCACATACGGCGCATCAAACCGTACGCGGTCTTTAGCCACGATCCGAACCAAATTGTGCGCAACCTGTTCATCAACCACCCGGACCATCGCTGCGCCGGGGAGGTCGCCATAGACGCCGTTTACCCGATTGCGCGCAACCGGCCAAGCTTCCCGGAGCTCCTGGCGGAAGGGCTGGAGCCGTTCAGCGTCAAGGAAATCTACCTTTGGACAGCCTCTGACGTAAATTTTGAGGTGGATATCTCAAGCGTGCTGGAGCTCAAGTTCCGGGCGCTGCGCCAGCACAAAAGCCAGTTCAGCAACCCGGAAGAGACAGAGCAGCGGCTTCGCCAGTTTTGGTCGGAACCGGACGGCCGCTTCCTGGAGCGCTTCCGCCGTATCCAGCTTCCATTCTGACGAGCAGATGCTGTTCGCACGCTTTCGCTACGCCGACAGAGTGGCCTACGGCTCCTACGAAGATGGCCGGGTTAGGGCGCTGGAAGGGGACCTTTTTGGGGAATACAGGCTGCTTGATGAGTCATTTCCGCTTTCGGACATCACCCTGCTCGCCCCCGTACAGCCCTCCAACATCCTCGCTGCCGCCGTCAATTACCCGTCTCACGTGACAAGCGCGAAGGCGGTGCTCAAAACCGAAGAGGCGCCTGCCATACCGCAGCTTTTCCTGAAGCCGGCCTCATCGGTTATCGGACCGGAGGAGGTCATCGTACTTCCGGAAGGCGCCCGGCGCGTGGATGCGGAAGGGGAGCTCGTGGCGGTAATTGGTCGCGAGTGCCGGTCCGTTGCGGCTGCCGCCGCTTTGGACTATGTCTTCGGCTACACGTGCGGCAACGATGTGAGTGCGCGGCACTGGCAGCGGGACGACCTCCAGTGGTGGCGCGCGAAGGGCTGCGATACCTTCTCGCCGATTGGGCCGTTCATTGCCACGGGGCTGGACCCGGCCAACCTGGAAATTAGTACGCGAGTCAACGGGGAGGAACTCCAGGCGACGAACACATCGGCGATGATACACCCGCTTGCCACCCTGATCGAGTGTATCTCGCCGGTGATGACGCTGAGAGCCGGGGACATCATCTTTACCGGTACGCCGGGCATCACGCCCACGATAAACGATGGAGATACGGTAGAAGTCGAGGTTAAGGGCATCGGCGTACTGCGTAACAAGGTGGTGCGCCGAGGGTAGGCTTAAGGGAAGTCGAGCCCGACTACTGTTTGGCGGCGGCGCCCGAGGGAGGTGACGCGGAGCGATGGAGCAGGCTCTGCGCCTCGTCCATTACGCCCAGGTCCGCCCGGTCTATCAGACGGACGCCGTCATCGTTCAACTGCCCGCCCTGGTCTGACCGCAGCCGAAGCAGGCGGTTGAGGCGCCTTAGAAAGTACAACTGCAGCGCCGAGTAGCTAGTCTCCGTGGCCGGAGAGAGCATATCCTCCATCCCTCCCTTGGCATCTTCGAGGCGATTCAATTCCACTGGGTTCCGGCAGCTAAAGTCACTCGCAATTCAAGAATATACCGGTTGACAGAGGCGGGCAAGTATTCGTTGCCCTCGCGGGGTGAATATTGCGTTGACCATTCCCACACCCGGGGCTGAGAGCGCGTTACAACGGGCAAAAGAAAGGGTGTTGCCACAGGGGTAACACCCAGAAGTGTAGATCCTTTCGCTTTAGGACGTTAGAGCCGGAGCTTGCCGTGCGAGGGTTGACGCCGGCGCTGGCGGTGTTCGCCGTTGCCCTCAGTTTCGAGTTCGAGGGCGGCCGTGGCGCCGAACTCGTAGACGTAGCCGCAAGAGAGGCAGGTGCTGTAGGCGCCATACCAATCTTCCTCGAAAAGCATTGAGCCCTGGCACCGCGGGCAGCTTCGCGGTGGTGCTGTTTGCATGGAGCCCACCTCCCTGCGGGAAAAACGAAAGGCCGTTACCAGCACATGGTCTGGGGCCCTTTCATACGCCGCCGAGGTTAGTTGCCGGGTTCGGGCCGAAAGGGCTTTAGACCCTACCCCGCGAAATCGCGGGGATTCACCCCATGTCTCATCCCCCGGTCCTTCCGAGGAAGGATTTGGCGTCGCCACAACATTGTGACTACCGTAACTATCTTATGGAGATGCCCGGAGGCTGTCAAGCGGTTTTGTCAATCGCCGGCTTCGTACAGGCCTGTTGCAAGCGCGCAAAAATGCGCGAACGTGCATGTCCCTTCCCGCCACCCCACCTCCCCCAACAGGGCTGATTGCCGGACGCGCTGGATCCCCCGGCAGGAGCCCGTTCGTTAACATGGTGACGCATGGTATTAACATTCGCTTGACATCCAATAGGGGCGGTGCTAATTTCAAGCCACCAAAGCGGCCCAGGTAGGAAGACGCCCCTCTATCCAAATGATCGTCTACTTCAAGCGGCGCCCAGCACACTGCGACCGCCCTTTGCGTAAAAGGTAGCTGGTGCAGCAGTACATCGCGCGCCGCATGCTCCTCAATGTCCTTGTGCTGCTGCTTGTCGCCTCGATGGTGTTCCTGGCGCTCCGTATCGATTCCAGCAACGTCGTCGGTCAGCGGGCGCAGGGCTGCACGGTGGGCGACTACGAGGAATGTCAAAAAGTAGCGAAGCAGGAGCTGGGCCTGGATTCGCCGCTCTATAAGCAATATTTCAATTTCATGAGCGATATTGTCCGGCTAGACTTTGGCGACTCGTGGCGGCAGAAGACCCCCGTCCTGGACGAAATCCGCAGCCGAGCTGCTCCGTCCATCGAGCTGGGGCTGCTGCAGATCGTCGTGGCTCTGACCGTGGCGTTACCGATCGGTATCATCTCTGCCATCCGGCAGGACAGCTGGATCGATTACCTGCTCAGGTTCTTCTCGATCGCGCTTCTCGGCATCCCGGTGTTTGTGCTTGCCATCCTCATAATATTGGTCACCTCAAGATATGCGAGTGGCAGTTTCTTACCCGACTGGCTAGGGCCGCACTCAGCCACGTCTTACGCGAATATCTGGGAAGACCCATGGCGAAATATCAAGATCATGTGCGGTCCAGCCCTTATCGGCGGGCTCGGCACGGGCGCTGTGATCATGCGCTTTCTCCGCTCCCAGATGCTGGAGGTCTTGCGGCAGGACTACGTGCGAACGGCCTGGGCCAAGGGGTTGAAGGAGCGGGTCATAGTCGTCCGCCATGCGTTAAAGAACGCCCTGATCCCCGTCTTAACCGTGGTGGGCATCCTCCTGGGAAGCATCGTCAGCGGAAACGTGGTGCTGGAGACGGTGTATGCGGTGCCGGGCATCGGTTATTACGTGACCACGGCAGTATCCCAGAACGCCACGGACTTTCCGGT
>VBJS01000109.1:0-1388 GCA_005880055.1 Chloroflexota bacterium | reverse complement strand
CCGGCCCCGCTTCCTGCCGCGGTCGAGGTCGGCATCCCATCGCGGGCGGGATGGCGCAGGACCGTCTTCCGCTTTATCCGGCGAAAGCCACTGGGCGCGCTCGGATTCGCTATGGTTGGGTTTCTCTTCCTGCTTACCGTCGGCACGCCCAAACTGAGCTTCGGTATTCCGGACCTGCCCAACCGTCCCTTTGGCTTCGAGCTCGTCTCGCCATGGCTGCAGCGATACGGTGTGGAGCAAAAATTCTATAACCCGGGCACGACCCGACTGGCCCAGTTCGACTCGCCGACCAGTGACCACTGGATGGGGACCGACAAAGCCGGGCGGGATGTCTGGTCGCGGATCGTTAACGGCGCGCGGAGATCGATGTTCATGGCAGTCTGGGCGCTGACGATCGCGACGCTTTTTGGTACAGTGATCGGCGCCGTTTCCGGATACTTCGGAAAGTGGTTCGATACCATTGCCCAACGGCTGATGGACTCATTACAATCCTTTCCCCCCCTGATTGCGCTGATCCTAATAATGACCATTGCCCCGTTTACCACCGGGCCTAACCTCATCATCGCCGCCTTCGCGCTCGGCATCGTGGGCATACCGACCATCCAACGCATCGTGCGCAGCGTCGTTCTTAGCACCCGCGAGCAGCAATTCGTTGAGGCGGCCCGCGTCATTGGTGCGACCGACCTACGGACGATGGGCTATTACATCCTCCCTAACATCATGGCGTCCATCATCGTCGTCTTCTCAACCGGACTGGGCGTCGTGATCCTTGCGGAGGCGGCGCTGGGCTTTGTCGCCCCGGACAAACTGCCGGAGGGCGCGTCCTGGGGCCTCATGCTGAACGAGTACTACAACTACATGGTGGACCACCCGTTCCCTGCCCTCTTCTCCGCCGGGGCAATCACCTTCGCGGTGTTGGGGTTCAACCTGGCGGGCGATGCGCTCCGTGACGTATTGGACCCGCGGCTGCGGCTTTAGAATGACAAATCGCTCGGTTGCCATTAGTCGTTTCATGGAGCGCCCGGCTTGAAAGGAGCGGCCTCAGGATGACAGAAGAATCCAATTACTGGACGAAGTTCTGGCAGAAACGACTGAGCCGGCGCAGACTGCTGGCGGGTTCCGCCCTGGTTGGCAGCGCCACGGGCCCCGAGGGCAGTGGCGGCGGTGGTGGCAGCGGCGCCGCAAGCGATTTCCTCTCGCTCCAGAATACGGACGACCCGTTTGACGGGCGGCGGAAATTCGAGACCGCGCCTAGCGACTCGCACGGGGGCACCCTCACCTACATTGGTTTCGACCCGGTGGTACTGGACCGCTATGACCCGCACCAAACCCAGTTCGGCCCGATGTATTCCAACCTCGCTGCGGTCTTCAGCAAGCTCTATATGTAT
>VBJS01000119.1 GCA_005880055.1 Chloroflexota bacterium | reverse complement strand
TCGTCGTTCGTGTAGTAGATCGCCGAGCGGTACTGGGTGCCGATGTCGTTTCCCTGGCGCATCCCCTGCGTCGGGTCGTGCTCCTCGAAGAACGTCTTGAGGAGCGACTCGAAGGAGACCTTCTTTGGGTCGAAGGCGACAAGCACCGCCTCTGTGTGGCCCGTGCTGCCCGAGCAGACCTCTTCGTAGGTCGGGTTAGGCGTGTACCCGCCTGCGTAGCCGGCGGCGGTCGTAAAGACGCCGGGCAGTCGCCAGAAGAGCCGCTCTGCTCCCCAGAAGCAGCCGAGCGCGAAGATGGCGGTCTCGATGCCCGCCGGGAACGGGGGCTGCAGGGGAGTGCCGAGCACCGCGTGGCGCTGCGGGACGGCGAAGGCCGGCCGGTCGCGGCCGGGGAGCGCCCGCGCAGGGTCGATGATGCTGGGCTTTTGGCGGCTAAAGAGCATGCTTGGATACCTCCGGATAATAAGAATAACTCAGGCGAGCCTGTAAGGGAGTGTCGCCACTTCAGATACGCGACTCACGCCCCGCCGGATGCTCATCTCAGGGCGACGGTTACGCCGGCATCCGCTCCAGGTCGTGCGAGTAGGCGCCGGAGCGTGCCAGGCTGCTCATGCGAGCTCGATGCAGGAACGCGGCCTGAGCAGCCGCAAGGTTGGCACCCTGGCCGCGCCAGGTCTCGAGGGCGGGGTACTGCAGCGCGCGGCCGAAGGAGTAGGTGAGCTCCCACGGCTGCGGCCCCCGCGAGGCGATTTCGCTCAGGTTCCGGCAGGCTTCTTCCCCACTCTGCCCGCCGGACAGAAACGCGATGCCGGGCACCGCCGACGGTACGCAGCGCCGCAGGACATCCAGCGTGAACCGGGCGATTTCGGCTGCCGGGGCTTGATCCGGCGACTCCTGGCCGGAGATCACCATGTTGGGCTTGAGAACAATCCCCTCCAGGAGGCAGCGTTGCGCGGCCAGCTCCACGAAGACAGCGCGGAGCACATCTTCCGTCACCTCGGCGCAGCGATGAATGTCGTGGCTGCCGTCCATCAGCACCTCCGGCTCGACGATCGGCGCCAGCCCCGCCTCCTGGGCAAGCGCCGCGTAACGCCCGAGCGCATGCGCGTTCACCAGGATGCAGTAGCGGCTGGGCAGCCCCGGACCAATGCCGATAACCGCGCGCCATTTGGTGAAGCGCGCGCCCATCGCTCGGTATTCCTCGAGCCGCTCTCGCAGGCGGTCCAACCCCTCGGTTACCGTTTCGTCCGCGGCGCCTGCCAAGGGCCTCGCGCCCGCGTCCACCTTTATACCCGGCAGGATACCCTGTTCGGCCAAGGCCTCGACGAATGAGCGGCCGTCTGACGTGCGCTGGCGGATCGTCTCGTCTACGAGAATCGCGGCGCTGATGTAGTCGCCGATTCGCGGCGCGGTAACGAGCATTTCGCGGTAGGCGCGGCGGGTCTCCTCCGTACTTTCGATGCCCGCCTCCGCAAACCGCCTGGTACACGTGGCCGGTGTCTCATCGATCGCCAGGATGCCTTTGCCGGGCGCTACCATGGCTCCCGCCGTTGCATTGAGGAGTTCAGCGGTTCGGCTTTCCGCCCGGCCGGTCAACTCCCGGCTCCGAACGGGATTTTCGACGGGGCTGGAGGCGTCACACGTTCGGCCACGTCCGCGGCGATAACGGGACTGAATCGCTGCACGAACTCTTCCGGCTGCATTCCGGCGGCGTCTGCTAGTTGTCGCGCAGCATCCGGGTCTTCCAGGTCCTGGCGGTTAAGCCGGATCATGTACTCGCGCGCCACCTTGTAATGCTCCGAATTGGTGTCTACCATGCGCGTGCGAATGCGGCCGTCTTCGCCCTGGAGCTCTTCGAACGGGAGCACGCGCAGGTGGCCGCCGTCCAGGCAGATGACGCCGCCGTCGCCGGCATTGCCCCCGGCCGCTTCGCCGAGCAGGAAGCGGACGGCGCCGTATCCCAGGGTGCGTGTGTAGTCGATATCGAAGGGGATCGGGGCAGCGCAGCGCAGCTCATATCCCAGTGTCACGCTGATCACGGGAAGCGATTCTCCGCGCTCGGCGAAGCGCTGCTCCATCTCCCGTTCGATCACTGAAGCCAGCGGAATCTTCTCCAGGCGGATGTTTCCGTGGGCATCGTAACCGACAGCGGTGCCCGATACTTTCGCCAGCTCCGCCGGGTCCATCTTGGCGGCCACTCCTTCCGCGATGACCGCGATCCCGTCGTGCCGGCCGCGCGTGCGGCGCTTGATGATCGCTCCTTCCAGCGCAAGGCAGAGATCATTGAGGGATATCTCGCTCGAAGCGAAGTCCTCGGGGATGATGGTAGTGATAGCGCCGGCCGCCTTGCCGATCCCCAGCGCCAGGTGCCCCGCTTTGCGTCCCATCACGACCACGAGGCACCAGCGGTTGGTAGTGCGGGACTCCTCCATGAGCGTGAGCACCCACTGCGTGCCCAAATGCCGCGCTGTCTCGAAGCCAAACGTAGGGACGTTTCCAGGAAGGGGGAGGTCGTTGTCAATAGTCTTCGGGATGTGGGCGATCCGTAAACCTGGGCCGCTTTCCCGGCCGATGCGGGCGGCAGCCGAAGCGGTGTCCTCCCCGCCGATCGTGATCAGGTGGCTGAGGCCCAGGTCGTGGAGAGTCGCCACCGTCCGCCGAAGGTCTTCTATGGTGCGGGCTGGATTGGCACGCGCCGTGCGAACAACGGAGCCGCCCTGGAAGTGGATGCGCGAGACGTCCGGGTACTCGAGGCGGCGCACCATGTCTGTCCTGCCCTCGATGAGGTGCTCGAAGCCGTCGTAGATGCCAACGACCTCGGCGCCCATTTTGAGTGCCTCGATGGTGGCGGCGCTGAGGGCGCTGTTGATGCCCGGGGCGGGCCCGCCTCCAACCAGTATGCCTAAGCGTTGAATTGATGCCATCTGACCGTCGCTTAGCGCGCCGCAAGGCGGGCTAACATCTCTTCAGTGTTCAGGATAGCAAATCGCACCGGCTGCCTGCCGTTATCGGCCCGAAACGCCTGCTACGCTTCGCTGTGGCCTGGCCGGCGGAGGTGGCAAGGAGAAGCTTGGCGGTTCGCTGTTGTAGTGCCCTGACTAGGGGCGGCGCGGGCGAGTCATGTCCTCCGGCCGCACCCACTCGTCGAATTGCTCGGCGCTAACGTAGCCCAGCTGGAGCGCCGCTTCGCGCAATGTGACGTCCTCTCGATAGGCCTTGAGGGAGATCTCTGCCGCCTTTTCATAGCCGATGTGCGGGCTCAGGGCAGTGACCAACATGAGGGAATTGTACAGGTGCTCCCGGATGCGCTTCTCGTTGGGCTCGATGCCGACGGCACAGTGGTCGTTGAAAGAGCGAAGGGCATCGGCAAGCAGATGAGCCGATTCCAGGACGTTGTGCAATATTACCGGCTTGTAGACGTTTAGCTGGAAGTTGCCCTGGGACCCGGCAAATGCAACCGCATGGTCGTTGCCGAAGACCTGGACGGCGACCATTGTCAGCGACTCGCACTGTGTGGGGTTGATCTTGCCGGGCATGATCGATGAGCCGGGCTCGTTCTCGGGGATGTTCAGCTCCCCCAGCCCAGCGCGCGGGCCGGAAGCGTACCAGCGAACGTCGTTCGCGATCTTCAGGAGCGCGCCCGCCAACGTGCGCAGCGCGGCGCTGACGTTAACCATCGCGTCGTGCGCGGAGAGGGCCGCGAACTTGTTGGTTGCGGAGATAAACGGCTTGCCTGTCTCCTCGGCGATGTTACGCGCTGCGACTTCACCAAAGCGGGGATGGGCGTTCAGCCCGGTGCCGACGGCCGTGCCGCCGATTGCCAGCTCGTGCACTCCGGGGAGCGTGTAGGCGATCGCGTCCAGCGCCTGGTCGAGCTGCCCAACCCAGCCCGATATCACCTGCCCGAGGGTGAGCGGAGTGGCGTCCTGGAGGTGCGTCCGGCCGATCATTACCACATCGGAGAATTCCCTAGCCTTGGTTTCCAACGTGTCGCGCAATTCGCGGACGGCAGGAATCAGGGAGTCCTCCACCTGCTCGGCTGTGGCGATGTGCATGACGGCCGGGAATACGTCATTGGACGACTGGCTCTGGTTGACATCATCGTTGGGGTGGACCGGCTTCTTGGATCCGACTCTTCCGCCGGCGAATTGGATCGCCCGGTTCGCGATCACCTCGTTGGCGTTCATGTTCGTCTGCGTGCCCGACCCGGTCTGGAACACTACCAGCGGAAATTCCGCGTCCAGCTTGCCGTCGATGACCTCCTGAGCGGCGCGAACGATCACATCGACCTTCTCTGGCGGCAACTCTCCCAACTCGCCGTTCGCCAGGGCAGCTGCCTTCTTAAGGATGCCGAAGGCGCGGATGACGGGCCTTCCCCAGGTATACCGGTCCACGCCAATCTGGAAGTTGAGGCGCGAGCGTTCTGTCTGGGCGCCCCAGAGGCGATCGGCCGGTACTTCAACTTCGCCCAGCGCGTCCTGTTCGATGCGAAACTCCCGCGCCTGATCCTTAGTAGTCATACGTCGCCGTATTTCATCCTATCACCAAGGCATCGGTCCCGGACCTGCCACACATCGTGCTGCCTTTGCCGCGGGCGTACGCGCGGTCAGGCTGCGGCTGAAGGTACCGGGACGCTCTCCCTCGGGCGCTGTCAACCAGCGTCTTGCAGTTGCTGGATTCGGCTATGCGCCGTTACCGCCCGGCTGCCAGATGTACTGCTTGCCGGTCGCGACGCAGTGCATGAGCTCATCGAGATCTGCCTGCTGCGGCTGGGGCGGAGGCTCCAAGTGCGGAATGCGGCGGATCATGTCGAACGCCTGGGTCATGTGCGAACTCCCTATAACCGGCGAATGACAGGCGGCAATCACGCTAATGTCCAGATTTTGGACGCGGTCCACGTGGCGCTCGAATTTGTCCAGGTCCAGCAGCTTGAACCAGGGGCTGTTCATGCAGTTGAACATCTCCAGGCCTTCCTTCCAGGCCTGACCGTCCAGCTCGCTGATGTCATTCATGGGCCCGGGAAGCGGCGTGGCGAACGTATCGACAGCCCAGTAAACGCCGGTGCGATCATCGTACAATCCGCGTGTCACGGGCGAATCAAAGAGGGGCGGTGTGATGGCGGTCAGAGTACGGTCACCCGCGCGCCACGATTCCCCGTCGTTGATCCAGCGGCAGCGCTCCAGTGGAAAGTTGAAGCAGTTGGCATGACGCTCGGTCATAAACCAGGTGCAGACCAGCTTCGCGTTCGGGCAAGCCTCCATCACTTCCGCGAGGTTGCCGGCGTGATCGACGTCGTCATGCGACAGGAAAATCCAGCGCACATCGCCGGGATCGACAATCGAGAATACGTCCGCGAGCCATTGCTCGCGGTTGCACGGCGTGCCGGTGTCCACGACGATCGGTTCCGGACCCTTTATGACCAGAGAGTGCAGGTATAGCCAGAGCGGCCCAATCGCCGCTTCCTGCATCTGTTGAATGAGCCAGGTATCGTCGGCGATTTTGAGCGGCGGATGATGGACCTGCGGCTTCAGTGGGGCGAATGATGTCATCTTGCTCCTTCCCTTCTGCACCCGATTGACTATTGAGAGTATAGCAACAGCGGTATCGGCCGGCGGGAAGCGGCACCGGCGAATAACGCAATATGGAAGAGCGTTTGAGGAGCCCGTGCCCACCTCCTGGTTTAGACAGCGCTTACGGGCGGTCGCTTACTCGCCCACGGGCGCGTCTCTTCGAGCTGTGCGGCAAGGCGGAAAAGCACAGCCTCATCGCCGAAGCGGGCGGCGAAGTGAACGCC
>VBJS01000042.1 GCA_005880055.1 Chloroflexota bacterium | reverse complement strand
CGGCGCCATGAGGCCGTTACGCGCATTCGGCGGAGCCGGGCAGTTTGGGTGTCGAGGCGGCGGACGGCGACCATTCCGATGAGCGGGCCGCCGTGGCCGAACTGCGCGACCCAGAATTTGGAGCCGGGCCAGAGATATTCGCGTTCGATATTCCGCAGATCGTCCTCGTACTTGGGATCGACTTCGGGATATTGGGGAGTCGTCTCCATGACGCCTTCTCGGTGGAGCGC
>VBJS01000041.1 GCA_005880055.1 Chloroflexota bacterium | reverse complement strand
CGGTTCCCCGTCCGAAGCTGCCTCGGCGTGGGTCGCGCGGGGACGTCTCGCCATCAGACCACTCCCGCTGCGCGCAGGCGCGCCAGGTCTCGTCGGGAGAGGCCCAACTCGCTGCAGTAAAGCTCTTCATTCTGCTCGCCGAGGAGCGGGGCTCTGCCCGGCTGATGTTCCAGCGCGGACATGCGGAACGGCGGGCCGGGGTAGGTCAACTCGCCCGCGACCGGGTGCTCGACCTGCTGGAAGAACTCGCGCTCTCGTAGCTGGCCGGAATCGAGCAGGTCGGCGACGCTGTGAACGAAGGCGATGGGCGCGCGAGCGGCGCCGGCTGTACGGTAGACCTGTCTGGCGTCAACCGTGCTCGCCCATTCGTAGACGATTGCCTCCAGCTCATCATTGTGCTCCAGCCGCGAGTGGTTGTCCTTGAAGCGGTCGTCCTCCAGTAGTTCCGGGCGCCCGATTGCCCTGGCGAACCAGGGCCAGTTGCGGGGCATGATGTGCAGGCCGATGTGGCCGCTCTTGGCCGGGAAAACCCCGACCATGGCCGAGAGGACGTTTCCCTTGCGCTGCGATATATCCCGCTTGAGGTAGGACCACCAGGGCAGGTACAGCTCCAGCGCGGAAGCCATGCATTCCTGCACCGAGATATCGATGTGTTGGGGAACCTCATAGGCGTCGGCGTTGACCACTGCGACCGCGGAGGCCGCGAACGACTGTAGGCCCGCCTGGTACTCCGCCTGGTAGCCTCCGTTCACCAGGGGCTCGCGTCCTGGCTCTCCGGTGAGCGACATCTGGCCGCCGGAGGCGAATGAGGTCAGGTTAGTAGCCCGCCAGCCGGCCTGGGCACCGCTTTGTCCGAAGGGCGTAACGGAAACGAGGATGATGCGGCGCTTGATGCCCTTGAGCGCCTCGTACCCCAGTCCCAGCTCTTGCATGAAGCCGGGCGCAAAGCTCTCGAGGATGATGTGCGCTTCCTCCACCATGCGACGGAACAGTCCCTGCCCGGTCGCGCAGGCAATATCCAGGGTGATGCTCCGCTTGCCGGCCGCAAGACAGAGCCAGAGCGCACCGGTTTCTCCGTCAGGGCGGTCCGCCGCGAACGGACCCTGCCGGCGCAGGGGGTGGCCGGCCGGCGGTTCCACCGCTATCACATCGACGCCGTAACCGGCGAAGAACCGGCTGCAGTGAGCGCCGGCGACGCTCCGCGAGAGGTCGAGGACGCGCAGTTCGGCCAGGCTTGACTCGGGCGCATGCGGCATAGCCGCTCTATCGTACGGCCGATGCGCGGGGAAGGAAAATCAGCACCGGGACCGCCGCAATCGAGGCGGGGCTTAGCGGCGGAAGAAGATGGTAACGGTGTCGCCGGGGCCGATGCGGGTGCCGGCGGCCGTACCCTGGTCCACGACGGTGTTCGAGGCTACATCACCCCGGGCCACGCCGACGAGCACGTAAGAGGCGCCGGTGGACTGCACCATGCCGACCGCCGTCTCCACGCTCTGTCCTACCAGGTCCTGAAGTTCGGCGGCGGCTGCGCCACCGCCCGCCGCTGGGCCGCCGGCGCCGGTGACAACGCTGGGAGTCCTCTGCGTGGTCGTCCCGGTCTGGGCAACGAAGGAGCTGCTGCTGTCCTCGCGTCCGATGCTGTAGAGGCCGACAACGAGCAGGATAAGGCCGGCGACAACACCGATGGCGATGACGCCGCTCATATTCCAGGTGCGCGGCTGTTGCACTTCCGGAAGAGGGTCTAGCTGCGGCTCCTCTACGTGCCCGACGGGGAAGAACGGGAGGAGTTCCCCCGGGTCCAGGCCCAAGTAGCCGGAATACGAACGGAGGAAGCCACGGGCGTAGACCGGGGCGGGCAGTCTTCCGTAATCTTCCAGTTCCAGGGCTTCCAGGTACTTGCGGGGGATGCGAGTTACTCGTTCCGCGTCCTCAAGGGTGATGCCCTTCGCCAGCCTAGCGCTACGGAGGGTTTCCCCCAGGGGGGACATATGGACCTCCTGCAACTGCACGTGTGAAGTATACGAAAATAACATTACGTCGCGTCAACCCCCAGCATGGCCACGAATGTGAACAAGCGCCTGTTAGAGAGAATTAATCCAAATAGCGGTCTGCTCCCACTCATATTTGCTTGGCGCGGAATGAGCCAAATGCCGATTCTGCGCGCCACAAAAGTACTGTTCTTGCGGTCCATCCGGGAGTTTTATGAGGATAATGGTCCGCAAACGGCAGCCACGATTGGCTATTATGTCCTTTTCTCGATCTTCCCCCTGCTGATCTTTGTTATCAGCCTGGCCGGTATCGTCGCTGCCAGCGAGAGCGTGCGCCAGGACATCGTCGATAGGGTGCTGGAAGCGATCCCTCTGAGCCAGGGCGAAGGCCGCAACTCGGTACAGGACGCGGTGAACGGCCTGCACGGCCGGGGCGGTGGCGTCGTCGGTGTCGCCGGAGCGTTGTTGCTGGCCTGGTCAGCAACGTCCATGTTCGGAGCGATCAGGAAAGCCCTTAATGCAGCGTTTGACGACGAGTCCGCCAAGCGTCCATTCGTGCCACAAAAGCTCATTGACCTGGCGATGGTGTTCGGGCTGGCCCTCGGATTTCTGGCCTCCCTCGCGCTCCTTGGCGCTTTACGTTACGCGGGGGACAATGGTGATTCACTCGGCGGAATTGGCAAGGCGGCGGACCGGATGGGTTTCCTCTGGGATGCCGCCTCCTACGTGGCGCCGGCGATCATGGCGTTCCTGGCGTTTCTCGCCCTCTACTCGCTAGTGCCGGGGCGCATCAGGTCCCCAGCGAGGGTATGGCCGGGGGCGCTCGTGGCCGCCGTCTTATTCGCGGCCGGGAACATCGCGTTCAGCCTCTACTTAGAGAACTTTTCGAATTATAACGTGGTATTTGGTTCCCTCGGAGCGGTGGTCGCGTTCCTCTTCTGGCTGCACCTCAGCGCCATGTTCATGCTGTTCGGAGCGGAGGTTGCGTCCGAGTATCCGTGCCTGACCTCGGAACCTACCGAGCAACCGGCGCTAGAAGGGCTCAAGGAGCCGCTGCCACAGCTCGTCTGGGGCAAAGTCCGGGCGCTGTTCATCACAGATGGCAAGCGCGAGACACCGGTGGTGGAGACGACCAAGCGACAGCAGCCGGCCACAGGTGAACGCGAGAAGCGGCCGCGGCTGCACGTGTAAGCGCCTCAGCGTCCGGAGCGCTTGACCGCCAGGGTCACGTTTTCCCCGTCGATATTCTGCTCCTCGCTCGCCGCTCCCGCCGGGGGAATTGCCTCCAGTAGCTCGTCGGCCAGCGTCTCCGCCCGGACGTAGGCGCCGTGGCCGGCGAGCACGTCACGCAGTCGGCCGCCATCCTGGAAGTAGACGACGATGCGGTCGGAGATCTCGAAGCCCGCGGACTTGCGCAGGTTCTGGATGCGGTGCACCAGCTCGCGAGCGAGGCCTTCATCTGCCAGCTCCGGCGTGATCCTGGAGTCAACGGCCACGGCGTAGCCCGCCTCGTCGTTCGCGAGGACGGCGCCTTCGCCCGCCGCGGCCAGCAGATCGTCGGGCACGGCGTAGGGCGCGCTGAAGGTCTTGCCCAGGTCTTTCACCTCAAGCCGCTTGACGTTGAGCTCCTCCAGTATTTGCTCCTCGTGATGCTTTAGGGACTGCACCTGCCATTCTGTTTGCACGAAGGCGACGGCCTGGGTCAGCGGCTGACGCACCTTGAGGCCGGACTTACTGCGCGCCGCCCGGCCCAGGCTGACGATGCGCATGACGAGGCGAGTCTGCTCGATGAGCTGCTGATCGATCAGCGAGCGGTCCGCCTGCGGCCATGCCGCCAGGTGCACGCTCTCCGGCGCTCCACCGTCGACCGAGCGGACGAGGTTCTGATAGATGGCCTCGGACACAAAGGGGGTGAACGGCGCGAGTAGTTTGGCCAGTGTTACCAGGCAGGTGTAGAGCGTGTGGTAGGCGGCGAGCTTGTCGGCGTCCATCTCGCCGCGCCAGAACCGGCGGCGGCTGCGCCGGACGTACCAATTGGAGAGGTCCTCCACAAAGGCCTGGATCAGGCGCCCGGCCGTGGTGGGATCGTAGCTATCCAGGCTCTCGGTCACACGCTGTACCAGGTGGTTAAGCTCGGAGAGCACCCATTGGTCCAGCTCTGTACGCTCGCCCTGGCGCGCGGCTGTTGGGTCAAAGCCGTCAAGGTTGGCGTAGGTCACGAAGAAGCTATAGGTATTCCAGAGAGTGAGGAGGAAGCGGCG
Organism: Chloroflexota bacterium; assembly: GCA_005880055.1. Classification (GTDB taxonomy): domain Bacteria; phylum Chloroflexota; class Dehalococcoidia; order SM23-28-2; family RBG-16-64-32; genus VJS01. The sequence continues at coordinate 25,241 of VBJS01000041.1, read as the reverse complement.
GAGCGCCTCGGACACGAGGTTCGAAGAGAAGCGGCGGGCGTCGCCGGGCCGCGTGGCCGTGAACAGGTACCACCGCAGGGCGTCGGCGCCGTGCTGATCGATCACCGCCATCGGCTCAACGGTGTTGCCCAGGCTCTTGCTCATCTTGCGGCCCTTCTCGTCCAGAATGTGGCCCAGGCAGATGACGTTGCGATAGGAGAGGTTCTCCGGCGCCTCGCCGAGTGAGTTCAGAAGGACGGCTTCGGCGTGGAGCGTGTAGAACCAACCGCGCGTCTGGTCCACGGCCTCGCAGATGAAATCGGCGGGGAACATGCGGCGGAACGTCTCCTTGTTCTCGAACGGGTAGTGCCACTGGGCATAGGGCATCGCGCCCGAGTCGAACCAGACGTCCATTAACTCGGGGATGCGGCGCATCACTCCTTCGCACTGCGGGCAGAGCAGTTCGATACGGTCGATGTAGGGCCGGTGCAGGTCCTCAAGAGCGTCGACGGCGGCTGGGTTCACCGCCAACTCGCGCATCTGCTGCCGAGAGCCGACGGCTTGGTAACCGCCGCATCCGGCGCAGCTCCAGATCGGTAGCGGCGTCCCCCAGTAGCGCTCGCGGCTGAGCGCCCAGTCGACGTTGTTCCGCAGCCAATCGCCGAAACGGCCGTGCTTGATGTGGTCCGGGTACCAGTTGATCTTTTCGTTACCCGCGATGAGCGACTCTTTGACGGCGGTCGTGCGGATGTACCACGTCGGCTTGGCGTAGTAGAGGAGCGGTGTGTCACAGCGCCAGCAGAAGGGATAGGTATGGCGGATGACTTCCCGCCGAAGCAGCAGGCCGCGCTTCTCGAGGTCTTCGGCGATACCCCTATCGGCGTCCTTTACGAACTGCCCGGGCCAGGGCGATCCATCCGGCAGGCGTCCACGGAGGTCCACCGGCTGGAGGAAGAGGAGGCCGTTCCGCTTGCCCAGGTCGAAGTCCTCGCCGCCAAAGGCCGGAGCGATATGCACCACGCCGGTGCCATCAGCCATTGAGACGAAATCTGCCGCGAGGATGGTGTAGGCGTTTGTGACGGAGTTGATGCCTGCCGCCTGCACGAGCCGGCCGTCCTGCGCAGGGTCGAACCAGAGTGCAGGCACGCCCCAGGTCGTTGGGTCATAGAGGGGCTCGTACTTCAGGCCGACGAGGACTGCTCCGTCAACGGTTGCTACCGTTTCGCCGTCTTCGCTGAGCGCCCCCTGCCGCAGTTGCGCCGCGACCAGCAGCATCTCCCCGTCCGCGCGGACCAGGTCGTAGCCGGCGTCTGGTTTAACGGCCAGCGCCGTATTGCCGGGCAGCGTCCAGGGTGTCGTCGTCCACGCCAGTACGTATACCTGCCCGGATGGCCGCTCGCCGGCCTGGCTCGCCACTGCTCGGGCGCTCTCGTCTGTCAGGCGGAACTTGACGTAAACGGAGGGATCCGGCGTGTCCTCCTTGTAGCCGAGAGCGACCTCCGCATCGGATAGCGATGTACCGCAGCGTGGGCAGTGCGGGGTGGAGCGGTAGTCCAGGTAGATGAGCCCGCCGTCCCAGAAGCGCTTGATTATCCACCACCCGCTCTCGATGTAACGGTTGTCGTATGTGATGTACGCGTCGGTCATGTCGATCCAGAAGGCGATGCGGTCAGTGAGCTCCTCCAGCTCCTTGACGTAGCGGAAGACGCTCTCCCGGCACAGACGGTTGAACTCTTCCACTCCGAACTCCTCGATCTCCGGCTTGCTCTTGATGCCCAGCTCGCGCTCCACTTCAAGCTCCACAGGTAGCCCGTGGGTGTCCCAGCCGCCTTTGCGGGGGACTCGGTAGCCACGCATTGTCTTGTAGCGGGGAAATAGGTCCTTGAAGGCACGTGGGAGGACTGAATGCACCCCCGGCCGGGCGTTAGCAGTTGGCGGTCCTTCGTAGAAAACGTACAGCTCATCCTCGGGCCGCTGCTCCACGCTCTTGAGGAAGATGTCGTTATCCTTCCAGAAGCGCAGGATGTCCTCCTCCATCTTCGGGAAGCTCTGGCGGCTATCGACCGGTTTGAACATGTGTTTTCTTCCTCCCTGGCATCGTGGGGCATCAAAAAAGCCCGTCCCTTGAGGGACGAGCTATGCCCGCGGTACCACCCTGGTTCCCCGAACGAAAAATCGGGGCACTCGTTTTGCGGGTACGTCCTTCCGGCGAAGGATTATACCCGTGCTTCTGTTAACGGGAGCTTCCGGCCGAGCCTACTCACACGGTAGAACCTAGTCTTAGAACGTAGAATTTAGAGGACCCGGCAGGTTCTAGATTCTATGTCCTGGGTTCTTCCCGTGGGCTTTCGGTCGGCGGCTCAGGAGGGATTTTCTGGCGGTTGCTCCGTGCCCCGCTCGCACCATCCGGGGCTCGCTTAACGGAGGGGTTGACCCCGTACTCGTCTCCGTCGTCGCCTGTCTGTATGTGATTTGTCTATTCAGTCTATCGAGGGGGTGGCGAAGATGTCAACGCGAACGCTAGCCGTTAGCCGATAGCCGGCCCTGCTCGTGGCTCTTCGTGGGGATGAAGCACTGCGCGCAGAAGACGGGGCGGTCTCCCTTGGGACGGAACGGCACCTCGGTCATCTGGCCGCAACCCCCGCAGACGGCCGGGTGCATCTGCCGCGGCGTCCGTCCGCCGAAGCTGGCGAAGGCACCGTAGTGCACATAGCCATCCTGGGGCGGTGCTGCCGCGGGGGCACGGCGCGCGCTGCGGCAGCCCGGACAACGAGAGGGTTGGTTAAGCAGGCCGCGATTGGCGTAAAAGGCCTGTTCTCCGGTCGTGAAGGTGAATGTGGAACCACATTCGCGGCAAACGAGGATGCGATCAACGTAAGACACGTTGCTTACTCCTTCAAGCTGGCAAGGGCTGGCCTTCCGCCGGGGCGGAAGATTGCTGACATTATAGGGCCGGAAACAACAGAAATCAAACTTTCTCGAGGACGCATCCGGCCGCACGCCACCACGCAAAGTTGCGTTGACCGTTCGAAAAGGGCGTGCCTATAATGTGCGCGGCCCGCCCGATGCGCGCCTCTCGATTCGCGAGTACAGCAGAGGCACCCTGGAGAGTCTTTCTTGCCCAAACGCACGTATCAACCAAAGAAGCGCCGCCGGCTTCGGCGGCATGGGTTCATGGCGCGTAACAGCACCAAGGACGGCCGGGCCGTGCTCAAACGCCGAATGTTGAAGGGCAGGTGGCGGCTCGCTGTCTGAGCGGCGCGCGGGCGCCAGGGAGCAGGGCTTCGGCAAGGAGCTGCGCCTGCGTCGGCGAGCCGACTTCGATAAGGTGTTCCGCGGTGGGCGCTCCTGGAATAATGGCCTGCTGGTATTGCGAATCGTGGCAAACGACCTGGACCACAACCGCTACGGGTTTGTGACGAGCAAGCGGCTGGGCAATGCTGTGGTTCGCAACCGAACCCGTCGCCGGCTGCGAGAGGTGATTCGGGTCCTGCCGATCGCTACCTCTTGGGACATCGTGATCTCCACGAAGCGGGCCGCGGCCGAGGCCGACTTTCCGCAGCTGAGAACAGCAGTCGTGCAGCTGCTCCAGCGAGCGGGCCTGCTGACGAGACCGGCGCCGGTGGAGGGCGCCACTCGATGAAGACGGCGGCGCTGAAGGCTATCCGCTGGTATCAGAATGGCGTCTCGCCGGCGCTGCCGCCGGGCTGCCGCTTCTTGCCCACTTGCTCACATTACGGCTACGAAGCTATCGAGCGGCACGGGCTTGTGCGCGGCGGCTTTCTCACATTATGGCGGCTGGCGCGGTGTAACCCGTTCAACCGCGGCGGGTGCGACCCCGTACCTTAATTGTTCGTCAGGAATCGCGCCCAACTCCTCGGCAGCGTTGGTCAAGAGCGTCACGGGCTGTCCGTTCGCCGCCGCGCGTTTCCATTGCTGTTCATCATCGCGCTGTTGCTGCTCGCGGCCGGCTGCCGCCGGGCGGCGAGCCCCGAGGGGTGGACGCCACCTACGGCTCAGGGCGACACGCTATATGTGAGCATCGAGAACGGAAAGCTGGCCGCGTTGGAGCCGCAAGGTCCTGCTCTTTCCAGCGCTTCGCCAACGGCTTCCGCGGCGGCGACACCAACGGCGACCTTCCCGGCATCCTCCTCCGGCTCGCCGCTGCCTTCCACTACGGGGTCGCCAACTGCAACCGTCACGCCACCGGCGGTCTCGCCGAGCAACGGAGCGCCGGCGGCGGCGAGCTTCCGCATTCGCTGGGAGTTCCCGAAAGACGATAAGGCCTCCTGCGGCGGCGGCCCGGAGGAATCCCGCAAACTCGAGGGCATTTACGGTGCGCCAGTTGTGAGGGGAAACAAAGTCTACTTTGGCGCTTACGATGGCAATGTCTACGCGTTGGACACAGCCACCGGTGCCTGCGCCTGGGCATTTAAGACGGACGGCCCGATCATCGGCGGCCTGGCCCTGGCCGTTGGCGATACTCCGGCGGCCGATAGGTTATACGCGGCGTCGGACGACGGCAAACTATATGCGCTGAACCCGGAATCGGGGGTGGCGATGAACGTCTTCGATGCGGGCAGCAGTATCTGGACGACACCCCTGATTAACGGCAACAACATCTATTTCGGCACAGTCGCGGGCACGGCCTACGCGCTGCGGTCTGACACGCTTGCCCCCGTGTGGAGCAAGCCGTTTGAGACCGAGGCGGCGCTGATCAGCGACCCGGTGCTCGCCGGCGATAAGGTGATCATCGGCGGCATCGGCTGGAAGCTGTTCGCCCTGGATGCGAAAACGGGCAACCCCGCCTGGGACCAGCCGGTGAAGGGCGATAACTGGTTCTGGGGACGGCCGCTGGTAGACGGCAAGACAATCTATGCGCCGAACCTCGACCACAAGGTGTACGCGGTCAACGCGGACACCGGCGCCGCGGTCTGGCCCCAGCCCTTTAAGGCGGATGACGGCGTCCGCGCTTCGCCTTTGCTCGCCGGGGGCTCGCTGATCGTCGCCGACCGCGAGGGCAACATCTTTAGCGTGGATCCGGCAACGGGCGCCGAACAGAGGCCGCCAACGATCCTGAGCCGTACGATCCTGTCCGACCCGGTGCCCTTCGGCGGCGATGTGCTGGTGATGGTGCAGGGAGGCAACCTGTACCACATCGATCCGCGAGGTGAGGCGGCGCCGCGCCTCGTGGCCGCTTCTTTCGCCTCGGCAACACCGGCGGTGTCACCATGACACGCGCTGCACCGGCCGCGCCGTCCGCGGGCAGGCGGATGAGCCCGATGACGTTGATTTCGTTCATCGCCATCGCCGTGGTCGCGTCAATGGTGCTGATTTACGGGTTCAGCAACACCTTCAACCTGATCCTGATCAATCCGCTCATCAACGCCCTGATCGTGCTGGACCGGTTGGTGTTCGGCGAGTTTGGCGTGGCGATTATCCTGTTCACCCTGCTGGTGCGCCTCGCGACGCTTCCCTTCACTATCCGGCAGTTCCAGTCCATGAAGAGCATGCAGGCCGCGCAGCCTCGCCTTGAGGAGGTCCGGAAGAAATTCAAAGACCCACGCAAAAGAAGCGAAGAAGAGATGAAGATAATGCGCGAGCACGGCTTCAACCCGCTGGGTTGTGTCATGCCCATGGTTATTCAGTTCGGTCTCTTCTTTTGCCTTTATCGCGCGCTCGTGTTCACGATGGGCGGAAGCCCGGAGAGCCTGATTGGGCTTTCTCAGCGGCTCTATCCATGGTCATTCATCCACGAGTCCGTGCCGCTCAACCAGCACTTCTTATGGCTGAACCTTGGCCAGCCCGACACGACGTTCATCCTTCCCATCCTTGTCGGCTATGCCACCTACGTTCAGCAGAAGCTGAGCATCACTCCGAACGCCACGCCGCAGCAGGCGCAGCAACAGCAGATGATGACGTGGATGATGCCACTGATTCTCGTCTGGATTTCGCTGTCCCTGCCCAGCGGGGTCGGCGTTTACTGGGTCGCCACAAACATCTTCACGCTGTTCGCCAGTTACTACGTTTACGGCCGCCGCGGACTGGGCAGCTGGTGGCACGTCCTGTTGCCGTTGCCCACGCCCACACCCGCGCCTGCCCCGGCCGCCCGGTCTCAGCAGCAGGCAGCCGCCGAAAAGAACGAACAATCAGACGACGATAGGCCGGAGCGCGTCACAGCTCCGGCAAGCAAAGTGAGGGCCGCCCATGGAAAGCGTAGAGGTAAGCGCAAAAACCGTCGATGAGGCCATCGACATCGCCCTCGAAGAGCTCGGCCTGAAGCGCTCCCAGGTGAACATCGAGGTGCTGACGCCCGGCAAGCCGGGTATCTTTGGGCTGGGCGGTGAGCAGGCCAGGGTGAGGGTGACCGCGCTCGAGGAGGGGACCGCCAGGGAAGCGCCGGCTGGACCGGAAGACGAGTTCTACCCGGAGGCAGAGGCGGAGGCAGAAGCGGATATCGATGTCAAAGACCTGGAATCCGAAGAAGTGGAGCTGGCAACCGACTATCTTCGTTCGCTGCTCGAACTGATGGACATCCAGGCAGGGGTCGACGTCCGCCGCCCCGAAACGGCAGCCGACGGCCTGGGGAGGGCCAGTGCCGTGCTCGATATAGAAGGAGAGGACCTGGGGCTGCTGATTGGCCGCCGCGGCACCAGCCTTTCCGCGCTTCAGTACATGGTCAACGTCATGGTTACCCGCCGCTTGAACAGCCGCGTGCTCGTGACAATCGACGTCGAGCATTACCACAGGCGCCGCGAGGAATCGCTGCGCGGGCTCGCCCGGCGGATGGCGGACCGGGTGCGGCAGTCCCGCCGGCCCGTAACCCTGGAGCCGATGCCCGCCGCCGAGCGGCGGATCATTCACCTGGCGCTCTCCGAAGACCGCTACGTCCAGACGGCGTCTGTTGGGCAGGGAGACCAGCGCAAGGTGGTGATCAGGCCCCGCTCCAACGGGGGTGACGGCGGCCGGCCTTACGGCCGCCGCTGATGACATCCTCGCCCGCTGGCGAGACTCCGGACTTTCTCGTAATCGGCCATGTAGTCCAGGACCTGTTGCCGGAAAAAGACGGCGCTGGGTGGAGGTTGGGCGGCGCTGCCGCTTACTGCTCGCTGCTCGCGCGCAACCTGGGCCTGCGGGCGGCCGTGCTGACCTCTGCCGCGGCTGAACTGGACCTTCCCATGGTGCTGCCCGGAATCGATTGCGTCTGCATCCCCAGCGAGCGCACGACGCAAATACGGAATGTTTATCGTGGCAGGCGCAGAACGCAGTACATCACACAGGCGGCTGCGCGCCTTCTGCCCGAGCATCTCCCGTCGGCCTGGCGCCGAGCCAAAATCGTGCTGCTTGGCCCCGTGGCCGGCGAGGTGGACGAGGATCTGGCCGCCTGCTTTCCCGGCTCGCTCCTCGGCGCCGGCGCTCAAGGTTGGCTGCGGGAGGTAGGCCCGGACGCGCGCGTGCGACCGGTTCCCCCCGAGCGCTGGGGGCCCGGCCCGGCTTTGCGCCACGCCCGAGCCCTCTTCGTATCCGACGAAGATATCCCGCCGGAGTCAGCCCCGGAGGCCATCGGCCGGTGGGCGAAAGCTACCGAGTTGGTGGCCTTCACACGCGGCTATGGCGGCGCGGACGTCGTCCACTTCGGAGCGCAGCGGCACATCGGGGCATTCCCGGCCGATGCAGTCGATCCGACCGGGGCCGGAGACGTCTTCGCCGCGGCGTTCCTCATCCGCTGGAGCGAGACCGGCGATGTCTGGGACGCGACACGCTTCGCGAGCTGCGCCGCCTCGTTCGCCGTCGAGGGTGAGGGGGTGAGCGGCGTGCCGCAACGGGCAGCAATTGAAGAACGGCTAGCGCAATACCCGGAGATAATCGCGGGTTAATAGCGGCGGTCAGGACGCGGCGGTGGGCGAGGGCGAGCGGCCGGCGATCAAGTCCAGGATGGGACGGAGCACGCTATCGTCCTGGGGATCGATCGTGCGGGCCAGAGCGCGTGGCACTTTCGGGTCAAGCAGAATGTAGGACATGTGATAAGAGATCAGCTTGTTGTCATTTGCGCAGGCGTCCGTGGTGGCCGCTTGCTCGCTCGCGCATTGCTGGCTCTGGTTCTGCACGAGGACACCCTCAGGCAGCGGCACCTGCTGCCCACGAATGACAAGAGCGCCCAGGGTAAAGGGCGTTGCGGGGGAGGGAGTTACGTTAGAGCCCGACGAGGCGCTGTTATCGCTATCCCCGCAGCCGGAAGTCAGGGCCGCCAGGAGAATCAGAGCGAGAGGCAAAAGGAGAAGCCGGGCTGCCGGCATACCGCTCATTGATGCGGGCAAATGCTATGCAGACGCCGCCTTTGGTGTCAAGGAACCACGCTTCCGACGGGTCGATTACGGGCACTTCTGCCTTGACACGGTTTTCGGGCTGAGCCTATCATACGGCTCGATGCCCGCCGTTGACGGCGCGGCCCACATTCCAATCGCAACTAGGAGGAATACTGTTTGCCTGAGGTCTATATCAGCAGCAACGAAAGCTTCGACCAATCGCTGAAGCGGTTCAACAAGATGGTGCAGCAGTCCGGCATCCTGGCCGAAGCCCGCCGGCGCGAGCACTACGAGCCTCCCAGCGTACACCGCAAGAAGAAGGCCGCGGCCAAGCGCCGCAAGAGCCTGAAAAACGCCCAGCGCGGCTAGCCCAAAGACACCGACGACCAATCACTGTAACCACTCCATAGCTGCATGTCTCTTAAAGAGCAACTCGCTGAGGACCTGAAGGACGCCATGCGCGCCGGCGACGAGAACCGTAAGACGGCCGTGCGCATGACGATGGCTGCTATCCGTAACGCCGAAGTGGCAGCGATCAAGCAGTTCGACGACAAAGAAGTGCTGGGCGTCATCGCAAAGCAAGCCAAGCAGCGGCGGGAAAGCATCGAGGAGTTCGGCAAGGCCGGACGCCAGGATCTTGTCGACAAAGAGGCCGCCGAACTGAAGTTCCTGGAGGCCTACCTCCCTGCGCAGATGAGCCGCGACGAGATCGACAAGGAAGCGCGCGCCGTCATTGCCGAGACGGGCGCGAGCGGCCCCGGCGACAAGGGCCGCGTCATGGGCGCCCTCATGCCGCGTCTGGCCGGCCGCGCTGAAGGCCGCGAGATCAACGAAGTAGTGACGAAACTCCTCGCCGGCGGCTAGGGTCATGGCCGGTAGGGGCTAGCGGCCGGTCGCCCATCCGTCCGGAGCCCGTACGATACCCGGCCCGGCTCAGCCTGAGGCATCCGCATCCGTCATCCCGATCGAAGCGCCCACTCTCACACTTCATGTCACCCTGAGCCCCCCCTCAAACGTCGCCCGAGGGCGACGGCAGCAATCGGCGCCACGATTCCATTCCGAGGCGAAGGATCGTGCGCCGTGGTGCCGGCACGCCCGATTCTTCGCCTCACGCGCCAAGCGTCCGAGCGACAGCGGGCATCTCTCCCGACTGACCCGATTGCCGGTGGCTCAGAATGACATCCGCTCCCTTTCATGTCATCCGGGCCGCCCCTGAGACGGTGACCGCCAAGCGGAGCCGCCGGGTCTGCGCCGAGCGAGAGCAGCGAGCGAGGACGGGGGTTCGGGGGTGTCCCCCGATATCAGTTGTGGGCGGGCCGGGTGGGACAGACGACGCCCGGGACAGAGGGAAACGCACGATTCAAGCGCGGGGTGACACCCGCGATTCTGCATTCCCGCTTCGTCTGTTATCATGTCCTTGCCCGCCCTCCGGCGGGCGCATCTGCCTGACGTACAGGCCCTGCCTGTCGGCGGGCAGGCGACTAGAGGGTGATGAGGGCCAGAAGACAACCCAATGAGGTGATCTCGGCGCTGCAAGCGTTCGTGTTTGCGGTGGCGCTCGCGCTTGCCCTAACCTTCGTGCTTGCCCCAGTCCTGCCCGGCCAAACGCACCTCGACGTGGGAGAGGCCGCGCCCAAGACATTCGAGGCCGGCGGGCAGGTCATCGTCCACGAAGGTGACGTAGTTACGCAGGCGGAGGTCAGCCGCATCCGCGACGAGGGGTTGCTGAGCAATCGCATCAGTGTCTCCGGCGTCTTTGCGGCCACGATTTTTGGCGGACTGGGCGCGATAGTGTTGAGCCTTTATCTTTACCTCTTCCAGCCGCGGGAGGTCAGCACGATACCCCGGCTCTTCATGGTGGGCCTGGTATTCGTGCTCTGGGTGGCCGCTGCCAAGGTCTTCCTCTCTCTTACGCTGCCCGATGATAACCGGCTCTACCTGAGCTACATCCTGCCCGTCGCCGCCGCTCCGATGCTCACGGCCACCCTGCTTGACGGTGGCCTCGGCGTGCTGATGGCCGGCCTGCTCTCGGCGCTTGCCGCTTTCGCCGGCTTCGCTATGCCGGACGCGCGGGCGGCGCTGGCCGGGGAGCCGTTGGACGGGCTCCAGATGGCGATCGCCTTCCTGCTGGGCGGCGTCGCCGGGATTTACGCTGTTCGCCGGGCGGAGCGCGTCAACCATTACGCCATGGCCGGTGTGAGCGTGGGGCTGGTCACCCTGACCGTCCTCTTCGCTTTCTGGCTGCTCAACCCGGACCGCTCGGGCAGCGACCTCGTTTGGATGCTCCTCGCGTCCTCGCTCACGGGTCTGGGCTCCGCGATCATCACTGTCGGGGCCACTGTCGTTCTCGGAGTGATCTTCGGGGTGACGACGCGCATCCAGCTTATGGAGCTAGCGCAGCTAAGCCACCCACTTCTGCGGGAGCTGCAGGAGAAGGCGCCCGGCACCTTCCACCACAGCGTCATCGTGGGCAACCTGGCGGAGCGCGCCGCCGACCTCGTGGGGGCGGACTCCCTGCTCGTGCGCGTCGGCTGCTACTTCCACGATATCGGCAAGATCGGCCGGCCCGGTTATTACATCGAGAACCAGCAGGGGTCGGAAAACCCGCACGACAGACTGGAGCCCCACGTCAGCGCCAGGCTCGTGTCTGAGCATGTGCGGCTTGGCCTGGAGCTAACCGGGCGCCATCGGGTCCCCACCAAGGTGCGGGCCTTCATCCCGGAGCACCACGGGACGCGGCTGGTCACCTACTTCTATCGCAAGGCCAGCGCCGAGAACCCGGCGACAGACCCGGAACGGTTCCGTTACCCGGGCCCGCGCCCGCAGACGCGGGAAACGGCGATCGTAATGCTGGCCGATTCCGTGGAAGCCGTCGTCCGCTCCAGCAAAGACCGCTCGTTCGAGCGAATCGACTCGCTGGTCGACGGCGTGATCGCCGAGCGCGTGAGCGAGGGGCAGTTGGACGAGTGCGACCTGACGCTGCGCGACCTGAGGACGATCGGGGAGTCGTTCAAGGCGACGCTGCGCGGCATCTACCACCCACGCATCGAGTACCCGGCGCCGACGCAGGCTGAGCTGCAGACGGCGGGCGCCCAGGCGACTATCGGCTATCTGAAGCCGCCCTCGAACCCGATGGAGCCGCCGCCGTTTGAGCCGGAAGGCCGTTCGTAGTAAATGTAGTTCGGTGGCTTTAGCCTCCGGAGTCCCCCGACCCTCTAGTTGAAAGTAGCTTGCGGGCTCCATGCCGGTATCACAATATGAGGCCATCTATATTCAGTAGGAGGTTGCATCATGGATGCAGTATCGCTTCTCTCGCAGCAGGTCCAGCAGGCACACGGCATGCTCAGCGGGACTATCGCTGATCTGACGGCCGGGCAGGCTCAGTGGAGCCCTGGCGGCAAAGCGGTGCCGGCCGGCCCGATGCTCGCTCACGCCATAATGGCTGAGGACTTCTTCCTGAACATGACCGTCGGCCGCCAGCCGCTTGAAATGACTTCGTTCGCAGGCAAGATGGGCATCAGCGAGCCGCCGCCCATGGGGCGCGACTGGCAGGAGTGGGCGGGGCGGGTGAAGGTGGACCTGCCGGCGCTGAACGAGTACGCGCAGGCGGTCTTAAGAGCACAGAAGACTACGTAGCAAGCCTTAAGCCCGACGAACTGGACCGCGAGATCGACCTCAGCAATACCCGGCCGGGAAGATGAACCTGGGCTCGTTCATCGCCATGCTGGCCGTCGTCCACACGTCCGGGCATTGCGGCGAGATATCGTGCATGAAGGGGCAGCAGGGCGCCAAGGGGGTACTCGTTCTAAGCGGAGGACCGGCCGGCCCAATAGGTGCTGAATCGGGCGAGCGAGCGAACGGCCCGCTCCACACTGGGAAACAGCGCTACGCCGGCCTCTACTAATCGCTCTCGCGCCTCCGACACCAGGCGCCAGCGTTGCTCGTCTGGGTAGTCGCTGGGGGCGAGGACAACGGCGAACGGCTTCTTCGTCCGGGCGGCGATCGCGATGAACCGGTCGGTGACACGCGCGATGATGCGCTCCGGGTCCGGCCGGCCGAACGCCCAGGGCTCGCCCACGTTCGCGACAAGCAGATCAATGCCCGAGCTTTCGTCCAGCCACTCCAGTACCCTTGCTCCGCCGATCCCGCTCCCCGCCAGAATGGACTGGTCGACCGGGTTCGTCAACCAACCCGCGAGGTCCGGCGCGCTTTCGGCGATATTCTGTTCAACATCATCGGGCAGCGGCGGGACGGCGAGGCCTAGCTCCTCGCAGAGGTCGGCCGTGAGCACAGAGCGGCCGCCGCCGGCGCCGACCATCGCGAGCCGCCTCCCCGAGCCGGGCCGCATGTAGGCGAAGGCGATGAGCATATCGATCAGGTCTTCCACTGTGCTTACCGGCAAGGCGCCCGCCTGGCGAACGGCCGCGTCCCAAACGGCGCTCTCACCCGCTAGCGCTGCGGTGTGCGAGGCGGCCGTCCGGCCGCCGGCAGCCGTTCGCCCGCCCTTCAGCACAACGACGGGCTTCCGTGACGCTGCTAGGCGCAGCGCCACCAAGAAGCGGCGGCCGTCGCGCAACCCCTCGACGTACGCGCCGACGACGTGCGTCTCGCTATCTTCGGCGAAGTACTGGAGAAAGTCCGATTCGTTCAGGTCCAAGGCGTTGCCGTAGCTGATCGCCTTCGAGAAGCGAAGCCCGCGACTCTCGGCGAAGTGGGTCAGTTCGAACAGCAGGTTCCCGCTTTGGGAGAGGAAGCCAATCGGCCCCGGTCGTTTCGGCATGTCCGTCCGGAAGGAGATGCCTTCCGCCGGGTAGAGGAGCCCCATGCAGTTGGGGCCGATCAGACGGATGCCCGCATCCCGCGCCGCGGCAAGTAAGCGCTGCTCCAGGTCAATGGCCTCTGGCCGGCCCGTCTCGCTAAACCGGCCGGTGAAGAGTTGGAGCGCCTTGACCCCTCGGCCTCGGCAAGCCGAGACGAGATCGAGGACTGCCGCAGAGGGGATGCAGGAGATGACATAATCAACCGTGCCCGGAACCTCGGCCAGCGACCGGTAGACGGGCAGGCCGAGGACTTCGCCGCCTTTTGGGTTTATCGGATAGATCCCGCCTTTGTATCCGAACTCCAGGAGCGAACGCACATAGTCGTATCCAGGGGTATCAGGATTGGCCGACGCGCCGGCGACGACGATGGAGGCGGGTTGGAAGACGGCTTCGATAAGACGGTAGGTGTCTGAGACTGGAGTTGAGGTCACGGCGGAAGCTTACAGGAGAATAACCGCAGAGGAGAACCGAGGCTGCGCCGCTGGCCGCTGTTCCGAGAAAGGCGAGGCCTTGCGAAGCAGTAGGCTGCACTCCGCTAATGGTACGAGTACCTCACCATGAGCGGGATGGGGCGAATTCGCGAGTGCGGAGTCGAGGCTGCGGTGTTCCTGTGCTATGATAGGGGGAGGCATGCGATTCGCTGTCGTCGTCTTCCCGGGCACGTGGAGCGAGCACGACTGCCAGTACGCGCTGGCCAATGTGATGGGTCAGCAAGCCGACCTCGTTTGGCACCGCGAGAACGATCTCTCCGGCTACGACTGTATCGTGCTCCCCGGTGGCTTCTCTTATGGCGACTACCTGCGGACGGGGGCGATCGCCCGGTTTTCGCCGGTGATGGAGGCCGTCGTTCGAGAGGCCGAAGCCGGGAAGCCGGTGATCGGCATCTGCAACGGCTTCCAGATCCTCTGCGAAAGCCAGCTGTTGCCGGGTGCCCTCATGCGCAACGACTCGCTCCAGTACCGCTGCGAGTGGGTAGGGCTGCGCGTTGAGAACGACGGCTCTGCCTTCACGGCCGCGTGCGAGCCCGGGCAGGTGCTGCAGATTCCGATATCGCACGGAGAGGGACGCTACTTCGCCGACGAGGGGACTCTCGACCAGCTCGAAGCGGAGGGCCTCATCGCCTTTCGCTACTGCACGCCGGGCGGCGAGACGACCGCTGAAGCCAACCCGAACGGCAGCATCCGGAATATCGCTGGTATCGTGAACAAGCGGGGCAACGTGCTGGGCATGATGCCGCACCCGGAACGCGCCTGCGAGGCGCTGATGGGTGGTGAGGACGGGTTGTTGATCTGGCAGTCCGTCCTGCGATGGGCGCAACAGACGCCGGAGGCGCCCGCGTTCGGGTCTGCACGGGCGACGGCGCGCCGCTAAAAGCGCCCGCCGCTCTTTCCTAGGCGAATCAACGGACCGGTTTACCGAAGGCAATTCAGATGCGTTCATAGGGCAAGATGCTGTTCGAACCTCCCGCGCGGGGACCAGGCGATATCTTTTGCCCCCGCTGTGGAGCGCGAAACAAGGCGAGTTACCGCTTCTGCACCAACTGCGCGGCGGACCTGGCCGCAATCACGGGGCTACCTGCCGGCGCTGTCCCTGGAAGCTATCCTGTCCGCTTTGACGTTGCCTATCCCGAAAAACTCTCCCGGATAAGCACATTCTTCCGGCTCTTTCTTGCCATCCCGCAGCTTCTGATCATCTACGCGCTGGGTGCAGTTGTTGCCGTCATCACCTTCATCGTCTGGTTCGCGATTCTTTTTAGCGGGCGCTATCCAAAGGGGTTGTTCGACGTGGTCGTGGGCCTCAATCGTTGGGGCGCCAATGTCTACGCGTACGTGGCCCTCTTTCGCGACGAGTATCCGCCCTTCTCGACCGACCCCGCTCGCTATCCGGTGCTCTATGACGTCGACTATCCGGAACACTTAAGCCGTTGGCTCATATTCGTGAAGTGGCTGTTGGGTCTAGGCCATCAGTTCGTCCTGAGTCTGCTCGGCGTCGTCGCTGGGTTGTTCTATGTTCTCTCCTGGTTCGCGATCCTGATCACGGGAAAATACCCGAAGCCGTTCTTCAGCTTCAACGTCGGCTTGATGCGATGGTCCCTTCGGGTGCAGGCTTATACGAGCCTTCTGCGAGACGAATTTCCGCCCTTCAGCAAACGCGCGAACGCGCGTCCGGGCAGCGGGCGAGCCGTTGCGGCTGCCGCGGTCCTGGGACTCGTGATGACGGGTCTCAATGTCAGCCTATTCGTCTTTAGCTTCGCTTTCAACTTTGTCGAGACCCAAACCGTCGACGTCTCGTACGCTGGGTTGCAGGCTGCCCAGCCGGCTCCCGCCCTCGATGTCGGCGGTACCAGGGTTTCGTTGGCGCGCATCGATGACCCATACACACGTGAGGTCGCCGAGGACGCGTCCAGCGTCGCCCGCCCAATCAGCCGTCGCGGTCTCCGATTGAAAGACTCCTTTGGCGACGAACACGAACCGATGGGTAGCGTGCCGCCAATTTTCTTCGATAAACAAGTGCGGAAAGGGCAGACTGCGCGGCTGCTTGTCGTATTCGAGATCGACGCTCTCGCGCGGCCAGTCTCCCTTACATATTCTCCCGGGTTCGCGGCGTTCGCCCCTTTCGGCCATCGCGTCCGCTACGTCTTCCACTAAGGCGGAGTGCCCGGACTTCGTTTACCCGAAGCCCTCGGCGCGCGTTGATAGGGCAGCATGCTCTTCCAACCGCCGTCACCGGCGCCCCCGTACGCGGTCCGCCTTCGAGCGGAATATCCGAAGAAGCTTTCCCGGCTCAGCACCTTCTTCCGGATCATCCTGGCGCTGCCGCTCATCATCATGGTCGCAATCCTCGGCGGCGGCGGCGCCTTCTTCGCCTTGGGCGCGACGCTTTCCTTTGGACTGATGAGCGGGCTGCTGCTGGTCTACTGGATAACGGTGCTCATTCGGGGGCGGCCGGTCCGCTGGATCTTTGAGACTATCGTTGCTATTCAGCGCTTCGTCCTGCGCTCTCAGGCCTATATCCTCCTCCTCACGGACCGCTACCCGCCGTTCGACGGCACACACCTGTTGTCTTATGAGGTGGACCTGCCGGACCGGGTGCAGCGGCGACAGCTGCTGTTCTGGAAGACGATCGTCTCGATCCCGCAGTTCTTTGTCGTTTCCCTCGTCTCGCTGGTCGTTGGCGTCTTCGTGTTCATCGCGTGGTTTGCCATCCTCTTCACGGGCAACTTCCCCAAGGGGTTGCACGATTTCGTCGTGGGCTGGCTGCGCTGGAGCGCGCGCGTCAACGCCTACTGGATGTCGCTGACAGACGTATTTCCGGCCTACGGTTTCAGCGAGGAAGGCGCTCGCGGCGGACGTACGGCCTATCTTCTTTCGGCGATGGTTGGGGCGCTCCTGATGCTGGCGTTGATCGGAGGTATCGTTGCTTTGATCGTGACGCCGGGTAAAAGTGTTCAGACGACGGCTTCGTACTCCAGCTTGCTCCAGGACCGGCCATCCTCGCAGCTCACGATAGAAAGTGTTGCCGTTAGACTGACCAGTGCTCGAGATCCGTACGAGTTCGGCGAGGGGGTTCTTACGCCGGCGCCGGATGGCCGGTTCGTCCTCTTTAGCATCGACGTTCGCAACCTGAACGACACTGGCCTTAATGTCTACGAGCGGGACTTCGGCCTGAAAGACTCGCGAGGTGACGGACACGACCCGCTGCTCGTGACGATCGGGGGAGCGGAATCGCCTCGGCGCGTAGGTGGCGGGGCGCCTGTCATTGCGGTGTTCGAATTACCGCGGGGCGCCCAGCCGGCGGAGCTCACCATACACATCCATCGCGGGCTAAAGCGCGATCTAAAGTTCGTATTCCAGTAGCTCGCTCCGACGGGGCGCGCAGACCCTTTGTTTCTCCCTATCACCTTCCGTATCCTGTAGGCGTGGCCGTGGAACAGTCCGCCCTCGATGTCATCGCGCTGTCCCGTCCCGAGTACGAGATGATCCTGGAGCGGCTGGGCCGGGAGCCGAACGAACTGGAACTGGGCTTGTTCGGCGCGCTCTGGAGCGAACACTGCGGCTATAAGAACTCCAAGCCGCTGCTGCGCCTGCTGCCGGCCGAAGGTGCGTACGTCCTCACCCGCCGAGGCGCGGAGAACGCGGGCGCCGTGGACATTGGAGATGGCCTTTGCGTGGTGATGAAAATCGAATCGCATAACCACCCGTCAGCCATAGAGCCGTACCAGGGCGCGGCCACCGGCGTGGGTGGCATCGTGCGCGACATCTTCGCGATGGGAGCCCGGCCGATTGCCCTACTCGATTCGCTACGCTTTGGACCTCTGGAGGATGCGCGCAACCGCTACCTGTTCGGCGGGGTTGTCGAAGGCATCGGCGGCTACGGTAACTGCCTCGGCATCCCGACGGTGGGCGGCGAGGTGGTGTTCGACGGCTGCTATTCCGGTAATCCGCTGGTCAACGCCATGTGCGTCGGCGTCGCGCCAGTCGACCGGCTGGCCAGCGCCCGGGCGGAGGGAGTCGGTAACCTGCTCCTGCTGGCCGGCGCAGACACGGGCCGCGATGGCATACACGGCGCTTCCGGCCTCGCCTCCCGCACAGACCCCAACGCTCGCTTCGAGGAGCTGCGGCCGGCGGTGCAGGTGGGCAACCCGTTCCTGGAGAAGATGCTGCTGGAGGCCTGTCTCGACCTGGCGCGCAACCACGCGGACTGGGTGACGGGCATCCAGGACCTGGGCGCCGCTGGACTCTCGGCATCAAGCGCGGAGGCAGCCTCGCGCGCCGGTACAGGGCTGCTCATCGACGTCGCCAAGGTTCCCCGGCGGGAAGAAAGGATGACCCCGTACGAGGTGATGCTCTCGGAGTCGCAGGAGCGCATGCTCATCACCGTACGCCAGGGGCACGAGGCCGACGTCGGCGGCCTGTTCGACCGTTGGGAGGTACCTTGGGCGATTATCGGCCGCGTAACGGACGACGGCGTAATGCGAATCATGGACGGTACGAGGGAGGTGGCGGCGGTGCCGGTCGACAGGTTAGTGGAGGCACCCGAGTACACGCGCGAAGGGGAGCCGGCGGAGGCGCTGTACGAGATGCAGAACCAGGACCTGAGCGGTTTGCCGGATATGAGCGGCGACGCGGGCGCAGTCCTGCTTCGTCTGCTCGCTGCCCCGAACATGGCATCGAAGAGGTGGGTCTATCGGCAATACGATCAGAGTGTGCTTTCGAACACCGTGGTGCAGGCGGGTTCTGATGCGGCAGTCCTGCGCATCAAAGGTACGGCCAAGGGCATTGCGCTGGCGACTGATGGCAACGGCCGCTACTGCCACATCGATCCTTACATCGGGGCGGCAATTGCCGTGGCGGAGGCAGCACGGAATGTTGTTTGCGCCGGCGCACAGCCAGCGGCCGTCACGGACTGCCTGAACTTCGGGAACCCAGAGCGGCCGGATGTCTATTTCCAGATGCAGTCTGTGGTCCACGGCATCGCCGAGGCGTGCCGTGCGCTATCGACGCCGGTGATCTCCGGGAACGTGAGCCTCTATAACGAGACCGCCGGACAGGCGATCTACCCTACGCCCGTGATTGGCATGCTAGGCATACTGGACGACGTGACGAAGCGCTGCTCCATGGCGTTCGCTGGAAGCGGCGATGATGTCTTCTTGTTGGGCTCGGCAATCGAGCAGCCGGCCGGGGCGCTCGCCGGGAGCGAGTACCTGACGCGAGAACATGGCATCGTGGGTGGCCGGCTCAACGTGGACCTCGGGCTGGAAGAGCGGGTCCAGCGGACGGCGCTGGCGGCGATCAAGCAGGGGTTGGCTATAGCGTGCCACGACTGCTCAGACGGCGGGCTCGCAGTGGCGCTGGCCGAGATGGCGCTTGCAGGCGAAAGGGGGCTGGACGCGGCCAGTGCCTCTCTGGGCACGCGTCTTGATGCAGCGTTGTTCGGAGAGGCGCAGTCGCGGATACTCGTTAGCATCCGGCCGGAGAGCAGGGCGGCGCTGCAGCAGATCGCCGCCGGGCTCTCTGTACCGATGGAGCGCATTGGACGGGTGTCGGAAGACAAGCGCTTCCGGCTGGGCCCCATCGACCTGCCGCTGAATGAGATCAAAGAGTCATATGAGGGCGGGCTGGAGCGGGCGCTGGAGGTGACACCGCTCGTTGACATCACGGAGCGAATTTAGCGGCCACCCCGCAGGCGCTCGACCGGAACGGACCCGGGCCGGACGGCGAATGACAGCCGCGCTTTGACGGCTGCGCACACCCGTTCTAAACTAGCCTATAAACATCCAGGCCAGCAGGGAATTAACAACCGACAATCATTCTGTGGTAACAGTCGTGGAAAAACGTGTTTCGCGAACTAACCCCGCCCCTTTAGCTTAGTGAGGAGATCGCCATGCGAGTAGTTTTCCTGGAAGACGTAGAAGGCACCGCGGACACAGGTGACGTCAAGAACGTGGCCGACGGCTTCGCGCGGAACTACTTGCTCCCCCGCAAGCTCGCCGCGCCCGCCAACGGTCACTACATCAATATCGCGCAGGCGAAGGCCAGCAAGCAGGCCCGGCGCCAGGACCGGCTGGACGACGAGGCCCGCGCACACCTTCTACCCAAGGTGGACGGCACAACCGTCCGGGTCGAGGTGCGGGTCGGCGAACAGGGGAAGCTGTTCGGCTCCGTGACCAGCCGAGATATTGCGGAAGCGCTGCGAGAAGCAACGAAGATAGAGGTGGAACACCAGCAGGTATACCTGCCGCAGCCTTTGCGCGAGTTGGGCTCCCACGAGGTAACCGTAAAGCTCACGAAGAACGTTCACGCAACAGTGACGGTGGCCGTGGAACCTCTGGGCGGAGTGCAGGAGGCGGAAACCCCCGCCGAAGCGGCAACTGAGGCGACTGCCGAACCGCTGGTCAGCGAGACCGCGGCCGCCTCCGAAGCACAGGACGCGGACAAGAGGCGCCAGGCCGAGGAGGGGTCTCAGGACACGAGCGCGGAGACAGGCGTAGGCCTGGAGGCGGGAGCGGAGGCGGCCCAGGTGGCGGCGCCCCAGGCAGTCGCGGACGTTGAGGCGCCGGACGAACAAGAGCTGGAGCACACCGGCGAAGTAGACTAACCGCCCGGGGCGCGGGGGGAGGTGGGGCGAGGCGAGGACCCGGGCGCGAGAGGGGCGCGAATGGTTATCGAGACCGGGTCCGCGCGGGGCAGCGAGAAGCTGCCGCCGCACGATATCGAGGCCGAAGAAGCCGTAATCGCCTCTCTCCTCGTTGACCCGGAGGCCATCTACAAAGTCGCGCCGCGTCTCAAGTCTGAGGACTTCTTTCGGGAGAAGAACGCCTGGGTCTACGATGCCTGCCGGGCTCTCTGGGACCGCAGCGAATCCATCAACCAGATCACCGTCACGCATGAGCTGGCGCGGGACGGCAAGCTGCAGGCGGTGGGTGGCGCCTCCTACCTCAGCCGCTTAGTCACGGAGTTGCCCACTTCGGTCGGGGTGGAGCATTACGCCGGCATCATCCAGCGCGACGCTACCTATCGGCGGTTGATTAGCGCGGCCGGTCAGATCGCGCAGATCGCCTACCTGGGCCGGTCGGACGTCGCGGACGTCCTGTCGCGCGCCGAGACGCTGGTGGCGGCCGTCCGACAGGGTGATACGCTCCGGGATTTCGTGCACATCCGGGAGCTGCTCCAGGCGTACCTAGACTCCGCCGAAACGGGCGGTGGCGCAATCACCTCGCCGGTAAGAGGCGTGACCACCGGATTCATGGACCTGGATACCGTTCTGGCCGGGCTCAAGCGAGGAGACCTGATTATCGTGGCGGCGCGGCCCGGACTGGGAAAAACCTCGCTGGTGCTCAACTTCGCCAAGAACGCCGCCGCCAGCCAACAGCAGGCCCGTGTCGCATTTTTCTCGGTGGAAATGGCGGCGGAGCAGCTGGCGCAGCGGCTGGTGGCCATGGAGTCCGGAGTGGACTCCACGCGGCTCGCCTTCGGGCAACACTCGGACCGTGATGAGCGTCGTATATCACATGCGCTGGGAGTCCTCGCCGATCTGCCGATCTACTTCGACGACTCGGCCGGACTGACGATCGCCGAGATGCGGGCCAAGGCGCGTCGCCTGCAGCTTGAGCACGGCCTGGACCTCATCGTCGTCGATTACCTGCAGCTGATGCATTCCGGTATGCGCAGCGAGAACCGGGTCCAGGAGGTGAGCTACATCTCCCGCTCCCTGAAGCAACTGGCGCGCGACCTTGATGTGCCGGTGATCGCTTGCTCGCAGCTTTCGCGGGCGGCCGAGGCGCGGGCAAACAATGTGCCGCAGCTGAGCGACCTCCGCGAGTCGGGCAGTATCGAGCAGGACGCGGACGTGGTGATGTTCATCTATCGAGAATCTGCGTACGTGAGGCGCGAAGAATGGGAGAAGGCACACCAGAACCAGCCACCGCGCCAATACCCGGCGGAGGACGCGCAGATCATCATCGCCAAGCACCGCAACGGGCCCACAGGCGCTTTTCACGTGCGCTTTCGCCAGCGAATATCGCGGTTCGAGGACCTGCTGGTGCAGCCGGTTGAGCCTGAGGAGGACGCAGCCGACTCTGGGTGGGACGAGGCGTGAGACAAGACGGCGGGTTCGAAGGCTTCGCCACGTCCGGGTTAGCCACGGCCGTGCCAAACGCCTTTTTCACGGAGGTAATCCCGTACATCCGGGAGCCGGAACAACTAGTGGTCAGCATCTACTTCTTCTACGCGCAACAGCATCCGCCCCCACGCGCGGACGGCCGGCGGGGCTGGCCGCGGTATCTCTCACAACAGGAACTGGCGGCAGACCGCACGCTTTTACGCGCACTAAGCAATTTCCACCCGGGACGCGAGCTGGAAGCGTTGGACCGCGGGTTGGAGCTGGCGGTGGAGCAAGAGACACTCTTCCGGGCGGACACGCCTGGCGGCCGGCATCTCTATTCAGTGAATACCCCGGCCAACCGTCGGGCGCTGCAGGCGCTGCTCCAACACGGCCTCTCCCCTGACGAGGGGCCACCGCCGGCTGACGTCTCAACGCTGCCCAACATCTTCGCGTTATACGAGACGAACGTGGGGGCGATAACGCCGCTTATCGCGGATCAGCTGAAGGAGGCGGAGGAGCGCTACCCGAAGGAGTGGGTCAGCCGCGCATTTCGGGAAGCCGCGGAACTGAACAAACGGAACTGGCGCTACATCGAGCGGATCCTGCGCCGCTGGGAGATTGAGGGACCGGACTATGAAGAGCGTGAACGAGGTTCTGAAGCAGACTGGCTGGCGAAGCGCTACGCCAGCGGCAAACGCCGCCCCAACCGCACTCGACGCAGATGATCTAGAGCCCTGTGACGTCTGCGGCGGCGCGGGTTTCATCAGGCGTCCCGTAAGGTTGGGCCACCCCGATTTCGGGAAGGCGTTCGCCTGCGCCTGCACCGAAAACGAGTTGGAGGAAGAGCGTGTCACGCGCCTCCGCCGCTACAGCAACCTGGGCCCGCTGGCCCGGCTGACGTTCGCTAACCTGAGCCCGCGCGGGCGCAGCCCTGATCCGGGCCACCAGGAATCCTTCGCCCAGGCAGTGGCATCTGCGCGCCGGTTCGCAGAGGAGCCGGCAGGCTGGCTTCTGTTCACCGGTCCCAGCGGCTCGGGCAAAACGCACCTCGCGGCGGCGATAGCCTCATCCTGCATCGATTCCGGGTGCGGCGCCCTGTTCATGGTCGTCCCAGACCTGCTGGACCATCTGCGCGCGGCGTACCAGCCGGAAAGCGAGGTGGGCTACGACGAGCTATTCGAACTGCTCAAGAACGCGCCGACGCTGGTGCTGGACGACCTCGGCGTGCAGTCCGCCACGCCGTGGGCGCAGGAGAAGCTATTCCAGCTGATCAACCACCGCTACAACGGCCGCCTCCCTACGGTCTTCACGACGAATCTGGATGCAGCGTCTTTCGAGCCGCGCCTGCAGAGCCGCCTGACAGACCCCGAGCTCTCCCACGTCTTTCGCTTCGAGCCCGGAGCGGGAGGACGCAGCGACCTCGACTCGCTGGAACTCCCTCTTCTGGCGCGGATGACGTTCAAGACGTTCGAGCCGCGCGTTCTAGCGCACCATAACCAGGAGTTGCGGGATATCCAGAACGTTTACCGGCAGGCGATGCATTTCGGGCAGGAGCCCGCCGATTGGCTGGTCATCGCCGGGCACAGCGGGCGTGGCAAGACGCGGCTGGCGGCCGCCATCGCTAACTACTGCCGTGAGGCCGGGAAGCAAGTCATGTTCGTTGTGGTCCCGGACCTGCTGGACCGGCTGCGCTCAGGCTATAACCCCCAGAACCCAGCGCTGTTCGACGAGATGTTTGAGCAGGTGCGGAATGTGCCGCTTCTAGTGCTGGACGACCTGGGGGCGCACAGTGGCACGGCATGGGCGGAGGAGAAGCTGTTCCAATTGATAAATCATCGGTACAACGCTTGCCTGCCCACCGTAATCACGACGAACTTGGCAGCGAATAACATCGAGCCCCGGCTCGCCTCGCGGCTCACCGATCCGCAGGTGAGCACGATTCTGTTGATGGGAGACTTCGACTTCTGGGGGAAGCAGCAGTCCATCGGCACAGCAGGCTATAAGACGGCCACCCGAGGCCGTCCACGGCGCGCAGACTAGACAGTGGCTCCGAGCAATTAGACTACCGACTGTGGGCAAGCCGGGATAGGGCTTCCCCCTTGAGGTGGTACGTGTACCATTCCTGATCGCGCTCGGCGCCCAGGCGCTCGTAGAAGTCGATCGCACGCTGGTTCCAGGTAAGCACTTCCCACTCGATCTCCTCGCAGCCGCGCCGTGCCGCCTCGCGCGCCACCTCCTGCATGAGAGCGAAGCCGGCGCCGGCGCCGCGGGCATCTTCGCGTACGAAGATGTCTTCGAGGTAAAGCTTGGGACGGCCGGAGAACGTCGAGTAGGTCTGGAAGATGATGGCGTAGCCGGCGGCCCGGCCGTCCACCTCGACGAGGTAGGTATCGAACGGAGGCGAGGGTGAGAACATCGCGGCGAGGATCCGCTCGCCGGCGGCGTCATCCGGGCCGACGAGCTTCTCGAAGTCAGCGAGCCCTCGAATTAATGAGAGGACGGTCTCGCCGTCTTTCGGCCTCGCTCTGCGCACGGTTGGCTGTCCGCCCATTGCTGGTCCTACCTGGAAGCTGGTCGCCGCGGCGTCTTCACCGCTTCGGCGAGGGATTCGCTTCGCGTGTTCTGCTATCCAGCCAGTCGCGCAGCGCCCAGTGTGTGGTGTCGTAGGCCAGGTCGTCCCAGGGGATGTCATCAGGATCGAACCAGCGGGCCTCGAGCGCCTCACGGCCGACGTTGATTCGCTCATCAGCCACATCGCCGCGGTAGACGATGGAGACGATGCCCGGACCGTGCGGGCCCGGCCGGGAGTAGACGCCGACGAGGCCCGCGATCTCCACCATAACGCCCGTCTCCTCCATGGCCTCGCGTGCGGCGCACTCCTCAACCGACTCATCGATCTCCATGAAACCGCCGGGGTAGGTCCAGAAGCCGTAACGGGGCTCGATGGCGCGGCGCATGAGCAGCAGTTGATCGCCGCGCACCGGGATGACGCCGACGATGATCTTGGGGTTCACGTAGAGGATGTGGCCGCGGTCGCAGACGAGGCGCGGCCGGTCCTCCGTGGGCAGCAGGCGAACGATAAGCGGAGCGCCGCAACGCGGGCAATAGCTTAGGTCCTCGTCGTTCGGTGCCAGGACTTCGTCGGTCAAGCCGGTTGCCTGCCCAATCCCTTGAGGATGTCTGTCTTGTGCTCGGCCAGGTGCTCCGCGGGACCGCCGAAGGACGATTCGATTGAGTTTTTGGTGCCGTAGGCCGTGACCGACTTACCCCATTCGTCCTCTCGCACCGTCTCCAGGCAGGCCAACAGCTTCTGGTGGGCTGACTCATACTTCTCTCTGGCGGACTCCTTAGTTGCGCCCCGAGAACCTATGCGCGTGATCAGAACATTGCCGGGGTTGACGATCCAGGTGGGCGGGTTCGGCGCCTTCCCCTTTCTGCACCAGTCGACATTTTGTGAGAAGAACTCCACCCCACGCCCCAGGTGCCACATCAGCTGACCGACGGTCCAGGCGTGGTTTGCGCTCTTCGCCTT
>VBJS01000118.1:5521-9368 GCA_005880055.1 Chloroflexota bacterium | reverse complement strand
GTGCTTCACGGTGGCGGGCACGGTCCTGTTTCTTCTGGGTATCATCTTCACGACTGTGCTCGGCCTGCTCTCCTGGCGCACGGTCAGCAGAGTGAACCGGTTGCTGAAGAACAACGTGCAGCCCGCGCTCGGCAATGTCCGGGAGACGACAGAGACGGTCCGCAGCACGGTCAGCTTCATCTCGGACAACGCAATCAAGCCGGTGGTTAAAGTGTACGGGACTTACGCCGGCGCACGGCGGTTCATCGCCGTGCTGGCGCGGTTTCGCAGGCCCGGCAGGGCGAGCTAGAGGCTTGCGGAGATGCGCTTCGTAATCGGACTGCTACTAGGGTTCGGCATCGGAATGGCGGCGGCGATTCTGTTCGCGCCGGAGAAGAAGCCGGAATCGCCGAGGTGGCCGGAAGGTCATCCCGCGAGGATGTCGCTGGACGGCAACAAGGGAGCCACGGGCGGCCTGCAGGAGACCGTGCGCGGCCTGCAGGAACGGGTAAACGAAGCATGGGAAGAGGCCCGGAAAGCATCCATGGAGGCCGAGCGCGAGATCCAGGCGCGGTACGAGGAAATGAAGCGCCGGGGAGCGGCCGCGAAGAAGTAGGATCGCCGTTTGAGGCCGTGATACGATGGGTGAGGAGGGGTGCCGGAGTGGTTGATCGGGGCGGTCTCGAAAACCGTTGTACGCCTTTGGTGTACCGTGGGTTCGAATCCCACCCCCTCCGCCAGGGCAGTGGTTAGTGGCCATTGTTGGTGGTTAGTGACTCCAGCTTGTCCGACTAACCGCTTATCACTAAGCGCTGCGGGCTCGCCGGAGGGGTGCCAGAGTGGACGATTGGGCACGCCTGGAGAGCGTGTGTACCTCCGGGTACCGTGGGTTCGAATCCCACCCCCTCCGCCAGTTGGTCTGAGTGCTGAGCGCTGATGCCGCAGCGATGTCATTCTGAGCGCCCACGCGGATCGAAACCCGAACAATCGTCCTTCGCGAAGGAATCTTGAGGGGCGAGGCGGTGACGACCGGCTGGCCATCGCCTCCGCGGCCCGCTTCCGGCGCTTTCCCGCCATGAACGCGACTCGACAGTCGAGTAGCGCCCGCCGTTCACACCCCTCGGCCCCGCCGGATTCCCCTTCGGCCCTTCCCCGGGAGGGCCCAGGACAGGCTGTGTGAAGGTGCGGGTGCGCCAATTGCCGAAGTCCCGCCGCGCAGAATGACATCATCTCGAAATGACACGGAAAAGCGATTGACAGGCGTTTGGGCGCGATGATACTATCGCGCGTGACTTGAACGGAATCTTTGCAGGAGACGTGTTCGTCAGATGACCAACAGGTTCGCTACCCCGGTTCGCCGGCTGCGCATCAGCGCGGGCGGTGGGCTGCGTGTGGGCCGGACGAGTGCGCCCATTTCCGGAGGCTTTGGTTGAGTTAGACCGGCAATCGGCGGAACGAGTCCCGACCCACCAGGGTGTGCCTGAGTGGGTTTTTTGTTTGTCCAGCGAATGAAGGGCGGCCGAGAATGTCAGCGCGCAGAGGGAAGAAGAACAACAGGAGTCAGAAGGCGAAGGGGAAGGAACCAGCGCACCACGCGTGGAGCGCGGCGCCGAAGGCCCCGCTGCCCGGCGGCTGGAAGGGGCGCCCGGAGCGGGGCGTGACCCGCCATGTGGCACGGGAAAGAGGGAGAAAGTCATGATCGAAGTAGAGACGTCAGAAGAGGTTGCTGACGCGGCGTTGTCGCGGCAGGCGAGCATGCTCGACGGGGGAAGGAGCGAGGAGATGTACGCGAACCCGTTGACGGCGGACGACGTGTCGAAGCAGTTCGGCGGCGGACCGGACTTCGGGCGCCTGTTGCCCTGGAAGCGCTCGGAGAACGGGCACAAGGGGCCGGTGCAGGTGCTGCAGGGCGTCTCGTTCGAGATCCGGCGGGGGGAGATCTTCGGGCTGATCGGGGCAAACGGCTCCGGCAAGTCGACGCTGATCCGCATCTTCAGCACGCTGCTGCTCCCGGACGGCGGCGAGGTGCGCATCTTCGGCTATGACGCGGTGGACGAGTCCAGCGAGGTGCGCGCGCTGATCAACCGTGTCTCGGCCGACCCTTCGTTCTTCCGCAACATGTCGACGCTGGAGAACCTGCTGTTCTTCGGCCGGGTGTACGGGCTTTCGCCGACCGAGATAAAGCGGCGGGTGCCTGTGATCCTGGGCCGCCTGGGCTTCGAGGTCGAGAAGGCGCGCGAGCCGATGAGCCACCTATCGCGCGGGCAGCAGCAGAAGATCGCCGTGGCGCGGTCGTTCCTGACCTCGCCGGTGCTGATGCTGCTGGATGAGCCGACGACGGGGCTGGACCCTCGCAGCAAGCGTGACGTGCAGGCGTTCATCCGGCAGGTGCAGGCTGAGCACGACGCGACGATCTTGCTGACGACTCACGACATGCAGGAGGCGGAGCTTCTCTGCGACCGCATCTCATTCATTGCGGGCGGGCGGATCGTGGCGGAGGGGACGCCGCTGGAGCTGCGAGAGCGGGTGGCGAGAGGCCGTTCGCTGGACGCGATAACGATGGAGACGGTGTTCATGGAGCTGACAGGCAAGAGCATCGAGGAGGACGAAGAGCGAGAGGAGGTGATGGTGCATGGCTAGTATCGGAGAGCGGATGGTCCTTCCGGCGCGGGCGGGAAGGACGAACCTGATGTGGGCTTTCGTGGAGCGCCAGACAAACCTGTGGAAGCGCTACTGGGCCTGGGAGCTGGTGTGGCTGGTCTACGGCGTGGTGAACACGCTGGCGATCACTTTCATCGCCAAGGAGGCGGAGCAGGCGGGGATCACGTCCGACGCTTCGCACCTGGTGCTGTTCCTGCTGCTTGGCACGCTGGTCTGGGCTTACCTCTCGGCCGTGCTCGACGACATCAGCCTGGTGATCACCTGGGAGCGCTGGGAAGGGACGATCGAGCACACGCTGATGGCGCCGGTGCCGCGGGCGCTGCACCTGATCGGTATGTCCATCTTCGGCGTGATGCACGCTGTAATCCGGACCCTGCTGATCTTCCTGATCGCGATCCCGTTCTTCAGCGTCGACCTCGGTCAGGCGGACTGGTTGAGCGCCGCTGTTGTGCTGGGAGTGGGCAGTGTTAGTGTGGCCGGGCTCGGCATCCTGACCGGCGTGCTGCCGCTGCTCTACCCGGAGCGGGGGACGCAGATGTCGTTCATGATTCAGGCCGTAGTACTGCTGATCTCCGGCGTGTACTACAGCGTGGACGTGCTGCCGCCGTGGCTACGCATCTTCTCGTACATCTCGCCGGCCACGTACCTGCTGGACGGCATCCGGGGCGCCATCATCGACGGAGACGGACTGGTCTCACTGGCGGATACGCTGGGTATCCTTGCGCTGTTCGGCGTTGTCCTCGTGCCGGGCGGCATCGCGGTGTTTGCGGTGGCGGAACGCTATGCGAAGAAGACGGGTCAGCTCAAGCGGCAGGGTTAGTGCTAGGTGTTAGGTGGTTAGGTGTTAGAGTCCCATGATCAACACAATCGAGACCGAAAACGAATACGGCGTCGGCGTGGTCAAGTCTTGGGCTTCGATCATCGACGACGCCACCCAGCGCCAGGCCGAGCGCATCAGCCGCGTGCCGATCGTCGAGGACTACGTGGCGCTGATGCCCGACGCGCACTACGGCTTCGGCCCGCCCGTCGGCAGTGCCCTCAAGACGAAGAAGGCGGTGATGCCGTACGCCGTCGGCGTCGATATCGGCTGCGGGATGATCGCCGTGCAGACGGACCTGCAGCGTGAGGAGTTCATCGCCAAGGAGGGAGCGGTCCTCGGGAACATCCGGGAGCTTATCCCTTCCGGCGTCGGCGAGGGGCACAAACA
>VBJS01000118.1:0-5498 GCA_005880055.1 Chloroflexota bacterium | reverse complement strand
GACGCGTCTGGCGGAGCGAAGCGACGCCTTGCGCGAAAAGACGCTAAAGCAGTTCGGGACGCTGGGCGCGGGGAACCATTTCGTCGAGGTGTGCTCGGACGCGCAGGGCCGCGTCTGGCTGCTGCTGCACTCGGGCTCGCGCGGCATCGGGAACCTGCTGGCGACGGCGCACGTCCGCGTGGCGCAGGAGTTCTGCAAAGCAGAGGACATTGCGCTGGAAGACCGCGACTTCGCCTATTTACCGTCGGAGACGTCGGAGGCGGACGCATACCTGCAGGACATGCTCTGGGCGCAGCGCTACGCGTATGCGCAGCGGGAGGCGATGATGGACTCGCTGATGGAGGCGGTCTCGCTGGAGCTGGGCCCGGACTGGAACGAGGTGCAGCGGATCAACTGCCACCATAACTATGCGGAACAGCTCGTAGGCGGCGGCTGGATCACGCGCAAGGGGGCGATTGACGCGGGCGACGGGAAGATGGGGATCATCCCGGGGAGTATGGGCGCGGCGACCTACATCGTGCGGGGGCGCGGCAACGCGGAGGCGTACTGCACGAGCCCGCACGGGGCCGGCCGAGTGATGGGCCGCAACCAGGCGCGGAAGACGCTGAGCACGGAGGAGTTCCGCAAGCAGATGGCCGGCAAGACGTGGCTGGACCGGGACGCCAAGCGGCTGCTGGACGAGGCGCCCTCGGCCTACAAGCCGATCGAGCGGGTGATCGCCGACTCGGCGGACCTGATCGAGCCGGTGACGAAGATCAGCCAGTTCATCAACTACAAGGGACTATAGGAACCAGGACCAAGAACCGGGGGAACCAGGAGCAAGAAATGAGTCAAAAGCGTCGTGCGGCGCATCGGTAACTGGTTGCGCCTCGACGGGCTCTGGCGTCATCCGGACTTCCTTCGACTGTGGACCGGAGAGACGATCTCCGAGTTCGGGTCGCTGATTGGCCGGACGGCACTGACCTTCACCGCGATTCTCGCCCTTGATGCGAGGCCATACCAGGTCGCCCTCTTGCTGGCCGCCGACATCGGCTCGGGGCTCGTCGTCGGGCCGATCGCCGGAGTGTGGGTGGACCGGTTGCGGCGGCGGCCGCTAATGATCGCAGCCGATCTCGGGCGGGCCGCTTTGCTCGCTTCGATCCCGGTTGCCTACGCTTTCGACTTGCTGCGAATTGAGCAGCTGTACGTCGTCGCCTGTCTTACCGGGGTCATGACCATGACGTTCGCCGTCGCCTATCGCTCCTATCTTCCGTCTCTCGTCGGCCGCGAAGAGCTGCTGGAGGGGAACAGTAAGCTTACCGCCAGCTCGGCAGCGGCCGAGGTCGGCGCTTTCGGCACTGCGGGTTGGCTGGTCCAGGCGTTAACTGGGCCGGTAGCCATACTCGTTGATGCCGTCTCGTTCCTCTTCTCGGCGCTGTTCATCGGAGCGATTAAGAAGCAGGAACTGGAACCCGCTCCCGTTCACGAGCGAGAGGGGGTTGTGCGTGAGATCGCCGAAGGGTTGAAGACCATCGTGCACGACGCCAGGTTACGCGCGCTGGCCGGAAGCGAAGTGCTGAATCACATCGCATTCGCGATATTTGGGACGGTGTTCGGCCTTTATGTCATAAGGGAGCTACATTTCCAGCCGGGGGTGCTGGGAATGATCTACGCAGTGGGTGGCGTCAGCTCCTTCGTCGGAGCCATGGCCTCCAGGCGGGTGGCGTCCCGGCTCGGTGTAGGGCCGGCGATGATTTACGGCCTGGCCTTGATGGGACTATCGATGCTGGCCGTCCCGCTGGCGCGCGATGCCACCCTGATCGCCGTCGGACTTTTGGTCGCTCAGCAGCTGTTCGGCGATGGCTCGTTTACGGTATACAGCATCAACGGGATGACCCTGCGGCAGACGATAACCCCGGACCGGCTACAGGGGCGAGTGAACGCCGCCATGGAGGCCGGGCCTCACGGTATGCAGCTCCTTGGCGCGCTGGCTGGTGGTCTGCTGGGCGAGGCGATAGGGCTGAGAGGCACGCTGGTGGTCGGGGCGGGCGTAATGGTCCTCGCGGCGGCATGGCTGGCGGCCTCGCCCGTCCGAGGACTGCGAACCACGCCCGTACGCGACGAGCCGGAAGCGCCGGTTAGTCTGGCACCGGAGGTTTCGTAGGGCTGCATACGCGGTTCTAACGACGTCGGCCGGGTAGCAAAACGACATTTGTCCGAGCTGTCACGCCGACGAAGGAAGCGCCCGCCTACAACGCCGCCCGCTGACAGTGCCGGAATAAGTCGATTGTGCGCGCTTGGCCCCATGCGCGAATGGCGCGCCACCACCCCAGATTCCTTCGCGACTAACCGTCGGACGCACAGCTCGCGCTGTGCTGCTCAGGATGACATCGGGCCGGGGCGGCCGGCCTATTGCTTGGCGGTAGGCTCGGGCTGTTTCTCGTTGTTGCGCCGGTTCCAGGCACCGCGGCGGAGGAAGGCGGGGGCGTTTTCCTGGACGCGCTCCATCGCCTGGCGCCAATCGCCAATGCCCTGGCGCAGGACCTCTCGGCCCTCACGCTGGGACTCGACGACGTCATCTATCCATTCGCGGCTGAGGGCGAGCAGACGCGTCTGGGAATTCCCGACGGCCTCTGACATCGCCTCGTAGACGCCGACAAGATCAGTGGGGTTGGCAATCCAGCGGCGGCTCACCTCCGCCCAGTCGCGGCTGCCCTGGCGGGCGCCTTCGATGACGCTGCGGGTGAAGCGGTGGCTGCGCTCGCTGTTGCTGCGGATGGCATCGAAGAGGCCCGTCTGGCGCTCAAGGATGGCATCAAAAATGCGGTCAGTAGCCGCGCTGCGGGTGGGTGTGCTCATAGCAGTCTCCTCGGAGTGCTGTGGAGGCGCTTTTGCTGTTTACGGGTCGGATTTATTAGACAACCAGCGGCCGGTGCTGTCAAGCGAAAAACGCGGCGAGCAAGGCGCCGAAACCGAATCTTAACAGAGACCGTAAATCAGAAATGGAAAAGGCGAAATGGGATTTTGAAGGCGTTCCGTAGACCGGCTCTCGCGAGTCCGCCTTCCCGTGTCTTTCACCCTTGGCGTCTAACCGAACGGATGGCCTATAATCATTGGGGTGCATCCAGATTCGAATGGTTCCGGTGACCGGCATTTGCGTATTGCCCTGGGTAGCGACGAGCGCACACACCTGACGGATTTCGTCGAAGCGGAGTTGCGGCGTCGCGGCCTGGAGGTGCAGGCGTTCGGGCCGCCGACGGGCCAGGAACTCGCCTGGCCGGAGGTGGCTGAGGCGGTAGCCCGAACAGTGGTCTCCGGCGGGGCGGACGAAGGCGTGCTCTTCTGCTGGACGGGCACCGGAGTCTCCATGGCGGCGAACAAGGTGCCGGGGATCCGGGCGGCGCTCTGTGGCGACGCGGAGACGGCGCGGGGGGCGAAGGCTTGGAACCAGGCGAACGTGCTCTGCCTGAGCCTGCGCTCCACGTCGGACACTGTGGCCAGGGAGATCCTGGATGCATGGTTCTCCGCCTCGGCCGACCCAAGCGAGGCGGAGAACGTTGCGAGGGTAAATGCGATGGACGAGCGATACCGGGTGGCCGAGAGCGGCCGCGCGGGGCGCTCGCGCTGAGGCAGGGGGAGAAAGGGCAGACGAGGTGGCGGACGACGCGAGAAAGCGGCGGCGGGGCCGTCGGCGGGGCAGGCAAGAAGGGCCGGCGAGTAAGGCCGGCCCTCAGCAGCGGGCGCGAGAGGCACCGAAAGACTCGTCCTCGGCATCAATAGCCGGGAGCGAGCAGCCGGCAGCGAAGCGCCGGCGCTTCAGTCTCCCGCGGCGCGGCAAGAGCGGGAGCCCCAGCAAAGAACGCCCGCGCAAGGTAGCGCCCGCTGCCGGAGGGGCGGCGGCAGTGAGCGCTTCGCCGCTGGAGTTCTGGCGGACGGGAAGCGCACGGACTTTCCGAGAACCGGCGCTTCCCAAGAAAGGCCCACGCTGGTGGCGGCGGATCACGGGTTTCTACTTTCCGGCCTGGGTGCCGGTGGTGGCGATCATCATGGTTGTCTTCGGAATCCTTGGCCTCCTTTTCTTCGCGCGCTCGGCCACCGGGGCGCCGCGTATCGGCGATCACTGGCATGCCCGATATCAGTTCTTCGCCTGCGGGGAGAAGCAACCGAACGCGGCACAGTGGGAATCGGGCGTGCATACCCATGCGGATGGAATCATGCACATCCACCCCTTCCAGACATTCGAAGAGGGGTCCGGCGCGCGGATGGTCAAATGGTTCGAATACGGCGGTGGACACATCAGCAATGACGAGATCCAGATTCCGGGCAGCGCCAAGGTGTTTAAGAACGGCGACAAGTGCCCGGACGGCACGGAAGGCGTGCTGCAGGTATTCGTGACGACGGCGGAGAACGCGACCGAGCAGAAGCTGGATGATGTGTCGAAGTACCAGCCGCACGACGGCGACCGCATTCGCATCGTGTTTGGGCCGCCGGAGCAGACGCAGCAGCAGACCGACCGCACAGTGATTCCAGAGAGCGATGCGTCACGCACGATTGACCTGACCGTGACAGATAACGGTTCCGAAGGAAGTGCGATCTTCGATCCGAACTCGTTCCAGGTCAACCAGGGCGAGACGGTTAAGGTCGTGATTACAAACAAGGGTCAGCTCTCGCACGGGTTCCGCTCGGCTGGCAGCGACGGGCAGTACGAGAACAGCGACGACTACGTGACGACGCCCGATATTTTCAAGCCGGGCGAGAAGGGCACGGCGGTGATCCGGTTGGACACGACTGGGAACAGCTTCTTCCGCGACGAGACGTCGCAGAACAGCACGGGCACGATTGTGGTGGGGAACGCGCCGGCGGCCACCGCTTCGCCCACACCCGCCCCGAAGGAGGCGGTGGACGTCGAGCTGAACGTGGCGATGGGTGATGACTTCTTCGAGCCGAAAGATCTAACCGTGCCGGCGGGGAAGAAATTCCGCATCAACCTGACTAACAACGGCCAGCATGTCCACGACCTTCGGATCACCGGGCCCGACCTGGAGTTCGACACAACCGATGACCTGAAATCGACGCCGCAATCGGAGAAAGCCGGGCAGACGGGCGAGCTTGTGGGGACGATCGACAAGCCGGGGACGTATCCGTTTAAGTGCGACTTCCATCCGGCACAGATGACGGGGACGATAACCGTCCAGTAGCGGGCGATCCCAATTGCAAATCGGAGTCCGGCGCCGCGCCATTGTCGTTTGGGCGCTTGCGGTCGCGTTTCTGCTCTTCACGGCTGCCCTTGCAATCGCCGTCTTCGCTGGAAGCGCTAACGGCGAAACAAGCGTCCCTCGTATCGGGCAAGACCATTGGCACGCCCGCCTTGTGTTTTACGCCTGCGGAGTCAAGCAGGCCAATGCACCGTTCTGGGAGAGAGGTGTCAACACCGAGGGCGACGGAATCATCCATATCCATCCTATCCAGCCATCTGAGGAGGGCCGGGGCGCTCGGCTCGTGAAGTGGTTCGAGTACGG
>VBJS01000117.1 GCA_005880055.1 Chloroflexota bacterium | reverse complement strand
CATGTTTCCGGCCTTTCCGCTTCCGGCGGAGTACTAAGGAAAGGACCCGGGACGCGGAGGCCATTTCTGTGCCCCGACAGCCTCGGGGCTTAGCAATTCCCGGCCTTACCACTCGGGCCGGCGAAGGAGGGATCGATGCACGTCATCATCGATGGCTACGGAGGTGATCCGGAACAGCTCGCAGATGAAAATGCCGTCCGCGTGCTCCTGGAGCAGTACCCGGACCTCATGGGGATGACCAGGATCACGCAGCCGGCCGTCCTGCGATATAAAGGAACGAGCCCAGAGGACTGGGGCGTCAGCGGCTTTGTCATGATCGCCGAAAGCCACATCGCCGTCCACACCTTCCCGGAGCGAGCGCTCATCTGGGCCGACATCTTCTCCTGCAAGGACTTTGAACCCGCCCTCGTCCTCGAAGACCTCAAGCAGCGCTTCACCCTCCGCGAGATGGACGTCAAGATGCTGGAGCGCAACCTGGAACCGGTGCTCGCCCCGCTCGTCCTGAGCAGCGTCGAAGGATGACACGCGACCACGAGGGCTGTCCGCCTCGGGCGGATCCCGCGGAGGACCTGCTGCGGCCCTTCACCGTCTCCCCAAAGAGCAGCGCCGGCGACATCGTCGAGCGCATGGGCGATACGGCCTTCCAGGCGCGCAATCTTGGCGTCGCGGCGCTGATCTGGGACGCCATGCTGCGCGACGGAACTACGATCTTCCTCGGCCTCGCCGGCGCCATGGTGCCCGCCGGTATGCGGCCGCTCATCGTGTACCTCATCGAAACCCGCCTCGTCGACGTCATCGCCAGCACCGGCGCCAACCTCTACCACGATGTCTACGAGACGCTGGGTTTCGAGCACGCCCAAGGCGACCCGAACGGGGACGACGTGCGCCTCGCCCACCTGCGCGTCGTCCGCTTCTACGACGTGCTGGCCCCGGAGCACGAGTTCTCGATCGGCGAGCGATTCTGCACCGAGTTCTCGCTCACCCTGGACGACGACCGGACGTACACGACACGCGAGTACTTCGAGCTACTGGGCCGCGCGATGGCCCCGAAGGCGAAGCAGGAAGGCATCCTGACGGCTGCGGCGAAGCACGGCGTGCCGATCTACTGCCCCGCCTTCGGCGACAGCGTGCATGGGCTCGCCGTCGCCGAAGGACGTCTGCGCACCGGCAAGCGCGTCGTCTTCGATGTAATCGAAGACGTGCTGGAGATGACGCATCTCTCCCTTACCGCCGAAAAGACCGGCGTCGTTTACATCGGCGGTGGCACCCCCAAGAACTTCATCCAGCAGTGTGGCGTCGCCGGTTACCTCTTCGGCCGCCAGCGCCCGGGCCACAGCTACGGCATCCAGATCACGATGGACCAGCCGCAATGGGGTGGGCTCTCAGGCTGCACCTTCGAAGAGGCGCAGTCCTGGCGCAAGATCTCGCCCGACGCGCAGTTCATCACCGTCAACGTCGAGGCCACCGTCGCCCTCCCCCTCATCGTCAGTGCGCTGGCCGAGCGTTCTGCCGATGCGATCGAGGCCCGGAAGACGCCGGCCCTTGACTGGCAGTGGGATAAGACAGCCGCTCCGACGAGGGTCTCATCCTGAGAAGAGCGAGTGGAGACACCCCGACTGATACGCCGTCGTAACACGGCCGCGCTGGACAACTAGCGCCGGGGGGCGTAAAAAGGGCAGTGAGAGCACGAACCTGACCAAAGGAGGCAGGGCTAGCCGGCTAAACGCAAAGCGCAATCTAAGCGTGTCGAGGTCTTTGGGGAGGCCTTATTACGCACACTTTCGGACCGGATCGTCTACACGGCCGCATCCGCTGCGGCTTCCGCTCCGGCAGAGGTTCGCCTCCGCGCCGGCTTATGCCCTCGCACCCTGCTCCCGCACCAACGAACCTCATCCTTCTGACCGCCTTGTCCCGCTCATGGTGAGGCTCTCGTACCATGAGCGGAGCGCATAATGCCCCTCTACAATCCATCTCTTCGTGACTGACCGCTTCTTCCACCGCAACTTTGCCTGGCTCCCGCCTGAACGCAGCGATTACGCCCGCTCCCGTGTCGTCGTGCTGCCCGTCCCTTACGACTCCACCGCTTCCGGCTGGGTGGGCTCCCGGGAGGGTCCGGCCGCCATCATCGACGCCTCGGCCAACATGGAGCTATATGACATTGGCATCGGCTGCGAGCCGTATCTCGCCGGCATCCACACGCTGCCGGAACTCGCCGTCGACACCGGCGGCCCGGAAGCGATGATCGCCCGCATAGAGGAGGTGGCCGGCGAATTGATCGACGACGGCAAGTTCGTCGTCACGCTCGGCGGCGAGCACACCGTCGCTGTCGGCGCGGCGCGGGCCTACGCGAAGCGCGTGCCCGGCCTCTGCGTCCTCGCCTTCGACGCCAACGCCGATATGCGGGACGAGTACCTGGACTCCCGCTACAACCACGCCTGTACGCTGCGGCGCATCGGCGAGGTTGTCCTTCCCGGAAGGATGGTGCAGGTGGGGCTGCGCAGCGCCGAGCGCGAGGAACACGAGTACATCCGCGAGAAGGGACTGCGCTTCCATAGCCCACAGGAGTTCCGCGCGCTCGGACCGCGCGCTGTCTCCCAGCAGCTTTCTGAGAGCGTCTACATCACCTTCGACCTCGATGCCTTCGACTCCTCGGTGGTCTCGGCGCTCGGGACGCCGGAGCCGGGGGGCCTACACTGGGACGAGGTGAGCGAACTGCTCGAGGCCGTCACCGGCGAGCACCGCGTGGTCGGCTTCGACGTAACGGAGCTGGCGCCCTCCCTCGGCCCCCGCGCCAACGCCCAGCTGGCCGCCAAGCTGACGTACCGCCTCATCGGGCTAGCGCTGCGGGAGTAAGTCAAACTGACCCGTTGCCCACACTCAGTCCCGCTCGTCCTGAGGCCCTCGTAGGACGAGCGGTAGCATAGCCCCTGCATCCCACAGGACGTCGCCGGCGAGGGCCCGAATCCGTTTATCCATTGCGCCGCAGACAATCCGCTGAGAACTAGCGGGCCGTGCTCTCAGGACGCCTGGCCCGCCTGCCACTCCTCCCGCAGCACACCCATGGCCAGCATGTCGATCGGCTCGCCGTAGCGGAGGCGGCGGGCGCGAAGGACGCCCTCGCGGACGAAGCCACACTTCTCGTAGCAGCGGATGGCCCGGGCGTTGTCGGCGTCTGTCTGCAAGTCGACTCGGCGCAGGCCCAGGTCTTCGAAGGCGTAGCCGAGGACGAGGCGGATGGCGTCGGTGCCCAGACCCAGGCTGAAGCAGTCGGGCTCGCCGATGCTGATCGCCAGCTCCGCGCGCAGGTGAAAGGGGTCGATGCCCAGGAGGCGTACGTTGCCGGCCGGGCGCCCTTCCGCCGTCTCGATAATCCAAAAGCGACCCTCGACGGCGTCCCAGTTGCTCCAGAACCGCCGCGTGACCTCTTCCAGTGTCCCGTCCGGGCGGTCGGAGGCGTGCAGCCAGTGGCGAACCTCAGGCGTGTGGATCCACCTGTGCAGCAGGCGCATATCTTCCTCGCGGGCGGGGCGCAGGCGCACCTTCTCGCCAACGAGGGACGGCGGCGCGAGCTGGATCACACCGCCCTCCGCACGGCGGCGCGGGGCTGCGATTTCGCCCACTCCTCCCGCAGGACGCTCATCATCAGTGTGTTCCCGAACTGCCCGTCAATGAAGCGGTGCTGCCGGAGCAGACCCTCCCGGACAAAGCCACACTTCTCATAGCAGCGGATGGCCCGCTCGTTCGCCTCGTCAGTGGTCAGCTCAACTCGGTTCAGCTCCAGTTCTTCGAAGGCGTAGGCGAGGACGAGCCTGACGGCATCGGTGCCGAGACCCTGGCCCCAGAGCGTCTTGTCGTGGATTGCGATGCCAATCTCCGCTCGCCGGGGTTGTGCCGATAGCCGCAGCTCTACGTTACCCGCCAGACGCCCCTCCACCGTCTCGATCGACCACATCACGCTGTCCGGGTCGGAGCGCCGGCGCTCGTACCATTCGTATTCGTCGTCCAGCGTCGGCGGGTCGCCCATGGCGGCCAGCCAGCGCGTCACCTCGCGGTCCGCGAGCCACCCCACGAAGTGAGGCAGATCGTTCTCCTCAACGGGTCGCAGGCGCACCTTTTCCCCCTGGAGGATGGACTCGGAAATCACGGTAGCGCATATGGTATCATGCGCGCTGCCGACGAAAGCGCGGCTCGATGTGCCGGCCCTACCCACCCGCCAAAGCGCACGCCCCACCTAGGGGCGCTGTTTTGCCAGCGCTACCGGCGGAGCAGTAGACCCGGCGCGCGGAAGGTCAGTATATGTTGGGCGCGAGAAAGAGAGGTTTCGGGATGCAGACACACGAGCACGGTAACCTGCGCCTGACGAAGATCGGCCCGCTGGGGCCGTACGACAACAACGCCTACATCATCGCGGACAGGCAGTCGAACGAGGCGCTCATCGTGGATATGCCTTATGGCAGCGAGCCGCTGATCGAGGCGGCGCGCGGCTTTCAGGTGCGCGCCATACTGCTTACTCATACTCACCCAGACCACTGGGCGGAGTACGACAAAGTGAAGGAAGCGCTGGATGCGCCGGTGCTATGCCACCCCGCTGAAGTGATCATGCCGGCAGCGAAGATCGACGAACCGCTGGCTGACCAACAGAAGATCGAGGTTGGCGGGCTGGCGGTGACTCCGCTGCATACGCCGGGCCATACGCCCGGAAGCACTTGCTTCGTGGTCGGCCGGTACCTCTTGTCCGGGGACGTGCTCTTTCCGGGCGGCCCGGGCCGTACTCAGACACCGGTGGACTTGCAGCAGACACTGAGCTCCATACGAGACCGCCTGCTGACGCTACCCGGGGATACTGTGGTGCTGCCGGGTCACGGCGCGGACACGACGATTGGCGATGCGAAGCGAGAATACGAGGCGTTCGTCGCGCGCCCGCACGCGCCCGACCTTTGCGGAGACGTGACCTGGACGGATTGAACGGCCGGCAGTCGAATGGTAGGGAGCGAAGCCCTTTCCCAGCAGCAAGTTCGCCTCGCCATTGTGACTAGCGCCGGCACCGGCCCTGCGGGCTCGAAAATGCCTCGCCCTCACCGCCCGCGGTCGAACCCGGCCCCTCTTCCTCTCTAGCGTCGCGGCTTAAACAGATGCAGGATCGATGCCCAGATGTGGGTGCCGCGCTTCCGCTCTTCAATCACGACGCGGGTGCCGCTAGCGAGCGGGTACGCCGCCCGGTAACGGCCGATGGGCCCGTCCGGGTAGATGAACGCCGGCTCCCGCGTCACGCCTTCGACCGCGAGCACATCTCCGCCGGCTCTCGTGAGCCTGGGCCGGGCGACACGAGAGAAAAGCATAGTCGGCAGGCCTGGCGGGAAGACGTCAAGGAGCCGGTAGCGGCCGGTCACGCGTTCGGTAAACGCGCGCCATTCCTTCTCGCTGCCGGCTGGGACTCCGCTCGGCGAGCCGGGTATGGGTTCCGGTTCGAGACCGATCGCGTCTTCCAGCATTCGGTCGGCAACTCGATGCACGAAGCCGGCGTCCCCGCCGTTGCTCAGGACTACTATGCCGACGCGGTCGTCCGGCGCAAGCGCGATCCTCGTGGCGACGCCGGGCAGTCCTCCATCGTGGTGGGCGATCCGGCGGCCGCGCCAGGTCGAGACCCAGAAGCCGAGACCCAGGCCTTCGTCCAACTCCGGATGGTTCCGCGCCTGCATCCGCGTCGCCTGCGAGAGCGAGTCCGCGGCCAGCAGCCGGCGCCCGTCCAGTTCGCCGCCGCGAAGGACCATCCGGCCAAAGCGCGATAACTCTTCCGCGCTGGTGATCAATGCTCCGGCGGGAGCGCCGTAGTTCCGGACGGCCGGCGCCGGCTTTCGCCCGGCGCTGTTCATGGAACCACCATATGGCGTAGCCCTACCGGCGCCCTCCGGGAAGACAGGCACATCGCTTGACCGCATAGCGAGGGGTTCCAGCACCCGCTCCTTAAGCAGGTCTCGGTAGGGACGACCATTTAACATCGATACGAGCAATCCGAGCAGGTTGAAGCCACCGTTGGCGTAAACGATCCGCTTGCCGGGCGCACGCACGGCCCGCTGCCCCCGAACAACGCCTTCCAGCGAGTGCGGTAGCACCGCGCCGTTCATCACGACGCGCATCAGCGGGTTAACGGACTCCAGGCCTCGCCAGGAAACCGGCAACCCGGAAGTGTGGGAGAGAAGATGCCGGACGGTGACGGGCGCCGGCGACCCGGTGCGGTCGCGGATCCAGTAGGCCTGATGGAAGTGCTGGGAAACCGGGTCATCAAGACCGACCCTTCCGGCCTCCAGCTCCTGCAGCACCAGAGCCGTCGTGAACAGTTTGGTAATAGACGCCGCGCGAAAGAGCGTCGATGCGGTTACCGCTTCGCCGCGCTGGAGGTCGGCATAACCGAACCCGGACGCGTAGCGCAGGCCGTCTGCGTCGAAGGCCGCAACTCCCACGCCTACAACATCGCTCCGGCGGCGCTCGGCCTCTATGAAGGCGCGGAGAGGCGGCGAGATGTACGATTGCTCCGGCGATTCCGCCGGCGCTGTCGTCGTCCTGGCAGCCATGAATGTTCCTCCGTATTTTGAAGGGGGTCAGTTAGCGAGCAGCATTATACGCCCGCTGCCCGGTAGCGGTTGACCACCGGTTGTGGCATAAAATAGACTGGAATCGAGAGACCGCGCGAGACCCAAGGCCCCGAAAGTGCTCGGGGCTTTGCTGTCCCCGCGGGCGGTCCAACTGCCCGCAGATGAACAACGACAACGGCTTTTTTCGACGCACCGTCCTACCCAACGGCCTGCGCATCCTCACGTCCGCCATGCCCCACACGCACTCGGTCTCGCTCTCGCTTTACGTGAGGACCGGCTCCCGCTACGAGCGCCCGGAAGAAGCCGGCGTATCGCATTTTCTGGAACATCTTCTCTTCAAGGGCACGGAACGCTGGCCGACCGCAAAGGAGATCGCGGAGACGGTTGACGGCGTCGGCGGGATGCTGAACGGCGGCACGGACCGAGAGTACACCGTCTACTACATCAAGGTGGCGCAGCCGCACCTTCAGCTCGCGCTGGATGTGCTGTCAGACCTCGTGCGGCGGCCGCTGATGGAGCCGGCGGAGATGGAGAAGGAGCGGCAGGTGATCCTGGAGGAACTGGCAATGGTGGCGGACTCGCCGCCGCAGCTGGCGGACCTGCTGCTGGATTCCATCCTCTTTCCGGACAACCCGCTGGGCCGCGACGTTGCCGGCACACCCGAATCGGTCGCGGGAATCAACCGCGAAATGGTGATGCAATACCTACAGAAGCAGTACATACCGAACAACATCGTGATGGCAGTAGCAGGCAACGTTGAGCACGAGGAGATCGTGCGGGCAGTCGCGAAGTCCATGGCTGACTGGCCCGGGGGCAGCCCTGCCGACTGGATTCCCGCCTCCAGTCCGAACGGCACTCGGACAGCGGTGCGCTACAAGACCACGGAGCAGGCTCATCTAAGCCTTGCCGTGCCGGCCGTGCCCCTGAACCACCCGGACCGCCACTCGCTGGGCTTCCTCTCAGTCATTCTGGGCGAGGGGATGTCCTCGCGGCTCTTCATAGAGCTGCGTGAGAAACGCGGGCTGGTCTATGACGTTCACACATACGTCGCGCACTTCCTGGACACGGGCACGTTCAACATCTACACGGGGGTAGACCCGAAGAACGCCGTAGAGGCGCTGAAAATCGCCATCCGGGAACTGATACAACTGCGCGATGAGGGAGTCACCTCGGAGGAACTAACCAAGGCCCGAGAGCTGTCGAAGGGCCGGCTGCTGCTCCGCATGGAGGACACGCGCAGCGTGAGCGGCTGGATTGGGGCACAGGAGCTGCTGCTGGACGCCGTACGGAGCGTCGATGACGTGGTGGCTGAGATGGAAGCGGTGACGCTGGACGACCTGCAGCGGGTGGCCCGGGCGATACTCGACCCGGCCAGGCTACACCTGGCCGTGGTGGGGCCGTACCGCGCCCTGGGTCCGGGTCTTGACACCCGGCCGTGGTTGCTCGTCTGGACGTCCATTGGTTCGATGACGCGGCGCAGTTCGGGTCTGAAGACTCAAACCTACATGTCGGCCGGGTCAAACGTGGCGGGTTGATTCCGGGTACTTCGCCCCTACGACGTTTGGCGTTATAGCCGCGCGATTTTGGCTCCGGCCAACAAGTGGGGGCGAGGCACCCCGAACGGCGTTCGCAAGCCCAGGGGTAACGGTAAATCCGAGTTATTCTGGATCACGTCTTCTTCCGGGTGCTTCGCCCCTACGACGTTTGGCGCTCTAGCAGGAGATCCACTACTTTGACGAGGGCGCTGTAGGCATAGACCACGTAATCGCGCGGGTGCAGGTCCAGCGGCTTCAGCTCCTCCTGGCGCAGGGCTACAGGATCCGTCATCTCGAACTCGAACGTCGGTACGTCCTGCCCCATCTTCATCTCGTAAAGCTCGCCGTCCGGCGCCAGGACTACGCAGCCGCGGTCAGGTGATTCCGCGCCGGGGGCGTCGATCTCGATGCCGTACGAGAAGAAGGCGCTGGGAAACGGCGGAAACGGATCGAGGCGGGAGGCCGCCTCTTTCAGGACGTCGCGCAGGCGGTCTGCCGCCCGATCGAGGGCAGCGTCTGCTTCGCTCTTGTAGCGTAAGGCGCTGCTTCTTGTTTCTTCCGGCACAGCGGTGGGGATAAACTCGCTTTCTGCTTACAGTATTTCGGATTCCTAACAAATCGTGCTAAAATTCGATTATGGTTAGCACTTCGGCCCT
This sequence comes from Chloroflexota bacterium, assembly GCA_005880055.1. GTDB lineage: Bacteria > Chloroflexota > Dehalococcoidia > SM23-28-2 > RBG-16-64-32 > VJS01. Next base: position 7,616 of record VBJS01000117.1, on the reverse strand, counting down.
GGCAAGCGAGCGGGGCGCCGGCTTACCGCGCGCGAGCAGCAGCCTGCAGATGCAATCTACCAGACGGTCGATACTCGACTACATGCAACGTCACGGCCGGGCTACGGTCAAGGAGCTGGGCGGGCTGCTGGACCGGCATCCGGCAACACCTGACAGTGCTTGAGCGCGACGGCCTGGTGGAAGCCCGCGAAGAGCGAGGGCGCGTAGGCAGGCCGACGCTGGTGTACTCGCTGACGGACAAGGCCGACTCCCTCTACCCCAAACGGTATGACATGCTCGCGAGTGTGCTGCTTGAGGAGATAAGGGCAACGGACGGAAATGAGCGGCTGCATCGGCTCCTCCAGAAGGTAGCGTCCCGCCTCGCCACGCCGCACATGAACAAGCTGGAAGGCCGGCCGCTGCCGGAACGGGTGGCCGAAACGGCGCGCATCATGGAGGAGCAGGGCTGCCTCGTTGACTACGCTGAATCCGGCGGCGACTACTTCATCGACGAATACACGTGCCCCTTTCCCAAGGTTGCCGAGCGCGACCGCTCCGTCTGCGCGCTACACGTCGAGTTCGTGCGGCTGCTGAGCGGCGCCGACACGCGTTTGACGCGGAGCCTCTTGCGGGGCGAAAACTCTTGCACCTACCGTATCCGGCCGGTAGACAAGCCGGCCCGCGCCGCTGCCAATTAGCCTTCTCCTGCACACACTGTAGGGGCGCAGCACGCCTGAATTATTGACAGTTCCCGCCGACGGCGCCTGCCCGAACAAGCAAGGCCGTTCGTCCACGCGGCGTGCTGCGCCCCTACGCAGGGCGGTGCGAACGATAGAATGATGGCGTGGCAACGCCTGACCTTAACGGCAAGCGTATTCTCGTCCTCGGTGCCGAGACGGAGCTCGGCGCGGCCATCGCCGCCGAGCTCGCTGATGCCGGGGCGCGCCTCGCAGTAGTTGCCGGCAGTACGGCGCCGGATGCAGCTTTCGCCGCGCAGCGCCTCGCCCGGCGGCTTTCGACCCCCGAGCGTCCGGTCATTGCCCAGGCGGTGGACGCTACGAACGAGATGGGTGTGCGCGTGATGGTGCGGCAGGCATCCAAGGCGATGGGGGGTCTTGACGCCGTGGTCTTCTCAGCCGATCTCGGTGATGCGAGCGAAGACGCGTTCTTCCTGGCGCTGCGCTGGGCAGGCGCAGAGATGTTCAAGCGGTCCGGCGGCCCGGCGATCTGGGCCGACATCTCGCTGGCCCCCGATGACAGCAGGGCGGGAAGCGCGGTTCCCGCACCCGGAGCACCGCCGACGGCAGAATCAAGACCCCGGCCGAACGTCACAGCCCACCTGGTCGGCGCCGCTGATCGTCCTTTCGACGAGACCGCAGGAGCCGTTATCACCCTCATCGAGCAAGCTGCGCCATCGAGCAGCGAGTAAGGCCTCGGCGGTTCGCCGCCGATGGCCGGGCGCTTGCCGCGCTAACTACTAAGCGATAAGCTTTTCGCGCCAACCTACGTAGGGGCGAGGTATACCTCGCCTCTATGCCCCGACGAAGTGAGGCGCCCATGAGCTACGAAACCATCCTCTACGAAACCGATACCGGGAAGGCACGGATCACTCTGAACCGGCCGGAGAAGCTGAACGCCATCTCCATCCAGATGCAGCAAGAGTTGCGCGACGCCCTCCTCGCCGCGGACCGCGACCCGGCCGTCCACGTCGCGATCATCCGCGGCGCGGGGCGGACGTTCTCGGCCGGGTACGACATCTCGCCACCCGCCGGCGAGGGGCAGACGCACGCGGCCGCCGGCCATTCGCTGGAGCGTGACATCTGGGGGCTGGAGCAGTCGCTGGAGATGCGGATGCACCTTTTCGACATGCACAAGCCGGTAATCGCGCAGGTGCACGGCTACTGCCTGGCCGGCGGCGCCGACGTTGCGTTGCTCTGCGACATCGTGATCGCGGCGGAGGACGCGCGTTTCGGTTACCCGCCGGTGCGGGCGCTGGGTTCGCCGGTGAACCATATGTGGACGTACCTGGCCGGGCCACAGTGGGCGAAGCGCATGCTGCTGACCGGTGACACGATCAGCGGCGCCGAAGCAGAGCGCATCGGTCTTGTGATGAAGGCCGTGCCGCCGGAGCGCCTGGAGGCGGAGGTGGATGCCCTGGCCGACCGGATGGCGATGATCGACGTGGACCTGCTGGCCGCAAACAAGCGCATCGTGAACATGGCGATGGAGTTGATGGGCGCTCGCACGATGCAGCGGATGGCCTCCGAGCGCGATGCTATCGCGCGCCAAGCGCCGGTGGTTACGCAGTTCTACCAGATGGCGAAAGAGAAGGGGCTGAAGGCAGCGCTGGAGTGGCGGGACAGTAAGTTCGGCGATGGGCGGGCGGTCAAGAGTTGAAAGTTGGTAGTTGAAAGTTGAAAGCATAAGGTGCCCATCCTCGATAAGCTCCGGCTGGACGGGCGTGTCGCGATCATGACGGGGGCCGGGCGCGGGCTTGGGCGGGCAATGGCGCTGGCGCTCGCCGAGGCGGGCACGGATCTTGTGGCGACGGCGCGGACACAGTCGCAGATCGAGGAGACGGCGGTGCTGGTGCGCGAGCGCGGCCGTCGGTGCCTGCCGGTCGTATGCGATGTGACCGACTCGGGCAGCGTCAACGCGATGGTGGAGGCGGCGCTGGCCGAGTACGGACGCATCGATATCCTCGTGAACAACGCCGGCGGGATAACACCCGGCTTCGCGAACTCGCTGACCGATATTTCGGACCAGACCTGGCGCACCGGTATCGACACCAACCTTACCGGCGCTATGTACTGCTCGCGTGCTGTCATCCCGCACATGGTGAAGCAGGCGAGCGGAAAGATCATCAACGTTACCTCCGGCTTCGGGCTCCGCGCCGGGCGCGACAATTTCATGTACACGACAGCGAAGGCGGGACTGATCAACTTCACGCGCTCGCTCTCGCTCACATACGGCCCGGCTATTCAGGCGAACCTTATAGCGCCGGGGCTCTTTCCGCACGACGACCCGGCGATGTCCGAATGGTGGAAGGGCGGAAAGTACACACCCATGGGCCGCCTGGGCCGCGACGAGGAGCTCGGCCCGCTCTGCGTTTTCCTGGCATCAGACCTGACATCGTACATGAACGGGCAGATCATCGTGCTGGACGGCGGCGGGCTCGCCGGCGGGCACGCGCCGACGGGGTTTGCGCCGGTGGTGCCGCTGGCGGAGGAAGAAGGAAGAGGGAAGTAGGAAGGCGCGGCGGGAAGAGGGAAGTAGGAATAAGGGTGACGGACGAGTTTTCGCTGGCCGGGAAGAATGCGCTGGTTATCGGCGCTTCGAACTCGCTCGGGCGGGCGGCGGCTGTGGCGCTGGCCGAGGCGGGGGCCAACGTGGGTGTAACGACGAGCACCCGCTTGCAGCGCGAGGAGGTGGCCGCGAACTCCTGCGCGAACGAGGTCTGGGCGCTCAACCGCAAGGGGTTCGCCCAGGCCATCGACGCGGCGGACGAGGCGGACGTGCGCGCCGCCATCGAGCGGGCGGTCTTGGAGTTCGGGAAGCTCGACGTCCTGGTAAACGCGCAGGACCTGCCGTTCGCGAAACCCCTGACCGAGATCACGCCCGCCGAGTGGCGGCGAGTGCTTGACGTGAACCTCACCGGCGTATACCTGGCCTGCCGGGCGGCAGGCGAGCGTATGCTTTCGCAGGAGTACGGCCGGGTGATCAACATCGCCTCAGTGCTCGGCGAGCGCGGGATGGCGAACGTCGGCGCATACTGCGCGGCGCAGGCAGGCGTGCTGAACATGACACGCGCCCTGGCGTTGGAGTGGGCGCGCCGAGGCGTGACGGTAAACGCGATCGGCGCCGGCTGGACGGCGGGGATGGGGATTATCGGCGGCGATGAGGGACGGCAGGCGCTGGAACGCTACCTGCCGTACAAGCGCCTGGCCAAGCCGGAGGAGATCGCCGGCGCCGTCGTCTACCTCGCCTCGGATGCGGCCGCGTATCTGACCGGCCAGGTGATCTGGATAGAGGGCGGCGCGCTCAGCCACGTTTGAGATCGACAGCGAGGCGAAGCCGGGGTCTGTAGACCGCGACCTGTAGGCGCGAACGGCCGCTTCGCCTGTGGTTCCGCTATCATTGAACTCGTGACCACGGAACGCACGCCGGAAACTGCAACGCAGGCCGACATCAAGCGCTACCAGGCGAATCTGGACGACGAGATAGACGGCATCGCGATCTACCAGATGCTGGCGGAGGCGGAGCGCGACCCCAAGCGCCGAGCCATCTTTGAGGAGCTGGCGGAGGTCGAGGTGCACCACGCGGACGTCTGGCGAGCCAAGCTTCGCGAGGCGGGCGTTGCCCCCCGGGAACACGGCCCCAGCCTGAAGATGCGGGCGCTCGGCTGGCTGGCGCGCCGTTTCGGCGTGAGGTCGGTCCTGCCCATCGTGCGAAACATGGAGGCCGGCGCTTATACGGCGTACATGGCACAGGGCGAGGCTGGCCAGGCTATCGCCCCGGACGAGCGCGACCACCGCAAGACGATGTCGCGGCTGGAGCGCGGCGAGGTGCAGCCGGCAGAGGCGATAACGCAGCGGGAGAGCTGGCACCGGGGAGGCGGCGGCGGGACGCTGCGCGCCAGCGTTTTTGGGGTCAGCGATGGCCTCGTCTCGAACGCCTCTCTGGTTATGGGCTTTGCCGGGGCCCAGACACACGGTGACATCGTTCTTCTCGCGGGCGTGGCGGGGCTGCTCGCCGGCGCGTTCTCCATGGCGGCCGGCGAGTACGTCTCGATGCGGGCGCAGCGCGAGCTGTTCGAGCGTCAGATCGAGCTGGAGCGGCAGGAGCTGGAAGTGTCGCCCGAAGAGGAGAAGCGCGAGATATCGCTGATTTACCGTGCCAAAGGCGTCTCCCGTGAGCAGGCGGATGCAATGGCCGCCCAACTGATGCAAGACCCCGAGGTGGCGCTGGACACGCTCGTGCGCGAAGAGCTCGGCCTCGACCCGTCGAGCCTGGGTTCGCCCTGGGGCGCGGCGACGGGGTCATTCCTGGCCTTCGCCGGCGGCGCCGTTGTGCCGGTGCTCCCGTTCATCTTCGCTCCGGCGAGTGAGGACGTTTCGCTTGGATACGTGGTGGTCTCGGCGGTCCTCAGCCTGGTGGCGCTCTTCGGCGTCGGCGCATCGCTCTCGCTGTTCACGGGCCGCAGCGCGCTGTTCAGCGGCCTGCGGCAGACGGCGCTGGGCGCCGCGGCAGCGGCGCTCACGTATGTGATCGGCAGCGTGATAGGGGTTTCAACGGGGGGTTAAGGGCGCTTTTGACCTGTGGATCGATCCCGCCAGGTCTTCAATGGCGGATGGGTGCAATGCTCGTAACGTTGGTCGTTGCTGTATTGCTAACGTCGCTTGAAGGGCTATGGCTCGGCCTGCTTGCAGTTGCCCTTGCCATTGTATCGGCCTACAGCGTCCGTGCCCTGATCCAGGGCACCCGGGAGGCTAAGCTGCAGCAGTCATTCGTGTTTGGATTCGGCCTCGTCCCAGTGCTGGTTTTCGCCGTTTGGGGGGCCTTCCGTCTAATCGGCAGCGCTTAGCTGTCTGCGCGATGCTGCCGCCCCACCACCAGATCCTTCGCGCCTCAGGATGACAACTCGGGCTACTGGTGAGCAGCGCGGTTCGGCGTGGCACCCGTGACTCCGGCCTCGTAGAGATCCGCGATCTCCTGGTCCGTCAGGCCTAGGAGGTCCCGGAAGACGTAGTGGTTGTGCTCGGCGAAGGAGGGGGCGGGGAGGCGGATGTGGGCGGGCGTCTCGCTCATGCGCCAGTGCGGCGCTTCGATCTCTGAAACCCCGGCTACTGTATGCGAGACCGGCTCGAAGAAGCCGCGGGCGCGCAGGTGCTCGTCTTCGAAGATGTCGATCACCGTAAGCACGGGTGAAGCGGGGACGCCGGCGGCCTGGAGGGCGGCGGCCGCTCCGCGCTTGTCGTGCTTTCTCGTCCAGCCGGCGATGATTTCGTCGAGTTCTCGCTGGTTGTGATAGCGGCTGACCACATCGGCGAATCGCTCGTCTCTCGCCAACTCGGGCTGCCCGATGAGGGCCGCGAGCGCCGCGAACTGGGCGTCGTCCTCGCAGGCAAGGGTGAGCCATTGGTCTTCGCCGGCGCAGGGGTAGCAGCCGTGCGGCGCCATTGAGGAGTGGCGGTTGCCTGGCCGCTCCGGCTGTCGGCCGTTCATTGAGTAGCCCACGATGAACTCGCCGATAGCGGCGACCAGGTTCTCGCGCTCGGCGACCTCGATGTACTGGCCTTGGCCCGTGCGCCGGCGGTCCCAGAGGGCGAGCGGCACCGCGCCGGCAGCGGCGATGCCCGCAATTGGGTCGCCGTAGCTGATGCCGGTCTTCTGCGGCGGGCCGTCCTCGTAGCCGGTAAGCGAACAGAGTCCCGCCAGCTGCTCGACGTTCGTGCCGTAGGCGATGAACCCGCTTTCCGGGCCGCTTTTGCCGTGGCCGGGCATCGAAAGGGTCTCGTACGAAAGGCGCAGGTTGTCCATCACCTCCGCTCGGAAGTTCTCGATCACAACATCGGACAGCGTCACAAGCTTGAGTAACAGCTCCCGCCCACGGTCGTTGGAGAGGTCGAGGGCGCAACCGTATTTGTTGCGGTTGACATGGTTGAAGTACGGCGACTTGTCCCAGACTCGCTCAACATCAGGCGGCTGACCGGTGTAGGTGCGCAGCAGGTCCCAGTTCTTGGCCGCCTCAACCTTGATCACCTCGGCGCCCATGTCGGCCAGAAGCCGAGTGGCATAAGGGCCGGCCCAGGCCATCGTCAGATCGAGGACGCGGACGCCGTGAAGAGGAAGCTTAAACACGGGGCGGCACCCTTTTTCCCAGCGCACCGAGGAACCGGAAACAAGGAGAAGGGAGCAACGCTTTTGACGGCTGTTGTTCCTTCTTCTCTGTTCCTTGTTCCTGCCTCATCTTAGCCTCTTCTCGTAATCGAACACTCTGAGGGGGCCGAGGGTGCGCTCGCCGCTGCGGGTAAAGCCGGCGCGCTCATAAAGGCGATGGGCTGCCGCCTGGTGCTCGGTGGTATCGAGAATGATCCGGATGTAGGCTTGCTCGCGGCACCAGTCCTCGACGACGTGGACGAGCCGCCGACCGAGGCCCTTGCGGCGCCATGAGGCCGTTACGCGCATTCGGCGGAGCCGGGCAGTTTGGGTGTCGAGGCGGCGGACGGCGACCATTCCGATGAGCGGGCCGCCGTGGCCGAACTGCGCGACCCAGAATTTGGAGCCGGGCCAGAGATATTCGCGTTCGATATTCAGCAGATCGTCCTCGTACTTGGGATCGACTTCGGGATATTGGGGAGTCGTCTCCATGACGCCTTCTCGGTGGAGCGCCCAAACGGCCTCGGCGTCTCCCGCTTCATAACTCCGGACGACGATTGGCGGTTCCCCGTCCGAAGCTGCCTCGGCATGGGTCGCGCGGGGACGTCTCGCCATCAGACCACTCCCGCTGCGCGCAGGCGCGCCATGCCTCGCCGGGAGAGGCCCAACTCGCCGCAGTAGAGCTCTTCATTCTGCTCGCCGAGGAGCGGGGCTCTGCCCGGCTGATGTTCCAGCGCCGACATGCGGAACGGCGGGCC
>VBJS01000040.1:2629-20255 GCA_005880055.1 Chloroflexota bacterium | reverse complement strand
CAAAGGCAGTCGCAGGCGCAAGAGGCGCTGATGAGATCGTGGGTGGCTAGAAGAACGATGCGGCCGGCCGCGCGCTGCTCTTCGATGATGCGCAGGATGACTTCCTGAGTAGCAGCGTCAATGCCGTTCATCGGCTCGTCCAGCAGCAGGACATCGGCCTCTTGGGCGAGTGCCCGTGCGATGAAGACGCGCTGCTGCTGGCCCCCGGATAGCTGGCCGATCTGATCATCCGCGTGCTCCAGCATCTCCACCTGCTCCAGCTTCTCCCGCACGATTCGGCGGTCGCGAGGGCCGGGGCGGCGGAGCCAGCCGGCGTGCGGGTAGCGCCCCATCATCGCGACGTCATTGACGGTGACGGGGAAGTCCCAATCGACGGCCTCACGCTGCGGAACGTAAGCGATCCGCGACTTCATCTGGCTTGCGGGCCGGCCGAAGAGCGTGACGTTGCCGTAAACAACGGGGGCCATGCCGAGAATCGCTTTGAGCAGCGTGCTCTTGCCACCGCCGTTCGGGCCGACGACTCCGACCACCTGGCCGCGGCGGATGTCCGCCTGCACGCCTTTCAGAACGACCTTTCGCCCATAAGCCACGGTGAGGTCTCGTATCACGAGGCAATCCTGGTGTCCGGCCGCTGTTTCAGTCTGCATAACTATTTCAAAGCATCCGCGATTTTGCGGGCGTTCGCCAGCAGCATCCCGTCCACGGTATCGGCGCCGCTTCCCGGTTCGCCCAGCGAATCTCCGTATAGATCATCGATGATCCTGACGCCGGCGTCGTTGGCCAGAGTCGTCGCGAGCTTCGGATTGATACTGGACTCCGCGAAGATGGCCTTCACCTGCTCGCGCCGGATGACGTCCAAGAGAGCAGCCGTGTCCTGGGCGGACGGCTCCGCTTCCGTGCTGACGCTCGGGATGACAGCGCCCACCACCTGGAGGCCAAAAGCGTTCGCGAAGTAACTCAGGGCGTCGTGGTTAGTGACCAGCTTTCGGTTCGCCGGCGGTATCGTATTGATAATAGCCTGCACCTGTTCGCGGGTGTCATCCAACTGGGCTTTGTAGGCGAAGGCGTTGGCATCGTAGGTCGATTTGTTAGTGGAATCGAGCTTATCAAGAGCGGCTGCGACGTTGTCCACCATGATCTTGTCATTCGCCGGGTCATGCCAGACATGAGGGTCGTCGACGGTCTTACCGTCTTCCTCGGCAGTGCGGAGGGCGACGCCTTCGGTGACGGTGACAATTTCCGCATGATCGCCCGCCTTGAGCGTGTCGTCTATCCAGTCGTCCAGTCCAATGCCGTGGCGAAGAATCAGATCGGCGCGTTCGATGGCCTGGAGATCGCCGGATGTTGGCTCGAACTCGTGAGCATCGGCACCGGGCGGTATGATGCCCGTAAGCTGGATCTTATCGCCCGCGACCTGTTTGGTGAGCGCCGTAATCTGAACCGTGGTAGCTACGACGTTGAGGGTCTGATGCTGGGCACTTGTGTTTGCTGAGGTGCCATCGTCACTGCTGCAGGCGGCGAGGCCGACACCGGCGAAGGTGAAACCAATCAGAGCGAGGATGGGAAGAGCAGGAACCCTGAGGCGGGCACTGATACTCAGTATCAACAGGGCCGAAATTTTTTTCACCGGTGCACCTCTGTCTGGACAGCACTGCGACACGTGGCACAACGCCCGTAAAGCTCCAGCCAATGGCCGTCGATCTCGTATCCGGACGAGAGGGAGAGATCACGAACGAGATCAGTGACAGCGCATGTATCGAGATCCTCCACGGCACCGCAGGAAGTGCAGACCAGGTGGTGATGGTGTCCGCGCTCGGACAGCCGGTAGTGCAGGCTGCCGTCTTCCAGCAGGACCCGGCAGACGACGCCCAGATCCGTCAACAGGCGAACCGTCCGGAAGACGGTCGCCCGGCCGGCGCCCCGACATCGATGGATCAGATCGTCAACGGTGAACGTTTTTTGCTGCTGAAGGACGGCCGCCAAAACAGCACGGCGAGACGCAGTCACACGGTGACCAAGGGCTTCGAGCTTCAGGGTGATGCGTTCCAGTTCAGACATGATACTTAGTCTCAGTGAGACATAGTATCAGTCAAGGCCCGGCCGTTTGTCAAGGTGCCGCGGGCCGAGCGGTCGGATCCACTTTGAGCCAGACCCGCCTCCATCCCGGTCATGCTTCGATATCTCAACATCAGCAGAACGCTCGGTCTTCCTTCAGTGACGAGGGCTTGCTAGCTTCGAAGCGAGGCGAAGAGCAGCCATTCGCCGGGCGTATTGCTGCCCCCGCGTTTCTCGCGGGTGATGCCTACGCCGGTGAGGCCCACGGGAGTGCGGGCGGGCTCCATAGGGTACCAGCAATCGCCGTCTGTGGACTCGAACGTGCCTGCCGGTATCTGGCCGTCTTGCGCGACAAACCACGCCTGGTAAACTTCGCCCTCAGCGAGGGGCGGCATGTCGTGGCAGGCAAGCACCCCCTGGCCCGCGGTTTTGCTCCAGTGGTATTCGCCCCAGGCGCTGGACCCGGTAGCGACGGCGGGCATCATCTTCGTCTGCTGATTGGGGTCGAAAAGCACGTTGAATATCTGGTTCTGGTCATCCAGGCGGACCCGGGCCTCGGCGACCTGTTGCATGAGGTTGTCTCGGTCGTCGCGGAGATCGCTCATCTGAACCTGCAGGAAGGCGGTGAAGGCCAGAGCGGCTGCCCCTGCGAGGCCAAAGGCGCCTGCAGCGACGGGCCAGCTTATACGAAGCCGGCGGAGTAGCGGAGTGCTTCCTCTTAACGCAGCATCTCTTTCCTGGGCCGCGCGAGCCAGTATCCGCCTCTCCAGGCTGGTGGGCGGCTCCTGCAGTGTAATGGAGAAGGCAAAGAGAGCGGCTGACTGCTGCGCCTGGGTCAGTTCCTCCCAACAGCGGACGCAATCGGCTACATGCTCCTCGAGCTGCTGGGCCTCGCGCTTCTCGGCCGCGCCGAGCGCGTAAGCATCCAGCAGTTCACGCACATCAGGGCAATCCATCAGCGGTCTTCCCATCTGAGCTGCGGTGTCAGAGCAGCGCGGAGCTTTTGCATACCAAGCCGTATCCGGGTCTTCACCGTGCCCAGGGGTTGGCCCAGCCGCTCCGCGATCTCCTGCTGGGTGAGGCCGCCGAAATAGGCGAGCTGGATGATCTCCCGCTGCTCGGAAGGAATGACAGCTAACGCGCCGAGAATGAGCCGCCGCTGGTCAGCGAGTTCTGCCGAGAGCGCCGGATCGTCGGCCGGCGGGGCGGGCGGCTGGAAGTCCTGCTCTGCGGGAGACGCGGACTCGTGGCGCAAGCGCCGATTACGGGAGCGCACCTCATCAACGGCACGGTTGCGCGTAACCGAGATAAGCCACGTCAGGAAGCGGCCTCGTTGGTTCACGTAGCTTTCGGGCTTTCGCCATATCCTGAGAAAGATTTCCTGTACCATGTCCTCTGCTATGTGCGGGTCCCGCACGACTCTCAGACAGGTTGAGTAGACCAACGCCGTATATCGGCGATACAGTGCCTGAAACGCCTTCAAGTCCCGATAACGAATCCGCTCCATGAGCTCTTCGTCATCGAGCCCGCTGTACGCTATTTCCTCAGGAGATACGTCTGGCATATTCGTTACAGATTTCAACGCGCGGGTGGCGTCATCGGATGGAAGACCAGAACCCGGGGTCAGCCTGGACCTTGGAACGGGCACGTGCGTCACATTTTACAGATGAGAAACAACCGGCACCACCGGGCGTTGTAAGCTTTGTGGGGATAGACAAGGGGCCGCCCACTTTGCCGTTTCGGTTATCGCCGTTGGCGCTGCTGACGTTTGCCAGCATCGTTATCCTGTCATGCGGCGGCAGCGCGAACTCCTCCTCGCCCAGTAGCAGTCCCGGAGCCGGTGGAGCGACAACGCAGGCGACCGCGCGGAGTTCGGGGAACGGCGGCCAGGCGCTTTCCACAGTTGACCTCGTCGCGCGCCTGCGCCCTTCCGTGGTCCACATCCAGGCAGATACGGCGGTAGGCACCGGCTTAATCATCGACACCGAGGGTCACGTCGTGACGAATAACCATGTGATCACCGGCGGCGGCAGCGACCCGGCAACCGATATTACAGTGACGACCAGCGACGGCCGCGACCATGCCTCGCAGATCGTTGGGCGAGATGTGCCCACCGACCTGGCGGTGCTCAAGATCCAGGCGGATAACCTGCAGGGCGTGGAACTGGGAGAATCATCTAAAGCGCAAGTTGGGGAGCCGGTGGTGGCGATGGGTCACGCCCTCAACCTCCCCGGCGGGCCCACGGTCACGACGGGCGTGGTGAGCGCCGTCAATCGAGAGATCGACGAGGAGGGGATAAATATACCAGATGCCATTCAAACAGACGCTGCGATCAATCCCGGTAACTCCGGTGGCCCGCTCGCGAACTCGCGCGGGCAGGTGATAGGCATCACGACCGCGGTGATCCGTGGCAACGCCGAGGGGATAGGCCTGGCCATTTCAATCGATAGCGCCAAGCCGATCATCGATGAACTGATCAGCACCGGCCAGGTCAATCGCGGCTTCCTGGGCATAAACATAGCCTCGGTCGATTCGTTCGCGGCCGTCAGTTGTGGCGTGCAGGAAGACAACGGAGTTCTGATTGCGGGCGTGCAGAACGGAAGCCCGGCGGCCAACGCGGGCCTGCGTGCCTGCGACGTGCTGACCCGAGTAGGCGAGAGTGACATCAACAATACGGGCGACCTTTTTCGGGCCCTCACACGTCACCGGGCGGGCGAAACGGTAACGGTAAACTACGTCCGGGGAGGCGAAAGCCAGTCGGCCGAGTTGAGACTCGGTTAGGCGAAGGACCGGGCGAATAGACAGAGTAAATAGGGCATAAGGGCAGCAATAAAAGTTGAAATCAGGTAGCATATAACTAGGACAAAGTTGACTAGAATAGGTGACGCTGCAACGTGGCTACATATACAGACGCACTGAACCGCTCGATCAATCTGGAGCAGCCGGCGGCACGTATCGTTTCGTTGGTGCCGAGCATCACAGAGGCGTTATTCACCTTCGGGCTCAATGAGGCGATTGTCGGGGTCACCCGGTACTGCGTCGAGCCGGCGGCAGGCGTGGCCGAGAAGGCAAAAGTGGGCGGCACGAAGATGTTGGACGTGCGCTCCGTCCTTGACCTGCAGCCGGACCTGGTCATCGCCAACGCCGAGGAGAACCGCCAGGAAGACATCCGCCAGTTGCTCGCGGCCGGTCAGCGGGTCTTCGTGACGTTTCCGAGGACGGTCGCGAGTGCCGTCCAGATGCTCCGCCAGCTCGCACAGATGACGGGGTCCACGGAGGCGGCAACGCCAATCCTGGACGAAGCAGAGGCAGCCCTCGCGGAGGCCAGGCAGGCGAACCACAGCCGCCCCCGCCTTCGCGTGTTCTGCCCTATCTGGCGACGGCCGTGGATGACGGTGGGGCCCAACACCTACATGCACGACTTTATCGCCGCCTGCGGCGGGTTCAATGTCTTCTCAGAACGACATGAGCGCTACCCGAAGGCGGAGCTGGACGAGGTGGCGCGACGCGTGCCGCAGGTAATCTTACTTCCGAATGAGCCCTATCCGTTTGCGCCAAAGCACATAGGGGAGCTTACGGAATACAAATACGTCCCCGCCGTGCGCGATAAGCGTATCTACTTATTGGATGGCAAACATCTTTGCTGGTACGGGCCCCGCATCGCGGGAAGCCTGCGCTACGTCCAGGGGTTGCTTTGGGGCGACGCGGCGAACCCCAAGGTTGACGGTGTCCCGGCAACTGGGTTGTGAGGGCGTATCAGAGGAACGTATTCTAATAGCGCGTTAGTGTCGCGCTGTGAGGTGAAAGACTCAAGATGAACAACGTGAAAACAGTTTTTCTCCTGGTCCTACTGACGGGCCTACTCATCGGCATCGGCTACTTGGTGGCGGGATTAACAGGAGCCGTCTTCGCCTTCATCATCTCAATGGTGATGAACATCGGCTCCTACTGGTTCTCGGACAAGATCGCCTTGCAGGCAACCGGCGCCCATGAGGTAACGCCGGACCAGGAACCGCGCCTGCACGGCATCGTTGATCAAGTAGCGGCCATGGCTGGGATGCCGAAGCCCAAAGTGTATGTTATTCAGAATGATTCGCCGAACGCCTTCGCTACTGGGCGCGACCAAAAACACGCCGCCGTAGCCGCCACAACAGGAATCATGCGAATACTCGACGACCGCGAGCTCACGGCTGTCTTCGGACACGAGCTCGGTCACATCCGCAACCGCGACATTCTGATCAACGCGATCGTGGCCACGGTGGCGGGAGCGATCACGTTTATTGCCACGATGCTCCAGTGGTCGCTAATCTTCGGCGGTTTCGGCGGCCGAGACCGCAACGGCGGCATGCTCGGCGTCCTGGCGATCCTGGCGACTATAATCCTGGCGCCGTTCGCTGCCGCCATCATCCGGATGGCCGTGTCCCGTCAGCGGGAGTACGGCGCTGATGAGACCGGCGCCCACCTGACTCATGCGCCGCTTTCACTGGCCAGCGCACTGCAGAAGCTGGAGGATTACTCGCGGGTGAAGCCCATGCAGGTTAACCCCGCGTTCTCGCATCTCTTCATCGTGAACCCCCTGGGAAAGATCAATTTCGCGGGGCTGTTCAGTACGCACCCACCGATCGAAAGGCGGATCGAGCGGCTTAACGAGATCGCCCGGCGGACAGGGAACTTCGGCTAGAGCAGGCACCGGGAATCAGGAAGCAAGAACAGGCAGGAAGAGCGAAAAAAGGGGCGCCGCTGGGCAGCCCCTTTTCGTTTCCGACGTGAACGCAGGCGCTGATATCATCTGGCCCGGTCATGTCGAAAGGAGCCAAAACTGTGCGGATGATCCTGTTCGCCGTATCACTTACTGCCGCCGTCGTCTTCTCAGCGGCGTGCAGTAGCGATAGCGGTAAGAAGACCGACGTGAAAGTCCAGCTGTCCGAGTGGACGGTCTCCGCGGATAAGACGTCCGTACCGAAGGGCGAGGTGACGTTCGACGTGGAGAACAAGGGGAAAGAGGACCACGACCTGGTGATTATCCGCACCGACCTGGCGTCTGACCAACTCCCGGCCAAGGATGACCGATCGGCGGACGAGGGCGCGGAGGGCCTAAAAGTCATAGGGAAGACAAATACGATAGAAGCTGGCGACAACGACAGCCGAGTCTTCACCCTGGATCCCGGGAAGTATGTGCTCATCTCTAACGAGGTACGCGATACGGACAATGGGAAGGAAGCGGATTACGAAAAGGGGATGCGCACGCAGTTCACGGTGGCCGATACTCAATAGCTCAGCAACACTGAGCGGACCCGCTCGGTTAGCGCCTCACCCGGGACGCCATTCTCGAACTCGTCATCCCTGGCGTAAAGGACTGCGGAGGTGATGCAATCAAGACTGGCGAAGAGCGGGCGCAGTCCGTACTCCGGCGAGAGCGCGTGCTCCGCCGCGATCCCGGTCTGCAGCCCGATGCAGCGCTTTCCTGCTAGATAAGCGGGCGGCATCAGGTCGAAGAAGCACTTAAGGAGACCGGTGTAAAGCGCGCGGTAGGTAGGCGTGGCGGCGATAAGCACGTCCGACTCCGCAACGGCAGACGTGGCTTCTTCCAATTCCGGCGATTGAGCGCGGCCGAGGAGTGCTTCCGCCGGTAAGGCGGCGAGATCGATCAGACGGCCCTCCTCGCCTCGCTCTGTCAGCACGCGCAAGGCCAGCTCCGCCAGCGCCCGCGACTTGGAGGGCGAGCGAGGACTACCTGATATAGCCACAGCTTTCACAGCAAGAAAGCGGCCCGGCCTACGACGGACTCACGCGGCTACGGCCGCCTTGCCGGCGAAGTGAGGCATGACGTACTTCCCGAAGCGCTGCGCCTCCTCGAGGTGCGGGTAACCCGAGAGGATAAACGTATCGATGCCTTCGTCAGCGTACTCCTGGAGGCGCCGGGCGACGTTTTCGCCCGAGCCGACGAGGGCCGTTCCTACGCCGAGCCGCGCCTTGCCGATGCCGGACCAGAGGTTCGGCCCCAGCCAGAGATCTTCCTTGGCTGCGACTAGCTCGCGCTGACGCTTCTCACCCTCGGAGTCGCCGGCGGCGTGGTGGCGGTCCATCATCTGCTGGAAGCCTTCTGGGATATTGGCGATCAGCGCCTCGGCCGCCTCGCGCGCCTCCTCGTTCGTGTCCCTGGCGAGCACGTGAATGCGGAGCCCGAAGCGAATGCTGCGACCAGCCGCGACGGCCCGAGTTCGCATATCGGCGATGCGTTCACGCACCATGGGCAGGGGTTCGCCCCAGAGAAGGTACACGTCTGTCTCCTTGGCGCCCACGTTGCGGGCCGCCTCGGAGGCGCCGCCGAAATAGAACGGAGGGCAGGGCTGTTGGTAAGGCCTGGGAAACACGTTGCCGCCCTGGACGCGATAGTACTTGCCCTCGTGGTCCCAGCGCTTGGCCTCCGTCCACGCCTTGCGCACCACCTGCATGAACTCCTGCGTCCGGGCATAGCGCTCGTCGTGTTCCGTGAAGTCACCGTCGGCGGCGAGCTCCGCCGGAAAGCCGCCAGTGACGACGTTGATGAGGACGCGGCCGGCGGTCAGTTGATCGAGGGTGTTGGACATCTTGGCGGCAACGGTGGGCGCGATGAAGCCGGGCCGCATTGCCACCAGGAACTTCAGCTTCTCGGTCCGTGCTGCCACGACTGCGGAAGCGAGCCAGGCATCCTGACAGGTTGTGCCCACCGGTACGAGCGCGAAGGTGAAGCCCGCATCTTCTGCTGCCCTCGCAACGTCGACAAGATAATCGGCGGTCGCTTCTCGGGTTGGCGGGCCGATCGTCTCGGAATCGCCCATGGTGGGCAGGAACCAGCCGAAATCGATAGTCATTGGCGCCTCCGTCGTCAGATTCGGGTACTGCTCACTACAATGTGGCCGGCCGTCAGCTCTTGAGAGCGACGGCGCACTCCGTGAGGTCAGGGATATCCAGGATCGGATGGACATCGATGTAGCGGACCTTGCCCTGTTTATCGATGCCGATGACGGCACGCTCGGCGGCGCCGGCGCCCCGGCCCTCTTCCATCAGCACGCCGTACCTCCTGGCAACTTCCCCGTGGGGGAAGTAATCGCTAAGGATGGGGAAGTCGATACCGGTCTGCTTCTTAAAGGCCTCCAGCGCCCACATACCGTCCACGCTCGCGCCGAAGACTAGCGTGTCCTCGCCGAATTGCGACTTCTGTTCCTGGATGCGGGGCATCTGGTTGGAGCAGACAGGCGAGAAGGCGGCGGGGAAGAAGTTAAGCACAACGTTCTTGCCGCGGGCCTCGGTCAGCTTGAATTCAGTGGCGCCGGTACCCTTGAGGGCGAAGTCCGGCGCCTGGTCGCCTACTTTCAGGGTGCGGGTCTCGTCTGGCATTCAAGCCTCCTTCGTACATGAGACAGCGATGGGACAAGAGAACAATACAACATCGGGTTCAGCCGGCGCTCAACTGGGTACGGCGGACACGAAGAGGAGGCCTTTAGCGAGCACTTCACCGGCGAGGACGAGCGCCATGGCGAGATAGAGGAGACCGGTGGCAGACTGCATGGCGCGGACGCCGCTGGAATCATATTCCATCCAGGTTAGGACCATGGGGAAGGCCAAGCCGCCGCCCACGCGCATCCAGAAGAACGGATTTTGAAGGATCGGCGTATCGACCGCATTGGCGATCGAATCACGGGGAAGGACGAGCGCCGGAACGAGGAGCAGCGCCTGCACTCCCATGGCCACGAGGAGGAAGAACGTCATCTCGCGTAGCGGCTGCTCCGGCAGACGCGGCGTGACCAGGTACCAATGTCCGAGAACCATGCCCATAGAGACGGCGCCCACTACCAGTCCGCCGACGATCATGCTAAGAAGCGTACCGGCATATCCCCAGGTGGGGATGGCGAAGACCTGCGCCAGGAACGCGAGCGCCGCGACACCAGCCAGCGAGGCAGCGCCGCCGGCGACAAGGGCGGCGCGTCGGGACTCGCGCAGGGTGAAGAAGGCATACGGAAGGGAAAGGACGAATACTAGCAGCACGGCGCCTCGTGCCGCGGGCATGTAGTCTGGGTCCAGCGGATAACCATCGACATCGCGGCCGACGTGAAGCTTAGCGGCGATCCAGAAGCTGAGAGAAGCGAGCACGAAGATGGAGGCCGCCGCAAACTTGATGAATGACGCGGCTGACTTACCACGCAGGTGAGCGACCCAAAGCACCCAGAGAGCACCGACGGTAAGTTCCACAAAGAGGATGAGCAGGGTGTAAGGAAGGGCGGCGGCGCTGATCATTGGCGCGGGAACATCATATCGTGCGAGGAGATGGGGTCAAAGCCGCACCGATAAGGGCAAGCGGGCAGGACTGAAATAATTATGTCAATAATGGGCCAAAAGTTCATTGAAATGAGCAGACGGCGCGGATAGAATATATGTGCTGAGGCCTACGGGCCGAAGACGGCGAGGCGCGGCAGCCCGGGGATCTCCCTCCCTCTGAGAGAAGCCCCCCTTTCTCTCCCCGGTGCCGCGCTTCTGCTTTGCCTGTCCGGCCGGTTACTCTCTGCGCCGGCCTATTTGAGCCGCTCTGATGCCGGCGTCCGCCCAGCCCGCTCGTGTGCTTGTGGCGGTCGAGAAAAGACCCGCCGTTGCAGGGAAGTCCACGGTCGATAAGGGCTGACCGATAACCGGACAACCTGTCACCGGCGCCACTGGTAGGCCGGTGGCGAACCTCAGGATCTTCAACGCATCAACAGAATTGATACCGGCATTGCAATCGACATCACCGAATGCGGGGCTGCCCGAGCCGAGATCGGGACACGGCTGCGTTTGAGGCACCGAAAGGCCGATGGCCCTTCTCAGAAGCTTAAGGGCGTCCGTAGAGTTAACACTGCCTGAGCAGTCAGCGTCGCCTGCAAGCAGCACCGAACGAACGAACCCACCATCAGGTATACAGTCGGTGGGTTGAAGGTGGGAGCCGATAACGCTTCCAAAGTTAACCCGGTTATCGCCGCCCAGCGAGGCCAGGGGAATAACGAACGTGACGCTGGTCGGCGCCAGGATGACTGAGGCCGGCGGCGGCGTATTGCCGGGTAGTGGCGGCGGAAAAGCGAGGACCGGCAAAAGCGATCCGTAGTGGGCGCCGAAAGGCAGGAGTACGTCTGCGCCGAGGTTCGCCGGACGGCCACACAAGTTGTCCATGAAACCCTGGATGCCCGTCGCTGCTTTTTCGTCGGTGTCTACCAGCAGGTAACCAAATAGGTCCTGCTTAGGGTCAGGATCATCGACGTCTATCGGCCCGGCAAAGTCCATCCGGACGCAGAGGTTCTGCGAATCGGTACCTGCGGCGAGGCCCACGATGTCATGCCTCGTTCCCGTACCCGTGGCGTCACCGGCTTGATCGCCGGCGGTGACGTTCAGCGGCGGGCAAGCAGGGAAGGTGTAGTCAGAGACGGTGATTTCCAGCAGCCCGGACGCCGGCAGGAAGCCTTGTTCGATACCGCCGACCTGGATGAAATAGTTCGTGCCCGCATTCACGGGAAAGGCAAGCTTCGCCCTTGGGTCGAACCCGAAATCGCTGTTGCACGCCACTTCACTAAATCCGCCCGGGGTCTCTGCCCAAACCGCCAGGACCGTGTCGAAATCGCTCGATGAGGTGTCGACTTCGATGAACCCGTCGGCTTGTGCCGGCAAGGTATACCAAACCGTTGAGCTCACCGGCAGGACGGGAGCGCAGAATGTTTGCGGTTCCCCGGCCTCGGTGGTCGCCCCGAAGGTGGCGACAGAATCGGAGAAGGGAAGCGTGCTGATGGGCGTGGCGTTGATCATATCGTCATTGGCGGCGGCCCCCACCTCGGCCACGTGGAAGACGAGACTGCCGGAAGTGTCAGGCGCGAAGGGAAAACCTCCGGCCTGGAAATAGTACGCGCGACCTGCCTCGGCAGAGAAACTCAGGCGTGACTGGCTGGACGAGACCGTCTCGTCATTGCAGGCGACTTCGCCGAGGTCGCCGCCCGGAAACTCGCTGAGAGACCAAACAGCAAGCACGGTATCGAAATCACTCCCCACCGTATCAGCGACAATAATCGCGTCCGCGATCGGTGTGTAGCTGTACCAAACCGTCTTAGCCATGGCCGAGCCAAAGAGGCACGTCGTCGTTGGTTCACCAACCTGAAGCGTCGCGTCCGTCGTGACCTGTGTATCGGAAAACGGCAGCGAGGCGATGGCGGTTCCGGGGTAATCATCGTTCGGAGGCGCAGCCGCCAACGCTCTGGGAGCGCCACCCAGTACGCCGCCCACACCGATTAGTAGTAGTGCTACCGTCACTACAGAGGGCAGGCGACAATACCGGCGGACGACGCGCCCAACGGTAGAGGGGGCAGCGAGTATTCGGTTCATGGCACCCCTTTCCCACATGGGACTGACCGAATGTATAACACAGAACCAGGGATGGGAACAGAGAGATATCGCGCCGCAGGGAGGCCGGTCATACAATGGACGGGTGTTTTTGGAACGACGCGATCCACAGGGGTGGGTGCTGAAGGCGCTGCGCGAGGCGGGAAGCTCGATTGTCTCGGAGTTGTACGGCGTGGACGAAAAGACGCTCTGTCTGCGGCCGGCGGAGGGCGAGTGGTGCCTCAAGGAAGTGGCCGCGCACCTGCGCGATGCGGAGGATCTGATGCTGCGGCAGATGACGGCGATTGAGGACGGCGCAGGCGGCGCACTCCCGGCCTGGGATGTCGACGTCCTGCCGCTGGAGCGCGACTACCAGTCGGGTGACGTGGAGGAATTCCTCGAGGAATTTCGGGCCCTGCGCCGGCAAACGACAGAGCTGCTCTGGATGCTTTCAGATTCCGACTGGCATGCCGTCGGACGCCATCCCTACCGCGGCGAGGTGGCGCTTGGCGAGCTGGCACACGAGCTGGCGCAGCACGACCTAGAACACCTCTGGCAGGTCCGCCGGCTGAAGCACCAGCTTGGCGCCGTCCCGGTGAGGCGACTGTACGACTGGTAATGCCCAGCGCAAGCCCGCCAGGGCTGGAAAACCTCGGCTATGCGGTCGCGCCGGGTGAAGGAGATGCGAGATGACGAGACCGGTGGTGCATTTCGAGATAAGCGGGCGAGACGGAAAGCGCCTGCAAGAGTTCTATCGCGCGCTGTTCGGCTGGGAGATCAACGCCGATAACCCGATGAACTACGGGTTTGTGGCCCCGGGCATCGGCGGGCCGGAGGCGGGAGTGGGCGGCGGAATCGTCCAGGGCGACCGCCCTTACGTCGCCATCTACGTCCAAGTGGTGGACCTGCACGAGACGCTGGCGAAGGCGGAGAGCATGGGCGGCAAGGCGGTGATGCAGCCCATCGACGTGCCGGGCGGGCCCACGATCGCGCGGTTGGAGGACCCGGAGGGTAACGTAATCGGCCTGGTCAAGCAGTAGGCCAGATGTTAGGTATCAGGTGCCAGGTGTCGGAGTCCTGTTTGTTCTGCCGCATCGCCTCAGGTGAGCTGACCGTGGAGAAGGCGATCGAGACGGAGAAGACTATCGGGGTGCTGAACACGCTCGAGCCTTTCGCCCGCGGGCACGTCGTCTTCTTCCCCAAGCAGCACGCGGTAACCATTCGCCACCTGCCGGATGATTACTTGGCGGACATGCTTCCGGCGATCATGCGCGTGGCCACGGCGCTGGGCCTGGAGAACTACAACATCCTATCTAACAACGGGGCTGTCGCCGGACAGACCGTCTTCCATGCGCATTTCCACCTAATCCCCAAATGGAGCGAGGAGGAAGGGCTAGTCTATCGCCGGGAGCCGAAGCAGGGGCTGGACCACAGCGAGATGCGGGAACGGCTCCGGCGCGCAAATCTCGCAGGTCATAAGCCCGGCCGTCTGGATGGAGGCGGGTAGCTTCAGCGGCCCGCGTGGACTAGGTGTTTAGCCGTTATGCAGGTAGGCCAGAGAAGTAGGGGTCTGAAGAGCCTACCTACGAGCCGACATAGCTCACTGGCCGCAGGAACTTGGGTTTTGAAGACGCCGACCTACGCCGCCGGGACGAGACAGTCGGGCCTCATCCGCTGTACGTCCAGCCGGTGTAGGTCGATGTCATGGGTTCCGCCTGCCGCGCGACGGCGCCGTCAAGGACGCGGCCGACGACCAGCGTATGATCGCCGATCTCCAGGAACTGCTCCGCCTGGCACTCAAACCAGGCCATAGCGCCGGAGAGCACCGGGCAGCCCTTGGCGGTGAGGTGATAGGGCAGGCCGTCCAGCTTGTAATGCACCTTCTCCGACTCGGCCGCCGGACGCCCTTCCACCTTGCTGCCGGCGTAGGGTTGGGCGAAGGGCCGCGCCAGCTCCATGCTCTCTTTGTCGGCGGAAAGCAAGTTGGCGGTGAAGAAGCGGTGCTCTCGCACATTGCCGAGCGTGTGCGAGTCATTCTCGAACGACACAGCCACGAGACGGGGATCGAAGGACACCTGCATCACCCAGTCGGCCATCATTCCGTTGACCCTGGCCTCGCCGTCTCCAGTTCCCGCCTCCTTGGAGCCGATGATATACAGTCCGTAGGGCATCTCGTGCATCACCCGCTGCAGGTTTTCTTCTGTCATAGGCGGCCTCCCCGGAATAACGCGCGCTACCGGCCGATGGTCCTCACGCCCGCTGTTTGCAGCGCTTCGACGGCTTCCTTAAGCCCTCCCGGCTCGGTCACCGGCGGCGAGCAGGCGGTACCCGCGCAGACATACGCTACCGGCGCCGCCGAAGGCAGGGCCAGCGCTTCCAAGCGTTCAGTGTCGCGCTGCGGGTCGAGCAGTTGGACGATGCGAGAAGGCGTATCGAGAAGCAGGGCGGCGCGGACAAGACCGGCCGCGGCTGACGGACTGCCAACGATGTTGATTTCGGGCGGTCGGTTGAGGAACGCGTCTACCTGGCGCGCATATCCGGCGGCAAAGTAGCCAAGGTGTGGCACTGAAGAGACGAACGCCTCCAGCGTGCCTTGCGCAATCTCGATGTCTCCCTCGTCGCGAAGCAGGTGGCCGAGGCGGAGAAAGACCTCGGCGCAAACAGCGTTGTCCTGGACCGATTTCTGCCGGTCGCCGAGCCGGCCCTGCTCGGGCACTTCGTCCCAGACGTCGAAGAAGCCGGCCGGGCGGGCGTCTATGCGGTCGAGGAAGCGATGCACGAGGAGCCGAGCGAGTTCTAGCGCGCGATCGATGTAGGCCGAGTAGCCGGTAACTTCGGCGGCGTCAAGCAAGGCCCGGGCGGTATGCGCCTGGTCACCGAGCAACCCGAGAATCTGCGGTTGCGCTTCGGGCCCGGCAGGAAGGTATCGGTACATCGAGCCTGACTCGGCGTCGCGCAGGCCTTCCCACAGAAAGTCGAGTGTCTTGAGCGCGGCGTCGCGGAGGTCCGGGCGGTCAAGCGTCCAGGAAGCTTCCAGGTAAGCGGAGACCGCCATGGCATTCCAACTGGTATAGCAGGTCCGGTCGATGTACGGCTCCGCCTGCTGCTGCCGGCCTTCGCGGGAGAGCTTGTAGAACTGCTCGTCGGCGTCCTGCGAGCCGTAAAAGTAGCCACGCTCGCCGTCGCGCAATTTCCAGTTCAGGTAATCGATTGTGCGCCGGGCAACATCCGCATGGCCCTCGGCGCCCGTCATCCGGTGGAGGGCGAGCACGTTGCGGAGCAGGTTGGCGTTGTCTTCCAGCATCTTCTCGTAGTGGGGCTCGCTCCAGTCGCGGCGGGTAGCGTAACGGAAGAAACCGCCCCATTCCTGGTCGAAGACCTCGCCGTTGGCCATGAACTCCAGCGTCTTGCGGGCCATGTGAAGGAGGTCCGGATCGCGCGTCTTGCGGTGCGCGTAGAGAAGGAGGTCGTTGGCATCTGTGTGCGGGAACTTGGGCGCCTCACCAAAGCCGCCGAAGACGGGGTCGTAATTGGTCGAGATGTTCTGGAGAATGACGTCGAAGACCGCGGGCGATAGCTCGCCCCGTGACGCCTCGCCCTGCGCGGCGGCACGCCGGATGCGCGCGTCGGCCACCTTCTGCTCCACCTCGCCCTTATTGCTTCGATAGTAGACGTTCACTTTGGGCAGCAGATCCTTCATCTGGTCGGGCGGGATGTAAGTGCCCCCGGTCAGCACCTCGCCGTCGGGCGTCAGGAAGGCGGTCGTCGGCCAGCCGCCAAGGTTGTAGCGGGCATTGATATCCGGCCGCTGGTCGTTGTCCACGCGCACAGGGACATAGTGCTCGTTGATGTACGAGATAACTCCTTCGTCGGAGTAGGACGTCTCGTCCATCACGTGGCACCAGTGGCACCAGACGGCCGAGAGCGCGAGGAGGATCGGCTTACCGGTCTCCCGCGCTTTGCGGAAGGCGTCGTCGCCCCATTCTTCCCAGCGGATTTCACCGGCGCGGTTGGGACGGGGCGAGAAGTGGAACTTTGAGTGCGCGTTTGAGGGCATCAGTCTTCCTTCCGAAAGCGGAACCTGGACGGGGCGCGGCAAGGAGCGCCCCTGCGTTTAATCTAACAGAAAACGTTCCCGCAGTTCGGCGCCCGGCGTCATGCAATCTTCGCGCTTGCCGAACCAGCGGTAGCGGTTGCCGGCGAATTGGTCATAGAGGAAGTCGCGGACCGGCCGCGGGACGAGGATTAGGGAGCCGAGGAGTGGCCAAGCGCCCGAAAGCCGGCGGGCGATGCGCAGGGCAGCCGTCGAGCGGGTATAGACCCGCCCGTATTCGATGAGGATCAGGGTGTCGAGCGCAGAAGGGTCGAGGCCGTACGTGCACTGGAGTTCCTTACCGGCGGGCGATTGGAGGGCGGCGAAGCGGAAGCGAGCCCGCGGGTCGTGGCTGATGATGAAGTTCACGGAGGCGTTGCAGAAGTTGCAGACGCCGTCGAACAGGATGACCAGGTGGTCTTGGCCATCCGGCAGATGCGCGCCGCGACCGCGGATCGTAGCGCGTTCGCCTAGTAGGCGCTGGCGTGGACCAGCACTTCGCCCACCCAGGCGGTGGGGTGCATCGTGCCCATGATCGCCAGGTTTTGGCGGCCCGACTCTTCCACCAGTCGCGTCGCCTCCTCCGCCGACTCCCTCGTCTCGTATACCGTCACCGACGTGACGGTGCCGCGGTCCCGATCGTAGGCCGAGTAGAAGGAGATGAAGCCGGGCATCGCCCTGATCTTGGGGATCACTTCGTCGTGTACTCGCCGGAAGCCCTCGTTGCCGAAGCGGGGGTCGGCGTGCTCATACGTTCGGACAACCATGTACATGGGGCGCCTCCGGGCCTGGTCGGAATGCACGCAGGATAATAGCACAGGTCCGAGTGCCGAGTGCTCAGCACTGACTGTCGACAATCCCTGCACCTGTGGCGGGCGTTCGCCACCCCGCCAGATTCTTCCTTCGTCAGAATGACATGCTTGCTATCGCCCGCCGTCTGCGATCAGCTCCGCGACGATATCGTAGCGGCCGAAGGAGGGGACCAGGTAGACGCCGGCGGCTAGGCTGCGGCAGGCGGCGATCATGTCTCGCGCCATCGCCTGGCCCTCGGCGGGGCCGCGTTCTTCGCCCGCCTTGCGCATGCGCTCGCGCACAGGCTCCGGG
>VBJS01000040.1:0-2605 GCA_005880055.1 Chloroflexota bacterium | reverse complement strand
TGGCGCTGGTTGGCGAGCGGCAGCACACCGACGATTACCGGCCGGCCGAACTTCTTCGCGCCCTCGCAGAAGCGCTCCAGCACCCTTTCGTCGAAGACGTTCTGCGTGAAGAAGAAGTGCGCGCCCGCCTCCACCTTGCGCCGCATCAGCCGCATCTCCGGCTCCAGCGGGTCGGCGTTCAGATTCGCGGAGCCGCCAATGAAGAAGGACGCCTGGCGGCCGATGGACTTGCCGGTGAAGTCGACGCCGTCGTTGAGCAGCTTGAGGAAGCGCATCAGGCCCACTGCGCTCACGTCCCAGACTCCCACAATGTCTGTGTAGCCGCCGAGCGAGGGCGGGTCGCCGCGCAGGCAGAGGATGTTGCGGATCCCCAGGATGTGGGCGCCCACCATATCGGAGTGGATGGCCATGGCGTTGCGATCGCGGGTGGTGTAGTGCATGACGATCTCCACGTCCACCTGCTGCTTAAGGAGTACGGACATGGCGAGCGGCGACATCCGCACCTTGGCCGTCGGTGAGTCGCCGACGTTGATCGCGTCCACGGCGGCATCCTTGAGCAGGCGTGCGCCCTCGATGGCGCGCCGGGCGTTCAGCCCGTGCGGCGGGTCCACCTCCACCGTCATCACGAAACGGCCGGCCTCCACCTTCTCGCGGAAAGTCCTCGGCTCCTTCGCCGCTCGCGCCGGCTGCGAGACTCCCTCACGAGCCGTAGCGGCGATAGGGGCAGGCGCAGCGGCGCCGGGCGAGAGGTCGTACGAATCCTGGTTCACGATGGGTTCAAGGGTACGGGAACGGGCCGAGACGGGGCAAGGGGACGAGTCGGCGCGGATTGCGATAACGAGGTTTGTGAAGGAAAGAACTAGCAAATTCCCCCGAAAACTAGTTGGCAGCCCCCCAGCGCGGCGGTACGATTCGGCACACCGCTGAGAGGGAACAATATCGTGCGCTTCTGCGTCATATCGTTAGGTGGAATTCTGCTAGTCGCCCTCACCGCGATGACACCTTCAAATGATGCCAGCGCCAATCACCCTAACCCAGACCCGTCGTATGGCTACGCATGGCTGTGGTGGGACGTTTATCCCAGCTGCGACTGGCCGGGCTGGCAGAACGGCCCCTGTCGTGACCACAACGTAACGTATCGCCTGTGCGACCTGGCCTGGTGGCAGCAGGGAGAGGCCGCGCTCGGGGACTGGCTCAGCAAGTTTAACTTCGGGTCCGTCCAGATAACCAAGACCAGGCAGAACAACTGCGGCGTACCCTCGGACCTTCTGTTCTACGGCGCCAGTTCTCAGCAACAAATCGTCAATTTCTGCGGTGTGTGGGCTCCGGCCTGCATCAAGCCCGTGGAGGAGGCTGTCGACTCGTTCGTAGGCCGCACCGAGGCAAAGCGCGCCGACTCGATAACCGATGGCCCCTGGTTCGCTCAACTATACGCACCTGAGGCGGAGCACGGGTATGCGCACGAGATAGGCCATATGTTCGGTTTAGCTCACCACTCCACATGCCACAACGTCAATGTTATGGAAGCTGGCGGCCCTGGCTGTGTGGCCCTCGCCTCATCCGCTGACGTGGCTACCGGGCGCTGCGCTTATATATACATATGTTAGGGAGGTTATGAAGATCGGAAGAGCGGCACTGATCGTTGGTGCGGTATGTTCGCTCCTGGGGCTGGGGCTCGTTCTTACCCTATGGCTCGCTTTGCCAGAAGGCGACGAAAACAGCGCAGCTCAGACAAACGCTTCATCGCGCGCGGAATCGTCGCCTGCAGATCCATTCGTAGGCGCTTCCGGGGTGAGTGTGCCGATGGCGCCACTGTGTGTGGAAGGGATGGCGTGCCCGGATATGACTTGCGAAGCCGACGCGGAAGTTGAGACGGTGGGCGGCAGAGTCAATACAGTAGTGCGGAAGGGAACCTCGGTGAGCCTTGAGACGGGCGAGCCAATAGTCAGTATCTTTGTAGGGGAAGACGTTACAACTCTGTTCCCGAGCACCAGTTGGCCGGTACACCGCCGCGCAGACGGGATGCTGCAGGTGGGTTGGGAGCGTTGCGTGCCGACATCGGCACCCGAGACTAGCCCGGGTGGAGACCCCAATACTGCGTTGCCGCAATACCGCTCTTCCCTTCCCGAGGATCTTGGCGGCGTAAAGGACACGGAAACCAGTGGGACGGGCATCACCAGACGGTTCACAACCGACGGAGGGCCAGACGCTATTTGCTCCGCCGATGCCGCCGTCCGGCTCGCTGATGGCAAAATCAATGAGGTCGTCCTGCCGGCCAGCGGCGCCACGGTCCGATCGGGCGAGGCCGTGCTTACGCCTGACGCCGACGATAGTTCGCGGTTCGGTGCCCTCCTCGTCCCCGTATACCGACGCGCAGATGGCGTCCTGTTGGTTGATTGGCGCAAGTGCGAGGTTGAGGCAGCCGCGCCTAACCCGTAACCTCCGCCGCCCGGCGCATCATCCCTTCTAACATCCTGTAGTCGCCCTCCGGGATCTCGTGCAGGTTGCCCTGGAAGGCGAGGCGCCAGTTCGCGCTCCAGCGCTGCGTGAACTCCATCGTCGGCGCGATCTCTCGCACGTCCAGGTACTGGTCCGGCCGCAGGAT
>VBJS01000112.1 GCA_005880055.1 Chloroflexota bacterium | reverse complement strand
AGGGTCAGCAGGTGCAAGTGCCGGCTAACATTGGGATTAACGTGCAAGAGCGCTGCTACTTCTGGCTGCACACTCACGATGCCAGCGGGATCGTTCACGTGGAAGCCCCGCAGCAGCGCGATTTCACCCTCGGACAGTTCTTCGCGATCTGGGGCCAACAATTGAGCGCCACGCAGTTATTGAATAAGACGGTTGATGCTGGCCATCAGATCAAGGTCACCGTAAACGGGGTGGAGGTGAGCGGGGACCCGTCTCAGATCAAGCTGCAAGACAAGATATCAATCGTTGTGCAGTACGGCCCGCCCTTCGCCACCCCGCCGTCATACAACTTCGGAGGTTAAGTGAAGACGGTCCGAGCGTTCAACGAAACGAAGAAAACTCCGGTTGCGGAGAACGTCCGCGTAGCGGACGGAATCTGGTCGCGGTTCCTGGGCCTGATGGGGAGACGCGAACTAGCGGAGGACGGCGGGCTTCTCCTCGCGCCGTGCTCATCGGTTCATACGGTGTTCATGCGTTTTCCGATCGACGTGGTCTTCCTCGACCGCGACGACAGGGCGGTCAAGATCGTCCGCGCCATGAAGCCCTATCAGACAGCACTGGGAGGCGGCGAGAAGAAGGCGCTAGAGCTACCGGCGGGCACAGCCGGGCGATTGGGGTTGGAGCCGGGCGATCAGCTCAGGTTTACTGCTCAAGCATGACAGTGGTCAACCGCAGCTTATAGGGGCCCAGTATCAAGTCGTCCCCACTGTCTACGACAGCGCAGGGCCAGTCGCGCTGTGCTGGTTGTGAGCCGTTCACCTGAGCGGCGTTATAGACAATGAACCGGCGGCTGCGGTAGTCAAGCCTGGCCCGCTGGGAATCGAGGCCCGGGAGAACGATGTCGGCTCCTCTGTCACTGCCCAGCGTAACCGGAAAACGGCGCAAGTCGAAGGTGGCCCCGCGCCCCGGGCCTTCAAGCAAAGTTAGGCGCGCCAGAGGCCGATGACTCGCGCGCGGAGGCGGCGCATCTTTTTCATGGACCGTCTCGGAAAGGCGCCGCAGGAATTCCTCTTCGGCTTCGGCGGCCCTGGCCCTTCGCCGGGACCCGGCGCTCAGATGCGCCTGCGCCCGCTGAGTGACTACGCTCTGCATTCGTTCCGCTTCTCGCTTCGAAAGGCTGCTGATTTGTTCCCGCATAACGGATAAGGCCTCGGCGGACGACCCGGCAAGGAGCTTGACTGTATGGGTCAGTCGCGGCCTGACGCGGACGGCCGCGCCGGCGACGGCCCCGGCGGAGGCTGTCATTACCGCCGAAGCGGCCGTCAAAGGCTGGCGTCGGTCACCATTGGTGGATGGCTCCTTGCGCTTCACGTTCCTTTTGCTTTCGGCCTTGGGAGCGGGCGGCCTCCGTTCCTCTTTGGGCTGTTTGCCCCGCCGCCCGTTCTTGCGTCCCTCGTTGGGCGCCGGCTGCGGCTTCAAGTCACCGACCGGCATCGGTTCCAGTTCCGCCGGAGCGGGTTCCTGGACCGGGTGTGCGATTGCAACGCTAGTGTGGGACCCGCCGCTGAGACGCTGGGCGTCATATTCGCTCCGCCGGGCGGGATCAGATATCACGTAATATGCATCTTCAAGCGACGTTACCAAACGAACCGGCGCCTTCTGCGATTGGACCAGCCTCAGGTAGTGATTGCGCATTGTCTCGTAGGCCTCGCGAACCACTGGAAGCCAGGCGTCGGGCGTCACACGCAGGATGGCGTAGTAATCCTCGTTCGCGTCCTGCGTCAGCGCGGAGGGCTTGCTGGCGAAGAGACCCTGTCTGCGCCGGCGCGAAACTTGCGGAATCGGCGGCGGGCGTCGCAGTCCGATCTCCGCGTCATAGGCTTCACGAACGCCGGGGTTAATCAGCGTCTGGTAAGCGCGCGTCAGGTGGTAAAGCGTGGATTCGGCCTGCGGTCCTGCGGCTCGCCGGGCCTGTACCTCCGCCGTTAACCGCCAGTAAGCAGCGGTTATGAGGTCAGGCGGTGCAGCGGGATGAACCTGCAGTACCTGATAAAGCGTCGGCGCGGGCGTCTGCTTCTGCATGGGCTCTGGTACCCGGTCAGTCGTTCAAATACTCGATCAGCCGAATGACAACGGGCCCCAAAGTGATAATGAAGAACGTGGGCATAATGAGGAGCACCAGCGGGAAGACCATCTTCACCGGTGCACGGCGGGCTATCTCCTGGGCGCGCTGACGGCGCTTGACGCGGAGGGTCATGGCTTGCGCGCGCAGCACTCGGCCCAGGCTGGTGCCCAGTTGCTCCGCCTGGATGATAGCGTTGACAAACGTCTCCAACTCCTTCACGTCCACGCGCTGAGCCATGTCATCCAGCGCTTCGCGGCGAGGCCTGCCCAGGCCCACCTCTCGCAGCATCTGCCCAATCTCCTCGGCCAACGGGCCACGAAGCTTTTCCGCAACCTGTCTGAGCGCCGAGTCCAGACCAAGACCGGCTTCGACCGAGACCGTAATCAGGTCGAAGGCGTCCGGCAGACGCCGCCATATGGCGGTCTTGCGCCGGTTCACAACCGCTCGCAGCCAGTAGATGGGGCCCAGGAATCCGAACAGCCCTATGAAACCGGCCAGGAAAAACGACAGGATGCCGCCGAAGCCGGCGCTGAGCATCAAGAGGAACAACCCGCCGGGGACAAGGACCCCGGTGAGAAGAACCACTGCAAAGAAGGACTGGGTGGACAGCGGGCTTCCAGCCGCTCGCAACTGGCGGTGCGTTCGGGCGACGAACGAGTGCGGGAGGATGCCGATGAATATCTGCGCGAAACTGCCGAGGACGGGAATGACGACACGATCACTGAATGGGGAGTCAATGTCCATCGTCCGTCCTGGGTTAGAGAGGCGGGTCAAGCGCGCCTCTACGGGACTGCCCCGCATGCGGGCAACCAGCAGAATAGCTGCGCTAACGAAGACGAAAACTGCGAGAGCGCCGAAAAAGGGAATCATCATTCACTCCATTACACGTCCAGGCGCAGGATACGGTTAATCGCGAGGATTCCGAGACCCTGCAATATCAGCGCTGTGACGAGAAGAATGCGGCCGGCCGGATCTTGCCAGAGCACCTTCATGAGCGAGGGCGCAACGATGACGAACAGTAATCCAAGTCCCAGGGGATAGACAGAGAGGACCAGGCCTGTCAAACGCTGGGAGGCGGTGAGCGCCTTGATCTCCCCCTGCAGGCGCTCGCGCTCTCTGATCGTCTCGGCCACGATATCGAGGATCTCAGAGAGGTTACCGCCCGTAGTCCGCTGCACGACGATCGTCGTAACCATCATCTCCACGTCATAGCTGCCGGTGCGATCGGCCATCGCCTCCAGGGCCTCGTCGGTTTTGGCGCCGAGAGCGTTCTCCTGGATGAAGCGGGTCAACTCGTCCTGGATGGGTGGTTGGAGCTGTTTTGCCGCCATCTCCACGGCTTGTGTGAAAGCGAATCCAGACCGGAGCGAGTTAGATATCAACTGCAGAGTCTCCACCAGCTGGCCGTTGATCGTATTGATGCGGCGGCTGCGCAGGTGTGCCACGTACCAGCTTGGAATCATGAATCCGACGACGGCGGCGCCGATTGTGAGGAAGAAGCCGATCCCCGAGCCGTGGGTGAGCAGCAGGACGAGGAAACCGACGAGGACCGCCAACAAGCCTCGCAGCAGGAAGTACTCGCTCACTTTCAGCGCCAGGCCGGCCCTTTGCAGGTCGAGCGTTGCCTTATCCGCCCAGCTGCTTTTAGCGAGCATCCTGCTGAACGCCGGGAGGCTGGACGCCCCGCTGCGCAGGAAGCCGCTGCCTTCAATCGCCGCCTGAACAGGGGCAGCCCGGTTCATCATGCCCAGGCGGCGCTCAACCGCCCGTGCCGTACTTGGGCGCGCGAGGAGTAGCAGGAAAAGCGCCGAGACAAAGATAAAGACGGCGGCGGCAGCGGCCAGCTCAACGCCCATTATGACCACCGACCCATGGTTGGGATGATGGTTTCCAGGGCAATGCCGGCCTGGCTGAACCTTTCAGCGAATGTGGGCATTATGCCTGTCGGTTCGAGCGAACCGGTGATGCGCCCATCGGCTTCAATGCTTGTCGTGTGGAACTTGAACAGCTCCTGCATCGTCACTGTCAACTCTTCCATCCCCACCACCTCATTCACCGCAACGATGCGGCGCGAACCATCTGCGAAGCGGGAAAGCTGGATGATTACGTGGAAGGCGGAAGCCATCTGCTCGCGAATGGCGCGAGAGGGCAGGTCAAACCCGGACATCAGGACCATGTTCTCAATGCGGGCGATGGCGTCGCGCGGGGAGTTGGCGTGAACCGTGGTGAGCGAGCCTTCGTGGCCGGTGTTCATCGCCTGCATCATGTCGAAGGCTTCGGGCCCGCGCACCTCGCCCACGATGATCCGGTCCGGGCGCATACGGAGCGCGTTTCGCAGCAGGTCACGCTGCGTCACTTCGTTTCGCCCCTCGATGTTTGCCGGCCGCGCCTCTGCGGAGATGACGTGGCGCTGCTGGAGCTTGAGCTCGATGGGGTCCTCGATGGTGATGATCCGCTCACGCTCCGGAATGTACTGGGAGAGGGCGTTGAGAACGGTTGTCTTACCGGTACCCGCTCCTCCGGACACCACAATGTTCAAGCGCAGCTGCACGCAAGCGCGGAGGAAATCTGCCAGCTGCTGTGAAAACGTGTTGTTAGCCACCAGGTCCTGCATGTTGTACTTGTCCGGGCGGAACTTTCGTATGGTAACGACCGGAGAGCGGGGTACCAGCGGCGGAATGATGATGTTGACACGCGAACCATCCTGCAGGCGGGCGTCTACGTAGGGCGAGGCCTCGTCGACGCGCCGGCCCAGCGGCGCGATGATGCGGTCCACAACCAGCAGGATGTGGTCCTTGTCCCGGAAACGGAGCGCCGACAGGTAGATTATGCCGTCGCGCTCAAAGTAGACCTCGTCCGGCGAGTTCACCATTACTTCTGATATGGACGGGTCGTGCACGAGCGGCTCCAGCGGGCCGAGGCCGACGGCGTCGTCCACCACGCGCTTGATTATGAGCTCCTTGCGCTCCCCATAGAGCGCCGGGGCGCTTTCGACAACCAGCGAGCGGGTGGCTGCTTCCACGGCTTCCCGGCCGCGCTGGGCGCCCAGCTTTTCTACCGCCTTCAAGTCCACCTCCTGGATCAGCCGCTGGTGGACCCTGGTGACGAGCTGCTCGTCTTCAGGAGAGAGCGGGGCGTACTCGTCGGTTTCGGTTGCGGTTGTCGGCAGGTTGAAAATCCAGTTGTCGCCGTTAACCGCCGCATTGCCATCGTTCTTCCAGAGCGTCACTTCTTTAACTCCCCTCTGT
>VBJS01000106.1 GCA_005880055.1 Chloroflexota bacterium | reverse complement strand
GGCGATGTTCGTCACCGATGCCGTCGGTGGCAGATCCCAAACGGCGCACCGCACGGCGATCGAACGGCTGTCACACGCAGGCGCCGTCCCCAATACCGCGCTCGCGGTCCTGTGCGAGCTGTTCCGCCACTGGACGTCACCGTTGGCCGACAAGGCGCGCCAGGTCATCGCCTGGTATTTCGCGGAAATCCCGAAGCTGACCGCCGACGTTGGAGTGTGAGATGGCCTGGCCAAACGGCGGATGGTGCGCCGTCGCGGACCCTGGCATGGTTCGAGAAGCAGTTAAACTCTCGAGAGGTACGGACAATGCAACCGCAACCGCCCTGGCTGACTGTTCATCCGCTCAGCCCGGAGGATGCCCTCGGCGCGACCGCTCTCCGAGCGAGCGTCGCAGCCTTCAAAGGCAAGCTCGCAGGAACGGCTGCCCGCGGTCCGTTCGACGATGTCATGGAGCGCGTCGCGGCTCCCCCGGACGTGACCTTCGAAGCCGATACCGTCGGAGGGATCTCCGGCGTGTGGGCGAAACCGGCGCGGCCGCGGAAGGGCGCGGCGATCCTTCACGCGCATGGCGGCTGGTTCAACTTGGGAACCGCCCATGCGTACCGCAATTTCGTTGGCCACCTCGCTTCGAGCGCTGGAGCTGATGCTTTCGTACCCGATTATCGGCTCGCTCCCGAGCATCCCTTTCCTGCTGCGGTTACGGACGTCGAGGCATGCTATCGCGGACTGGTTGACAACCAGATCAACAAGATCGCCGTGACGGGCGACTCGGCCGGAGGCGATCTGGCCCTGGTGCTGCTATCGGTCGCCTGCGCGCAAGCCCACAAAGGTGGCATTGGTCCCGTCGGCGCGGTTGCAATCTCGCCGGTGACCGACCTCGCACTGACAGGCGAGAGCTTTCAGACTCGAGCGGAAGCGGATCCGTACTTCACCAGGTCCCAGGTCGCCGGATTAGTCGCTTCCTACCTGGGTGAGGCCGATCCGAAGAATCCCCTGACGTCGCCTCTGTACGGTGGTTTGAGCGGCCTGCCTCCAATCCGCGTGCACGTCGGCGACGACGAAGTGTTGCTCGACGACTCACGTCGTTACGTGGAGCGCGCCGTCGCGGCGGGCGTCGACGCCGAGCTGGACGTATGGATGGGAATGCCGCACGGATTCGTCACCGGTATGCGCGAATTCGCGGCTGCTCGACAGGCACTCAACGCCATCGGAGCCTTTCTGAAAGAGCACTTATGACCACTGGACCAAAGCGGGATCCACGCGCCGATCATCTCATCACCCCGGAGAATGCCGCGCTGCTGGTGATCGACTACCAGCCGTCGCA
Source organism: Chloroflexota bacterium (assembly GCA_005880055.1). Lineage (GTDB taxonomy): Bacteria > Chloroflexota > Dehalococcoidia > SM23-28-2 > RBG-16-64-32 > VJS01. Next base: position 4,120 of record VBJS01000106.1, on the reverse strand, counting down.
GGTGGCTTCGGTGCGATCGATGGACCACCAGCTCTTACTGAAGAACGTGGTATCGACGGTGAAGACCGCGAAGGCATTCGGGCTGCCGATCGTTCATTCGACGATCAGCGTCGCGTCCGGCCGCCAGAAGCCCACGGTTCCGGAGCTGGCGGAACTGCTCAAGGGCAACGTGCCGATCGACCGGACGAGCATCAACTCGTGGGAGGACGCCGACTTCGTCGCGGCGGTACGAAGCACCGGGCGACGGAAGCTCATCTTCTGCGCCCTGTGGACGGAGGTCTGCATGGCGTTTCCAGCGCTCGACGCTCTACGCGAAGGCTTCGAGGTGTATCCCGTCGTCGACGCGATCGGCGGCACCTCCGTCGAAGCGCATCGCGCCGGCCTGGAACGTGTCACTCTTGCTGGAGGACAGCCGGTCAGTTGGGTAGCGCTGGCGTGCGAGCTTCAGCGCGACTGGGCGCGTCTCGAGACCGTCCCACAAGTGATCCAAATCGTACTCACCGAGCGCCTACTTCAAGAATGAACAAGCAAGTGATGAAAGGGCGAACGACATGTCCGGCAAGTTGAACGTGCTCGTGACCGGCGCGACCGGGAAGCAGGGCGGCCATCTGGTGCGCGCACTGCTCGGCCGCGGGCACTCGATTCGCGCGCTGACGAGAAAGCCAGAGTCGGCTGGCGCCGCCGCCCTCGCGGCGCGCGGCGTCACGATCGTTACAGGGGACTTCGAAGATCAGGGAAGTCTCGAGCGCGCCGCACGTGGCGTCGATACCGTCTTCGCCATGTCGACGCCGTTCGAGCGCGGTGCACAAACCGAAACACGCGAGGGCATCAACATCGTTCGCGCGGCGTCGGCCGCGGGGGTGGGGGTCTCGCATCTCGTCTATTCGTCGGTGGCCGGCGCCGACCGAGCGACAGGCATTCCGCACTTCGACAGCAAGTTCGAGGTCGAGAAGGAGATACGGCGGTCGGGCGTGCCGTTCACGATCGTCGCGCCGGTCTTCTTCATGGAGAACTTTCTGGCCGACTGGCTGGCGGCCGGCATCGCCAAGGGGTCCATCGCGATGGCATTGCCGGCGACGCGCCGTCTACAACAGATCGCGGTCGCGGATATCGCGCAGTTCACCGCCCTCGTCATCGAACGCCGTGAGAGTTTCCTCGGTAAACGAATCGACATCGCGTCGGACGAGCTGACGGTCGCGACGGCGGCGGCGGCAATCAGTGAGGCATCGGGCCAGCACATCGAGTACACGGCCCTCCCGATCGACGCGGTACGTCAATGGAACGACGATCTCGCGCGCATGTTCGAGTGGTTCGCCCGCGTGGGATACGACGCGGACGTCGTCGGCCTGCGATGGCTCTATCCCGAAGTCGACTGGCACCGCTTCAGCAACTGGGCTCGCGAGCAGGATTGGTCAACCATCGCCATCCCGGCGACACCTGTTTGAGTTCTACGATGCGACGCCGAGCGCGTTACATCGAGAGGCGCATCCAGACCGCGCTCCGCTAGCCTGGCCAAACGGCGGATGGTGCGCCGTTGCGGACCCTGGCATGGTTCGAGAAGCAGTTAAACTCTCGAAAGGCGGAGCCCGTGACTGACGACCGTACGACCCTTCCTTGTCACGAACGTGATGCGGCCGTATCTCGAGGCCGTCGTAGCCGAAGAGGGCCGCGCGTGACGTGGGAGGGTCAAGTGTGAAGCGCAAGCCGCCGACCGACCTGGCGGCGTCCGTACGCGAGCGGCTCCGCCAACTCGCAGGAGGGCGTGGGCAGGAGCTGCAGCTCGTGCTCACGCGCTACGGCGTTGAGCGACTCCTGTACCGATTGAGCCGCACACCGGTGGCGGAGCGCTTCATCCTCAAAGGCGCAGTGCTCTTCTACATCTGGGAGGGGGAGATCCCCCGGCCCACCCGCGATGTGGACTTCTTGGGGTACGGCGACGCCTCGCCCAAGGCAGTCGCCGCGGTCTTTCGTGAGGTGTGCGGAGCGACCGTCGAACCCGACGGGCTTTCCTTTATGTCTTCCAGCGTGCGTGCCGCACAGATTCGCGACCGCCAGGAGTACGGCGGGGTCCGCGTGAAGCTCACCGCAATGCTTGGCAGGGCGCGAGTTCCGCTACAGATCGACGTTGGTTTTGGCGACGCCGTGACACCTCATGAACCACTGGTGGGTCTTGTTGCTCTCAGGCTTGGTGGGCGTCGGGTTCGGGATCGGGGCCCTCGTTTACTATCCGACGCTCTCCCTGACCTTCGGGGTCGTCTGGGTCGCCTGGTGGCTCATGTTCACCGGCATCCTCGGGATCTACGGAGCGTTGCAGGAGAGAAGAATGGGTGTACAGTGGGGCTGGACCATGGCGTTCGGCGTCCTGAGTGCGGTTGCGTCGGTGTTCGCGCTGCTCGCTCCGCCCGTGACGCTCGCTGCGATCATGGGACTGATCGCCGGCTTTGCGGTCGTGTCCGGTATCGCCTTGATCATCGGAGCGTTCAAGCTCCGCTCGATCGTGAACCCCTAGGCATCGGTTCGTGTGGCACCACACGTGCGGCCTCGTCATCGGGCGGTGGCGAGGCCGCACGTAGAATGGAGGGACACATGGTGCAGCTCACGTTGACGGACACGGACGCGGCGACGCTCAAGAAGGCGTTGGAGACCTACCTGTCGGACCTGCGCATGGAGATCGCGGACACCAACACTCACGACTTCCGAGCGGACCTCAAGCAGGAGGAATCGCTGAGCAGACGGTTGGTCGAGCAGTTGCGGACGCAAGCCTCGCGTGACTGAGAGTATCGCGCCTCAAGCACCGGTCCTGTGGGCGGCCGCTCGTGGGGCGGCGAGAGCGTTGATCACGCGATCGTTTACGTAGTGACCCCTGCCTCGACGAGTCGGGGACCTTCGAAGAGACGCGCTGTGACTGCTCCGAAGATGAAGCCACCGACGTGGGCCGCGTAGGCCACCCCGCCCGCTGGCTGTTGCGCCACCGCGCCAAGATTCACAAACTGCGTAAGGAACCAGACCCCGATGAGGAGCGCCGCCGGAATGTACGCCGTCCGCACAAAGACGAAGATCACGAGGAGTGAGCGAATCCTGTCACGCGGGTAGGTGACGAGAAACGCGCCCATCACCGCAGCGATCGCACCACTCGCGCCCAGGTTCGGGACGGTGGAGCTCGGGTCGGCCGCAACCTGCGCTGCCGTCGCGGCAAGCCCGCCCAGAAGATAGAAAACGAGATAGCGCCGGGGGTGCATGAGATCTTCAACTTCGGGGCCAAACGCCCACAGGAATATCATGTTGCCGAGGATGTGCGACCAGCTGGCGTGCATGAACATTGCTGTCAGAATCGTGATCAGGTGATGGCCGGCGACTATACCGGCAGGGATGACCGACCACGAGGTCACAAACGTCTCTCCACGTATCAGCTCGAGCAGAAACACCAGCGCGTTTACGGCGATGATCGATGCCGTCATCACCGGGAACCGAGCCGGGCGTCGCGAGACGTCGGTGAGTGGAATCACCCCCATGTCGACCTCCCCTCTAGCCGATTCGCGCTGAAAACTCCGACGCGTACCTTGCGTCGTTTGAATAACGCGCCCCTGTCGGGAGTCCGCAATGCGAGTCTTCGCGCGCCGTCGTGAGGAGGCTATCTACACCGCTTCCTGACGCGCACGCGACTCGAGCTGTGCCAGTGGGGCGATCACCGGCTGCCCGTTTCATAGTGAGCCGGAGATAACGTTCATTGCAGCGCCCGGCCACGTCGAGTGATTTGATAGGATGCCGTGGCGCTGCAACCGCCAAGAGAGGATCTGCTCGTGACCGACAAGACGGGGACACTGTGGGCCGCGATCCTCGGGTCGTGTATCGTGTTCCTGGACTCGAGCGTCGTCACGGTCGCGCTTCCCCGGATCGGGCGTGACCTGCCCGCGCATTTCATCGGCGTTCTGGAAGGGCAATCCTACGTCTACAGCGGATATCTCCTCGCCGAAAGCGCGTTCCTCATTCTTGCCGGCGGGCTGACGGACACCTACGGTCGCCGCCGGATATTTCGGCTCGGACTCGCTGGGTTTGGCGCGAGCTCGATCCTCAGCGGCCTGGCACCGACGCTCGAATGGCTCGTGGTCTTCCGCATTCT
>VBJS01000122.1 GCA_005880055.1 Chloroflexota bacterium | reverse complement strand
CGCTATTAAGAGTCTCCGCGGATCCGGGCTCGCGCGACCCTTTTGTCGCGATGACAGCCCACCCTAATACCGCAAGTCCGGCCACGGCCGCAGCCATCGTGGCCACGCCTGCGATCTTTGCCCAGAGCGGCCACGCCGCCCACCAGGGGCGCTCACTTGGGTGCCAGAGAGCTGCTTCCTCACGGCTCGAAACAGCGAGCTTCGAAAGTATCTCGGAGACGTGGTATTTCACGGCGTCCCGAGTGATGCCGAGGCGCTCGGCGATGTCAGGGTTGGCGAGCCCGTCGCGCAGCAGCGCGAGAACCTCCCACTCGCGCGGGGTGAGGATGTCCGGGTGTCGAGGGCGACCACGTCTTTTCATCTCGGTTCGAATCTAGCAGCCATTCCGCGCGATTTACACTACCCACCTGCGTGGCTTTGCGCCCGACGCATCGCATGGACGAGACCGACTTGATTCCCCAACTGTTACGAACTACCAGCACCCGGCCAGGCCGTCCGCTGGCCGAAGGGGCTGGTCAGCTTCGTGATGGCGGCGAGCGCGGCGAAGCCGGGCGGCGGCTACCGGTTCGTTACGAACGGAGGGTAGAGCCCGGCTGCTTGCCAAGCGGGTAGGGAAGATGGCCGATCGTCTTAGAATAAGCTTCGAAGACGCACTAGAGATTCGTCATTGCTCATGCAAGAACGATCGATTCCACGGGGGCGTGCAATTTTCGGCCTTCTTTCCCCATTTATGATGCTTTTGGTCTTCTTCGTCGTTTATGCCCTCGTCCAAGAGGTGCCAGACGTGACGTGGGTTGTCCTCTCGTTTTTGTTCGTAAGCCTTGTGGTTCTCCTCGCTTTCATGCTGAATCGGGATAGGATCAAATGGAAGTGAGGTGACGCTCGCCGGCGTTTCCCATCTACAGGGGCTGGCCCTTGGTTACCGACCTGCCCGGCGCCGCGCCCAGCCCGTAGGGCTGACCCGCCGGGCGCCGCGCTACATCATCACGGAGCCGGGTGTGGGCACCGGTTCGTGACGAACCGGGGCTAGCTGGCTGCGCCTGAGGAAGGTTCTACGCGCTTGACGGCGAATTTGGGCTACCGCGACGAAGTTGCCGGGCAGCGCGAAACCATAAGAAGAAGAGCCACATTACGACAAGGCCCAGAACGATGTCGACGGTCGTGAGAGCCATGCCCAGGGTCCCACCAAAGATCCGAGAGGCAATCATGAACGGCACCTGGACACCTAGTACAGCGATCGGCACCATTGCCTTTCGCATCAATAGCTTGCCCCGCTTTACCTCCTCTTCAGTGGGTGGTGGCGATTCACCCATGCGGATGCCACTCCAAAACCCCCATCCGGCGAGGGCCGCTAATGGAATCACCAGGACGAGTAACCATACAGCACCCTCGATAAGCAGAACCGTTGCAAAAACACTTGCGAAGAGTGCAACTTCGATAGCCGTTAGAACTGTGACGTCGCGCTTCCGCCTAAGGACCATCGTCTTGCCGTCGACGACAACACCGTGACTTCGCGGTTTAAGGACGAGGCGGTCGACGGTGAGCGTGAACCCGATGATGACCACCGTGCTGCTGATCAGCCATAGCGGAGGCATTCGCCCGTACCCTTCCTATTTTGACGCCAGTCGCAGGCGCCGCGCTACATCATCGCGGAGCCGGGTGTCGGCTACCGGTTTGTGACGAACCGGGGCTAGCGTACGCGCGATACCAATAGCGGAATGCTAGTCTGGACATTTCTCATCCTCCCGCTATTCGTCCTCTTGGCCTTATCGCAGCGATGGGATCGCAGCTGGCGGCTTTTCGGCTTGGTCTGCATCGTCATTTGGCTCTTCCTTACGCTCATAAATGCGATCGGCGCTTGGAGTCTGACTGTGGCCTATGTCTTGGCGGTGGGCGTAGCCTGGTTGGCGTGGCAGCGACGAGCTGCCTGAGGCGGTCCGCTTAGCCGGACCCGCTGGCGGCGCGCTACATCATCACCGAGCCGGGTCGGTTACCGGTTCGTGACGAACCCGGGACTAGCTGCAGCCTGCGTTGGCCCCGGACCGTGTTGGCTGAAATTTGGCGACACGGCCGATTCCGCTTCTATTCGGGTATCGGGTGATCTGTCGCGCGACTTACTGCGAATTAACTGTCAGACGCGCGCCGACATCGCCCGCTATCCGCAAATGAGGAGGATTTTACAAATGCGGAAACTCGTAATCAGCTCGCTACTAGGTGCCTCGGCCCTCTTAGCTGCTATCGTGATGCTCACCACCGGCGTCGCACCGCGCTTGTCCGGCGCGGCCGACCACCTCGACGCGCCCTTCGTCAAGACCGATGGCCGCATCGACATCAACGACGTCTATGCTTTTCAGTCGCCCACCAACCCGGCAAATACGGTGCTGATAATGACCACGAATCCAGTGGCCGGCGTTCTGAGCCCCACAACCTACCGGCCAGGCGCCGACTACCGGTTCAACATCGATCGGGACGGCGACGCGCGACCGGACATCTCGTATCGCCTGAGCTTCGAGGGGAGCGGCCCCGTGCAAGACGTTAAGCTTCGCTGCGTCCCCGCGGCGGCCTGCGGCAACAAGGGAGCAGTCCTTGCCAGGGGCGAGACGGGCGCGACTATCCCCGTCAAAGGCGGCGGCAGCCTGCGCGCTGGTCTCTTTGACGACCCGTTCTTCTTCGATCTGCTCGCCTTCAGGAATGGCCTGGCCTTCTGCCCCGGCGGTGTCGGAACGAACTTCTTCGCGGGCTTCAACGTGATGTCCATCGTTCTCGAAGTTCCAAGCTCTCAGCTCGGACCGAACAATATCGGAGTCTGGGCAACGACGAGCATCGACGACAAGCCAGCGGACCGCATGGGCCGACCGGCCATCAACACCGTCTTCAACCACACGGATGCGGACAAGAACGCCTTCAACTTCGGGAAGCCGATCAATGACCAGCGCGACTTCCGCAAGAACATCGTCGACACCCTTCTGTCCCTCGGCGACACCCAGGCTTACGCCAACACGATCGCCGACATTCTACTCCCCGATATCCTGACCGTGGACACCTCAAACGCCGGCGGTTTTCTCAATGGCCGGAGGCTTCAAGACGACGTCATCGACACCGAGCTGGGCGTGATCAGCAACGGCGCAATAACGACGGACTGTGTCGCCAACGACTCGGTCTTCTCATCCACCTTCCCCTACCTTGCGCCACCCAATTAAGTAGCCTTCATCCTCCCAGCGACGGCACCCGATTTGTGCCCTCGCTGGGAGAGATAGCTCGTTTAGACGTAGCTTGACGGAGTTGCTTTGAGTAACAGCAGACTGTTGGTGGCAGGCCTAGCCCTGCTGGCGGTGGCGGGGATTGCCGTCTTCTCGCATGTGCGTTTCGGCGGCGGTCCGCCTGCCGCGCCGGATAACGGAACGGCCACCGTAGCAGACGCAGGAAACGCCCCGAGCGGCGGGATGCTCAGCACCGACGATTTCATCTCCTTCTGGCGCCGCCGCGTCGAGAGTAACCCTGCTGACTACATCAGTGACACGGAGCTGGCCGGCGGCTTCCTTCGCCGCGCCCGAGAGATCGGCGATGTGGACTCGTATAGCCGCGCTGACGCCGCCGTCGAGCAAGCGGTGAAATTGAACCCGAAATACGAGACCGCGATCAGTTACGAGGCCAATCTGCAGTTTGCCAGGCACGACTTCGCTGACGCCCTCGCGACCGCTCAGCGGATATATTCGCTCAATCCAGGTTCCGCGCAGGCGCTCGCTCTGATTGGTGACAACGATCTTGAACTCGGCCGGTATGACGAGGCGCAGTCCGCTTACGACAACCTTTATGGCATCGCTCAGACCTCTCCGGTGCTGAGCCGTCTCGCCCATCTGGCCGAACTCGGGGGCGACCCTCAGAAGGCGATCGGCCTCGCCCAGCAGGCCGTGAACGGGGCCGCTGACGCCGGTGCATCTGCCGAGGGCCAGGCGTGGTATCATCTCCAGCTCGCCAATCTCGACTTCAACACCGGCGATCTCGACTCCGCCCAGACGCAGTACAGTGCCTCGCTCGAGGCCTTTCCCGGCTACGTGCACGCACTGGCCGGCCTGGCGAAAGTAAACGCCGCCCGTCGTGACTATGACGGCGCGATCTCGCTCTACCGGCAGGTAGTCGCCCGACAGCCCATACCCGAGTACGTGGCGGCGTTTGGCGACGTCTACCGTGCCGCCGGCCGGCAACAGGAGGCGCAGCAACAGTACGCCTTGATCGGCGCGATCGACGCGCTTTACAAAGCCAACGGCATTAACACCGATTTGCAGATGGCGCTCTTCTTCGCCGACCACGACCTCAAGCTCGACGATGCGGTCACGCAAGCCCGCGACGTCTACCTGAGGCAACCGGGAAATGTCCGGGCCGCCGACGTCCTTTCGTGGGCGCTCTACAAATCAGGCCAATACGAAGAGGCGATGGCCTACTCTCAGGACGCCCTGCGTTTGGGCACGCGCGACGCGCTTATGCTCTTTCACGCGGGAATGATTAACGACAAGCTCGGCAATCGCGGCGCCGCGCGCGAATACCTCTCGCGAGCGCTCGAGATTAACCCGGGCTTCTCGGTCCTGTACGCGGACCAGGCCGCACGGTCGCTCGATTCGTAGCTCGTTGGGAACGGTGAGGCGTTCCCAACCGGGCTCGCCGCGCGGAGCAGCTCCGGCCGTGGGGCCAGGCTTCATCATCACGGAGCAGGGCGTCGGCTACCGGTTCGTGACGAGCCGGGGTTAGTTGGTCCAGTTCTTACCGAGGGCGCTGCAACTGTTCAGTCTGCCTCTCGGCACTTAAGTGGGCTGCTTGCAGCCAATGTGTTCCAAAGGCAGTGAACGATAAGTGCGGCGCACAAGTTCGGTAAAGATTGGGCACGGGCATTCGCGCCCACCGAAGGTGAACCCGCCCCAGTAGTCTTTGATTTGATCGTCTCTTGTCTGCAAGGCAAGAAATGTATCTCGTATGTTGCCACCCATCGACCACCCACGCCAGGACCAGTTTTCTAGGTGTCTTTCGCAAGCAGCAACTCGCTTGTCCAGCTCGCTTGTCTGGAAGCCGCGCACGATTCCATATACCGCCGCACTCAATACCACCACGAGCGCGACGGCGACCGCGGCGAGCTGAGGCGGCTTGGCCATTGCGATGGCATTCTATACCGCAGGCGCCGCGCTACATCATCACAGAGCCGGGCGTCGGCTACCGGTTCGTGACGAGCTGGGGCTAGCGGTGGGCCGACGCCGCTGCAGCGGCCCTCGATCGATTAGGTATACGTGCGAAGAGATGCGCATCAGCGTGCCGACGACGGGCCCCGCGGGAATGCCGCGGGGCTCCGGAAACTCACCGACGAGACGGCAATGATGGCCGCTGATGGTCACTCAACTCAGGCTTTGACTTTATCGCTCGACGGGCTGGCTGTCGTGCGCTGCGGCGTGAGGACGGCAACGCGCGCCGGCGTCGGCATCCAGCGCCT
>VBJS01000121.1 GCA_005880055.1 Chloroflexota bacterium | reverse complement strand
CTTGATGCGCCGGCAGGTGGGCGCTCGGTGCGAGGCCGGCTTCCTCCAATGCTGCTTGAATTGGGTACTGACCGGGGGGCGCCATCACGGCCCCGTAGCCCAGCCGAAAGGTGAGCAGATCGCGCAGGCTGATCGGCCGGTTGGCGGGGACGGTGTCATCCAGCGCTGAGTCGAGCTGCCTCAGGACTCTGCGGTCGGCCAGTTCCGGCAACCAGGGATCGACCGGCTCGTCCAGTCGTAATTTGCATTCCTCAACCAGGATCATCGCAGCTGCGGCGGTTATCGGTTTCGTCAGCGAGGCGATGCGGAACAGCGTGTCCCGCCGCACGGGCTCACTGCCGCCTGCTGACTTCGTGCCGACTACGTCTACATGCAATTCGCCGTGCCGGCTGACCAGCGAAACGATGCCCGGCACTGCGCCGCTGTCAACATGGCCGGCCATTACGCCCTGCATGCGTGCGAGCCGCGATTTCGACAGACCTCCGCTGCTCATCCTGCCAGCCCTAAGTACGCGCCGAGACGGTCCAGGGTCTGGTTGACGCCTTCCAGCGCTCCGACTTCTTCGATCATCCGATCGCGCTCCTTGCCTGAGGCGAAGACCATTCGCGTAGTGAGCCGCGTCTTGTCGCCTTCTTCCTCGAAGGTCACGGTGACCTGAAATGCCGGGGAATCGCTGTCCTCGCCGCCGCTGTGCGTGTAGAACAGGCGCTCCGACGGTTCGACTTCCATGAACACAACCTTGTTGTCGTAGTCGGTACCGTCCGGGCCGTGCATAACGAACCGCCAGACGCCGCCCGGACGTACGTCCATCTCGTGGACTGTGGTGGTGAACCCGTGCGGGCCCCACCACTGAACCACCTGTTCCGGGTCCGTCCACGCTTCGAAGACCAGCTCACGTGGCGCGTCGAAGACACGCGTCACGGTGATCTCACGATCCGATGTCATTGTTGCCTCGGCGTCTCCTGCGGCCATCTTCTTCTCTTCACGCTTTCGGCGGGTCAGCCCGCTGACCGTCGGTTCCCGAGGCACCTTTCTTGCCGATGCGGTATTTGAGGTGGGCCACGCCGGGGCCCTCCAGCGTGCGGATGGGCTCGAGCTCTACGTCTGACCCCTCGAGGTTGTCCAGGAGCCGCTCGCCGCCGCCAAGAAGAAGAGGCACGACGTGCAGCCCATTTCATCTATTAGTCCCGCAGCGAGGTACTGCTGCGCGACGCTGGCTCCGCCACCGAGCAGTATGTCCGTGCCTCCGGCCGCCTCCCTCGCCTGCCGGAGAGCTGACTCGATGCCGTCAGTGACGAAAATGAAGGTCGTGCCTCCCTCCATCGCAAGAGGCTCGCGGGCGTGATGTGTGAGCACGAACACCGGATGATGGAACGGCGGAGTGTCACCCCACCATCCCTTCCACGGCTCGTCGCCCCATGTCCCGCGATCAGGCCCGAACATGTTCCGGCCCATGATCGTCGCACCGATGTTTGCGAACGACTCGCGGAGCACGTCATCGTTCGTCCCAGTCTCGCCGCCACCCTCGTCACCGTGGATCTCGCGAAAGGTCTTGAGCGGAACAACCCAATCGTGCATCCGTTCGCCGCCTTCGCCGAGCCCGTTCTCGACGCTCTGGTTGGGCCCGGCGACATAGCCGTCGAGCGTCATCGTGATGTTGAATCTGAACTTGCTCATGCTGCCTCCTACTGATGTTCTTCACGCTTTTGCCGGAGAGTTGGACCGCTAACAGTCGTTTACGGTCGAGCCTGTCTTCAGCCGTGCTCGGGCAGCTCAGGGACCGCTTGCCGAACGCGAAGCCGCGGGTTGCTTGTAGGCCTGCTCGAGGAAATGGATATCTATTTTGCTCATCTGTAGCATCGCGTGATAACCCTGTTCGCTTTCTCGGCATCCTTGTCGCTCAACATCTCGCCCAGGACGGCTCTATCGCCTTAAAGTCTGCAGGTACTCCGCCAGCCGGTCCCAGGTCTCGCTGGCGCCTTCTTGCATCCCAGAGCTCAGCATCCCGTCGCGGTCCTCAACTGTCTCGAAGAGGGAATGCGCCGTGAGCCGTGTCTTGCCGCCCCCCAGATCCTCCAGCGTAAGCGTGTCCACTGATGTGTGGCCGGGCATCCCTTCGAACTCGAACGTCCAGACAATCCGCTCCGGCGGCAGGATCTCGCGGAACTCCCCTCGGAAGCCGTACTCGGCGCCGTCGTCACCGCGCTGTACGAAGCGGTAGGCGCCGCCCGGGCGGAAATCCATCTCGCAAAGGGTCAGAGTGTATCGTCGCGGACCCCACCAGTTCGCCATGTGCTCGCACTTGCTGTGGGCCTCGAATACGAGCTCCCGCGGTGCATCGAAATCGCGCGTCATCACGATCTCCCGTTCGGAAGGTGTCGTCAGAGTCAGTGTGTGCCCGGGCATATTTCCTCCTCCTCTTACGTGTAACAGCATGCCTGGCAGGGCCGGTGCTAGCCCTCTGCCAGGTAGGCTGCCAGCTTGTCGAGCGATGTGCCCCAGCCGGCCTGTGCGCCCTCGCGTTCGGCGGCGGGAAGTCCCTCGTGGCGGAGCGTCAACCTGGTCTTGCTGTCGGATTCCTCGAACGTCACCGTAATCAGCATCTCCATGGCAATCTCAGCCGTCATCCCGTAATGGCTGGCCGGGACAACGTTGCCTTTTTCGTCTGCGAAGCTGTCCGTAGTGACGATTCGCTGCCTGGGGACGATCTCCCGGTAAACGCCCGTGCTCCAGAACTCCTGACCCTCCGGCGACCGCATGCAGTTGAGCCACTTGCCGCCCACCCGGAAATCGATCTCGCAGACTGGGCAGGTGAACCCTTCCGGGCCCCACCAGCGCATCATTCGCTCTGGTTCAGTCCATGCCTTCCAGACCAGCTCACGAGGAGCCTCGAAGACCCGCTCAATCACGAGGACGTCCCCTGAGGCGGGGGCCTTACTTCTCTCGACCATCCTTCTTCTCCTTTCCTGCTTCCCGCTGCAAACCCTTCAGGTACTCATCGAGGCGATCGAAACTCTCCTCCCAGAACCGGCGATATCCTCCAACCCAATCCGCCACGTCCTTCAGCGGTTCGGCGTGCAACTCGCACGGCCGCCACTGGGCCGCCCGTCCGCGCCCTATTAGGCCGGCATGCTCGAGCACCTTCAAGTGCTTCGAGACCGCCGGCAAGCTGATTTCGAACGGCTGGGCGAGCTCCGTCACGGAAGCCGGGCCGGCGGCGAGCCGCGTTAGGATGGCCCGGCGGGTTGGATCCGCCAGGGCGGCGAATGTGCTGTTAAGGCGGCGGTCGGTTGCTATGTTCTGAACCATCTGGTTAATTAACCTCAGGGTGAACTATAAGCCCTCCGCCCTGCCGTTGTCAACCCCTCCCCGGCCCTTGCCAATCGTCAACCCGACTGGTTCTCCGTGGCTCTAGCACGAAGCATCACGACATCCTTATCCTTTCGCGGCGTTGCATTATCCTTAGCCGCGTGACCTCGCCTCCGGCCTTCGGCCTCCGCCTCACGTCGCGCTCTGCTCGCATATACCTGCTGCTGGGGGCGGCGCTCTGGAGCAGCGGCGGCTTCTTCATAAAAGAGATCGATGCCGGCGCCCTCAGCATCACCTTCTTCCGCTGCCTCTTCGCCGCCCTCTGGCTGGCCCCGTTCGTCCCGCGGAGAACGTTCCCCCGCCCGCGCGATATGGCCGTCTCGATTGTCCTCTTCGCGCTGCTGCTCGGCCTCTATGTAGGCGCCACAAAGGAGACGACGGCGGCGAACGCCATCTTCCTCCAGTACACCGCACCGATCTACGTCATCGCGCTGGCGCCGGCTCTCCTGGGCGAAAAATTGCGGGGCATCGATGCGCTCCCGTTCGGCGTCTGCCTGGCGGGGATCCTGGTGCTGTTTGTCGGCAACCAGGGCGGTGGCGATGCGAAAGGGCTCTGGCTGGGCCTGGGAAGCGGTGCATTTTACGGACTCTTCCTTCTATGGCTCCGACGCCTCCGTTACGCCGATCCCATTGCTGTCACCTTCGGCAATTGCCTGGGCGTCGCCGCGCTGCTGGCGCCGCTGCCATGGGTCTGGGACGTGGGCGCTACCGACGTCAGCCTGCTGGTCCTGATGGCCGCCGTTCAGTTCGCGTTGCCTTACGTCCTCTTCACTGTCGGCCTCAAACTCGTCAGCGGCGCCGAGGCCAGCCTGATCGCCCTCATCGAGCCTGTCCTCAACCCGATCTGGGTGGCCCTGCTTCTTGGCGAGCAGCCGACGGCAGCCACTATGGCAGGGGGCGCCGTCATCCTCCTCGGCCTGTTGCTGCGCTATGCCGTTCTGCGGCCACGCGAGGAGCGCTGCTTGGACGCAGAGGCCGAGGAGCTGGCCGAGCCCACCTGACGGCGACGCTCTCACGAGTACAACTCGTCGTAAGCCTGCTGGTCAACCGGCACAGACACCACCTGCCAGATCAGTCCATCGCGGAAGTGATACATGTCGATCACCTCGCACTGGAGCACCCGATCGGCGCGCTTGGCGCTCCAGCGCACGATGACAATGCCGTGAGAATCGCTGCTCAGGATGTCGTGGATTTCGCCGCTAAGGGTGCCGCCCGTCAGCTCCCCCATCTGGGCGACGGCGGCCAGGACCGCCTCCTTACCCGTGTGCAATCCTGCCAGCCGGTGCCGTCCGACGATCGTGTACTGCACGTTGTCGTCAAGAAGGCGCCGCAACTCGGTGATATCGGCAGCGCCAAAGGCAAGCAGAGCAGCCTGCAATAGCGACTGGTTATCTTCGCGCACGCCCTCCGGTGCCTCCTGCTTGGAAGGCGCCTCCCCGGGCACTGCGGTAAAGTCTAGGCGGGCTGCCCTCCGGCCACAAGGGGCTTAAAGGTCGGCTGCGGCTCTGTGTTTAAAGGCAATTTCAGCGGCGGCGACGTTCCAACCAGTACAACCGCGTCTGTTACGCGCTATCACTCGCAAAAAGTCCCAAATTTCCGCGCCGGCCTGCTTGACAAGCTATGGCTGGGTGTTGATAATTACCGCAATCGGGGTGCGGTCGGTTACTCTAACCCGAGTTGTCTGCGGCCGGATTTGACAGCTACCGGGGGAGAGAATCTTGAGGACGCACTCCGCCCGTAGGGAGTGCGATGATCAGTCGGGGCGGAGTTCCGGGGCTTCCGTGGCGTAG
>VBJS01000120.1 GCA_005880055.1 Chloroflexota bacterium | reverse complement strand
TGGATTGCTGAACACAATGGTCTTCACGCACCTACCTTCGAACGTCTTGCTCACCTTAATCCCGCTCGCCCCCAACCTCTCCTTTGCCATAGCCCTGCTGTTCGCCCGCTTTGCCTTGAGTCAAATGGATGTGCCGACTCGGCAGGGTTACGTGGCGGCACTGGTGGACCCGGACGAGCGGACAGCGGCTGCAGCCTACACGAACACTGCCCGATACGTGGTAAGGCCGTTTGGCCCAGGGCTGGCGGGGCTTTCCCAGCAGATGGCTTTTGGGCTACCGTTCTTTATCGGCGGCGGCATCAAAGCCGCGTACGATCTAGTGCTGTGGTATTGGTTTCGGCGCGTGTCGCTGGATGGGGCCCGGCGGCGCCGACTTCGGCCGCTCGCCCGGCGGCCAGCAAAGGGGCGATGAAATGAAGTGGGTTACACGGGAGCACGTGAAAGTTGATCGCGTCGCCTGCCCCTGGCTGATCCGGCGCTTTGTCGACCCCGACGCCGAATTCCTTTTCGTGCCGCCGGACGCCGTAGTGGCCACCGCCGAGAAAACAGGCGCGGTTCCCTACGACGTGCCGGGTGTCGAACTCGGCCACCACGAAGGCAAATGCAGCTTCGAAGCTATCGTCGAGAAGTACCGAATCGGCGACCCCGCTATCGGCCTGCTCGCCCGTATCGTCCACGGGGCAGACGTGCAGCAGGACCTCTATGGTGAGCCGGAAGCGCTCGGCCTCAAAGCGATCGCCACCGGGTTCGGGATGCTTGGCTTAGCGGACGACCATGCGATTCTCGAGAAGGAATTTCCGGTCTACGACGCGCTCTATGCGTATTGCAAGGACAGGGCCGCAGTCGACGCTCAGCCGGCCTCGTAGACAATAACGGCGATTAGCAGGACGACGAACGCGGCCGTGATGGTCACCGCGCCGGCCCAGATGATTAGCTGCATCAGTTCGAAGCCGGTGCCTTCCTCCTGCTCGCTCATGCGCGTGCCTCGCGAATTGACTCCGGCGCATCATCGCCCGGCGCCCGCGCGCCAGCATCGTTGCGGCGTTCAATGCGCTCGTATATCGTCCGCCAGGCGAGCAAGAAAAGGCCGTTGCCGATCAGGGCGATTGGGAAGAAGGCTGTGAACAACGCCCGCTCGAAGACCATGCTCCGTATAACGAGCCCGAGGACGCCGGCCGGCAGCCAGAGCATGAGCAGGCCCCAACCGCTTACGGGCCGGCTGGCAGCGTCCGGTTGGAAGCCTCCCAGCACGCTCCCGACCAGAAGCCAGCCGACGGCAAACGGGAGGAAGGACCGGGCGAGCGCGGCAGCCGTGAACTCGCGCTCGTGCGTTGCCAGCCCCAGGACTGCGAACGCGAGCAGCGCCGCAAGGTCCCCGGCGATCAGCCAGCGTTTCCTTGTCATCTCCTAGCCGGCGAGCAACTGCCGGGCGATCACCTTCAGCTCAAGTATCGGCTTTACGCCTTCGAAGATCGGCAGCACCTGCGCATCGACCACATACCGCGCGATCGGGTCCTCCTCCGAATAACCCCAGCCGCCATGGATAAGTTGCGCTTCCTGGCTCACCCAGACCGCGACGTCAGACGCAAACAGCTTGCACATCGCCGCTTCCAGGCTAGACCGCTCATCGGACTGCATCGCCCGCGCCGCCGCGTAGGTCAGGTGCCGGCCGGCCGCGATGTGCGTCGCCATGCGGCCGATCTTGTGCTGCGTTAGCTGGTAATCTGCCAGCGCGTGCCCGAACTGCCTGCGGTCAGAGGCGTAGTTGCAGGCCTTTTCCAGCGCCGCCTGCGCCACGCCCGTCGCCCGCCCGCCCGTTTGCAAGCGCCCGGCCGCGAAACCGCCCATCTGCAGGTAGAATCCCTTCCCCAGCCCCGATTCGCCGCCCACCAGGTTATCCGCCGGCACGAAATAGCGGTCGAACGCCAGCGTAAACGAGTGCATGCCACGGTACCCCGGCGTCGGGTTCGCCGTTCCCGTGATGGTCCCGCCCTCCGGCTGGCGGTGCTCAAAATGATGGCCGTCATACGGCTCCTTGGGCACGATGAAGAGCGAGAGCCCCCGTGAGCCCGCTGAGGGGTCAAGGTCTGTCCGAGCCAGCAGCGCCAGGATGTTCGCCCGTCCCGCGAACGTGGACCAGGCCTTTGCGCCCTCGATGAACCAACCCTTCTCCCCACCGTGCTCGCCGGGGACCGCGCGGCACGTCAGCGACGCGACATCGGAACCGATGTCTGGTTCCGTAACGGAGACGCCGACAAGCAGCTCGCCGGCGGCGATCGGCGGCAGCCACTTCCGTCTCTGCGCCTCCGTCCCGCCCTGGAGCAGCGCCCGCGTCAGGATCTCCGAGCGGGTGATCAAGCTGCCGGCCACCAGCGAGACGGCCGAAAGCTCTTCCGTGAGCACGACCATCGTTAGCAGGCCCATCTCCGTGCCGCCGTAGGACTCCGGGATCGAGCACCCGAACAGGCCGAGCCCGGCCATCTTCTTGATCAAGCCTTCTGGCACCAGCAGGTCCTGCCGGTGCATCTCCTGTGCGATCGGCGCCACCTCGCTGCGCGCGAACGACCGCGCCGTGTCCCGCGTCAAATTTGCGATATCGTCCTCAAACTCGATGTCGAATCCCCCTCGGGCATCGAGCACTCGGCGGCCGATGGAGCAGACGCGCGCGTCGTCCAACGC
Organism: Chloroflexota bacterium; assembly: GCA_005880055.1. GTDB lineage: Bacteria > Chloroflexota > Dehalococcoidia > SM23-28-2 > RBG-16-64-32 > VJS01. The sequence continues at coordinate 2,313 of VBJS01000120.1, read as the reverse complement.
TTCGGCGATCACGGCGGCCGTCTCGCTCGAATGAAGCCGGTCACTTACCGGGGGCTCCAGCCCGAAGTCATCGGCGTGCGCCTGTACCGCCGACCGCAGTGCCTGCACTATCTCCGCCGCAAACACAAACGCCTCTTCTTCAGCCAGCGGGTCCGGCTTTCCGCCCACCGCGCGGCCCTCCGCGTACGCCAGCAACTCCTCTGCCGCTCGCGCCTGCGTCGCCGCCTGCGCGATTCGCTCCGCGTGCGGCTGGTGATCGTCGATCAGCCGGCCCCTGTCCGTGAGCCTCGCCGCCCCCTCGATGGCGCCGGTCAACGTCGCAGATGCGAGGTCGGTGAGCGTTCTAGCCCCGCTGGGCGCTTCTACTCGCGTCTTCTCCGTAGTCATTCTCTCGATACCTGCTGTTCGTCAGCGAACCAAGGATACCGAAAGCGGGCAGTGTACCGCACCTCCTACGCGCGCTGGCCCAGATAACCGGCCAGCGCTTCCTTGAGAGGCGTCATCCGCACGCCCAACTTCTTCTCTACCTGTCGCCCGTCTGCCAGCGCGTCCATCGTGATGAAATCGACCCCGTCCGGCGTCAACGGCCGTCCCGGCACGAACCGAAGTAAAGAAGCAGCCGCCTTCACGACTTCGCGCGGCGCGGGCAGCAGTGCCCTTTTGCGCCCCGCCACGTCCAGCGCTGTCCGCACCACCTGGCTCATCGTGAGCACTTCCGGCCCGCCGATCTCGAACGTCTGGCCGTCGGCCGCCTTCTTCTCCAGCGCTTCGGCCACTGCCCTGGCCACATCCTCCACAAATACCGGCTGAAGCCGCTGCTCGCCAGGATTGCCGATGAGTGGCACAAACGGCAGAAAGCGGGATATCCGGAGGAACCGGTTCAGCGCGCGATCCTCCGGGCCGTAGACCCAGGATGGGCGGAAGATCGTAAACGCGAAACCGCTATCACGCACGGCCGTTTCGGCGCGCCACTTCATCCGGAACCAGTGCCGGTCCGCGTCCGGCGAGGCGCCCGCCCCGCTCAAGTAGACATATCGCTTGACTGACCCCGCCAGTGTTGCCGCGCGTACCAGGTTCTCCGTGCCCTTCGCGTCGATGTCCTCGAATGTGTAGCGGCGTGCGCGGTCCTCCATCGGCGAGTTGGGGAATTGCTGGCAACCGATTACGGCCTCCACACCCGGCATCGCCCCCGCCAGCGTGGCGGGGTCCCGCACGTCGCCCTTCAGGAGCGCAACATTTAGGTTGGGGAAGCGTTCTTTGTGCCGCCCCGGATCGCGGGTCAGGACCGCTACTTTCTTACCGCGCTTGCACAGCTCGGACACTATTGCTCCGCCAACGAAGCCCGTCCCTCCGGCAACCAATATCATCCCGTTTCTCCTCGGAACTATACTTCCACAAATGCCATCGCAGCGGCCAACGCAACCCGCCTCAGCCGTTAGGGCTAATCGGCGTGTGACCGCGATTGTCATACCACTGCAACGAGCCTCGGCCTGAGCCGGGAGCGCCGGTACACGCCCGGCGGTTTATTTCGCCGCCTACTTGCCTGGCAGCCGAACATCCCCTTGCGCGAGGGGCTGAACCGGACCATCGCCTGCATCCGAGCAGAGCTGATCACGGCACACGCCGTCTAACCCTTCGAAGTGGGACATAATCTGCCCGTTGGGAGAGTAACCTTTTCCACGCGGCTCGCGTTCTTCTGATTGATAACCGGTGCCTTCTTATGCGAAGGACCGTGGCTGGTTAGTTGAGCGAGGAAGGCAACTTCCGGACTCCACAAGCAGCCGGCCGGGAATCGGCAAGTGAACAGACGAAGGAGGTAAGACAGCATGAGCAAATCCGCAAAGTGGCTGCCGCTGGGCCTCATGGCCGGCGCAGTCCTTGCTCTTATCGCCGCTTTTGGCGTGGGTACCACGGCGCAGGCGCAGGCGCCATCCGTCGCGGTGACTATCGATTCGCCGACGTTGGACGTTGCTGAGACAGCCGCGGCGAATCTCACCGTAACGCCGACGGGCGTAACCGTTGGCGCCATGGACTTGACCGTGACTTACCCGACGGCCTACGTGAGCGTGGACGCGACTACCGGGTGTTCCACCACCTTTGGCGTCTGCAACTCATCCACGGCGGGTACGGTTTCTTTCGCGCTGGCACAGGTCAGCGGGATTACCGGTACCGCCGGTACGATTACCTTCACCGGCACTGCTCTAGGTAGCGGTCCGTTGGCCATCACCATCACCACCTGTGCGGACGAAACGGGCACCGATATTTCTTCGAACTGCACGGCGACTGATGGGACGATTACCGTTGCCGCGGCTA
>VBJS01000105.1 GCA_005880055.1 Chloroflexota bacterium | reverse complement strand
CACCTGTTGGAAGTTGTAATACAACCCCTGCCGCTGATCGGGCTTAAATGCACGGCGAGCTTGCTCCATCAGATTGTCGGCCTTCTGGCTGCGGTAGTCCGCCAGATTGCGGCCGTTACGGCCCGCCTGGGAACTGTGCCAGGCCGGATAGGGGTCTGGGTCTGGGCCGGGGTCCCAGCCGAAGATGGCAGCCTGGTACTGTCGAGGCAGAAGAAAGTCGCGGACGAGTGCGGTGGATTCGCGGCGCTCTACTGAGGCGTCAATGCCCACTTTTCTTAGTTGGTCTACCACGCGGTCGGCAACGGCGCCCCGGACCGGGTCCTCGTCAGTCGCGATCTTCAGGGCAAGGCTAATGCCGGCGCGCTGGCGAACATCTCCCTTCTCCGGGACGGCCCAGCCGGCGTCATCCAACAGTTTGCGGGCGGCGCTTTCGTCGTGATCGTACGGTTGGACACTGGCATTGAATGCCCACGTTCCGGGCGCAACGGGGGAGGCCGCCTTAAGCGCCCTTCCGCCGAGCAAGTCGCCCGCGATATTGTCGACGTCGATTGCCTCGGCAATGGCACGTCGCACCGCTGGTTCGTTAGTCGGGGGGCTGCCGTTGTTCAGGTACAAGATGGTGTACGAGGCGCGGTTGGCGGTGTAGGCCTTGACGCCATCGGTGGAGGCGAGCGCGTCGATCGCCGCCGATCGGGTATCAGCGCTTACGAATAAAGAGTCGGCCTTGTGCTGTTCAACGGCCTTCGCGGCAGAGCCGGTATCGGCGAAAAACTGGAAGTCCACCTCCTCGATGGCAGGGACGCCCAGGTAGTACGAGTGATTGGCTCTGAGCACAGCGCGCTCGGAGTTCATATCGACGAGGCGGTAAGGGCCGGTTCCGACCGGGTTTTCGTTGAAGGAGTTATCGTGAAGGGACTTGCCGTCCACGCCCTGGAGGATACTTTTGGGCAGGATACCGACGGTGGTGTAGGCCAGGAACGGGGCAAACGCGGCTTGCAACTGGCAGACTACCGTCAGTTGATCAGGGTTCGTGCACTGCACCTGCCGCCAGAGTGGGGCCTGTTCCGGATCGCCGGGGAGGTTTGGGTCGGCAAGAAGGCTGTACGTAAAAACGACGTCGTCCGCAGTGAAGCTGGAACCGCTTTGCCAAACGACACCGCGCCGAAGGCGGAACGTGACCTGCTTGCCGTCTGGGCTGATATCCCAGGTGTCGGCCAGGTCGGGCAGTATCTGTCCGTTCGGGCCCAGGCGGGTAAGACCGGAGAAGACAAGGGAGCTGAGGTCACGGTCGGTGTCGTTGAGGTGGACGAAAAGCGGATTGATGCGCGCGGGCGAGCCGACGACGGCCTCCACCATCCGTTCGGGCTGGTCTTCGCTGGAGCCGGTGATCGATGAGCCGACGGTGAGCCAGGCAGTGGCCAGGCCGATCACGCCAAGGCCGAGGACGGCGAGCAGGGGCCAGCCAACCCGGCGTGCCGGTGGGGTGACCGGCTCCCGTATTGGGTTCATTGGCGAAGGGCCGTGCGCGTCAGCGCGTGGCGACAGCGACAGCGGCGATGACAAGCCAGAGCACGACGAGGCCTATGGTGAGCTGAAACAGCGTCTTTTCCAGGCCCCGCCTGGTGCGCACGAAGGACCCGCTCTGGAGACCGCCAACACCCTCGCCTTTCACCTGGAGGAGAATGATGGCGATCAGCGCTACGGAGACGAGTATAGAGGCTATCGCCAGGCCGTCTTGAAGGTTCATGGAAGTTATCCGATCGGGCTCGTTTATTCCAGGCTTGGAACCAACGCCTCCTCCGGCTCTGGTCCCGGGAGGCGGCTGGCATCGTGGTTATAGTAGACAGCCATCACAGCCTGCGCCAGCTTGACTGAATCGTGATGGTAGCGGTTCTCCTCGCTTACCACGTCCGCCTTGACCAATCGTAGCCCATTATTGATGTCGTCGTCCAATGCTACGGGGCGCGACTGTTCCGCTCTGGGGATGGTTTCCGAAAGGTTGTCGTTAGCGAGGACGTAGTGCAGACAACCTTTGCCCACGTGTTGCTGAATGGCGGCAACGTGGTCACGCACGCTGAAGCCGTCTGTTTCGCCGTGCTGAGTGGCTACGTTACACACGTATATCTTGGGAGCCGAGGATGCAAGCAAGCTGCGACGAATGCCCTGGACCAGCAGGTTGGGCAAGACAGACGTATACAGGCTGCCCGGACCAAGCACAATGAGGTCGGCGTCCAGGATGGCGCGCACGGCTTCGGGATGAGCCGGCGGGTTGTGGGGTTGCAGGTAGACCTGGTGGATTCGCGAGCCGTTGCCGTTTTGCCGCACATCTTCCGTTATGCGTGATTCTCCGTGGATGGTCCGGTAATCGCTGGTGCGCGCGGATAGCGTTACGTTCTCGAGCGTTGAAGGGATAATTTGCCCGCGCACGGCCAGGACGCGACCGGTTTGGCGGATAGCGTCCTCGAAGTTCCCGACCACGCCGGACATAGCGACGATGAACAGGTTGCCGAAGGAATGGCCTGCCAGGCCGGTGCCGTCTTCGAATCGGTACTGAAAGAGCTTGGTGACCAGCGGCTCAGCATCGGCCAGCGCGGCGATGCAGTTACGAACATCGCCGGGGGGCCGCACGCCCAGCTCGCGGCGCAGGACGCCGGAGCTGCCGCCGTCATCGGCGACAGTAACGATGGCGGTGAGGTTCCCGGTATACTCCTTGAGGCCGCGCAGAAGGCTGGAGAGGCCCGTGCCACCGCCGATGGCGACGATCTTGGGGCCGCGGCCCAGGAAACGGCGGGCATAGATGGTGTTCACGATGCTCGCACTGTTGTCCCTGTGCGGAGCGAGGGCGGAAATGATGGACTGGTTGAGCTTCCAGATGGAAAAGAGGATGAGGCCGACGGCGCCGGTCATGAACATAGCGCCGCGCACATACCGAGGGATGAACTGGAGTGTCAGCCAGTACATGAATCCGGGGAAGCGCAGCCCTTCCAGGTATGCCTCCCGCACGACGTAGCTGAGCCCGAAGGTCATGATGGCGACGCCGATCACGACGAGGACAAGCCACCGCTTGATGTGCATGCCCGGATAGAACCACTTGAGGAAATCAACAGATGGCAGGCGGTTCATCCTACTCTAGTAACGCCTGAGAACGACATTAGATTATGCCCCCTCGCGCAATTTCTCTCGGAGAATTTCCAGGACAACGTCCGGCCGGGCTCGCCCCTTGGTCTCGCGCATGGCCTGGCCGACGAGGAACTTGATGGCTTCCTCCTTACCGCCGAGGTAGTCGGCGACCGGCTTTGGGTTGCCGGCGATGACCTGGTCGATGGCCGCAGCCACTTCGTCCGATGACGTGATCTGCGTTAGACCTGCCTCCTTCACGACGTCCTGGGGGGAACGCCCCGTCTGGAACATCGTTTCGAAGACTTCCTTGGCTGTCTTGCCGGAGATCGTGTCTGATTCGATCAAGCTCACGAGCTGGGCAAGGGTCCCGGGCGTCACCTTCGCGTCTTCGATCTCCGTATTTGAAGCGTGGAGGAGGCGGGCGAAATCGCCGTTGATCCAGTTAGCCAGGGTCTTGGCTCGGAGCCCGGAGCCCGCGTTCGCTTCCGCCGCCGCTGCTTCGAAGAAGTCGGCCTTGGCGCGCGTTTCTGCCAGTACGCGGCTGTCGTAATCGGAGAGGCCGTACTGTTCGGCGAAGCGGGCCTGCTTTTGGTCCGGCAGCTCCGGCATCTGGGCGCGGATCCGGCGTACCCAGTCTGCATCCAGGGCCATCGTCGGCAAGTCGGGCTCCGGGAAGTAGCGGTAATCGTCGGCGTATTCCTTGCTGCGCTGGGTAACGCTGCGGCCCAGGTCCTCGCGCCAACCGCGGGTTTCCTGTGCGATACGCCCGCCCGAGGCGAGGACCTGTGCCTGACGCTGCTCTTCGTACTTAATGGCATCGTAGGCGTGCTTGAAGCTGTTGATGTTCTTGAGCTCCACTTTCTGGCCCAGCGCCTCTTCTCCGAGAGGACGGATGCTGACGTTGGGCTCGCAGCGCATGTTGCCTTCTTCCATGTTTGCGCGGCTGGCGCCGATGTAACGGAGCACCTGGCGTAGCTTCGTGAGGTAGGCGCGTGCCTCCTCGGCAGAGCGCATGTCGGGTTCGGAGACGATCTCCATTAGGGGCAGGCCGGAGCGGTTTACGTCTACCAGGCTATAGGTAGCGCCGGCCTGGTCCTTTGTGTGGAATGTCTTGGCCGTGTCCTCTTCCAGGTGGACGCGGGTGATTCCGATGCGTCTCTTTTGCCCGTCGGCTTCTATCTCGAGCCAGCCGTTTTTGCAGAGCGGCATGTCGTACTGGGAGATCTGGTATCCCTTCATGAGATCCGGATAGTGGTAGTTCTTGCGGTCGAACTTGGCTTCGCCTGGAATCTGGCAATTCAATGCGAGACCGGTCATGACCGTTAGCTCCACGGCCAGCTTGTTGATGACCGGGAGAACTCCGGGCATTCCGAGGCAGACCGGGCACACGTGGCTATTTGGCGGTGACTCCAGGGAAGGCATGGAGCAGCCACAGAACATCTTGCTTTGCGTAAGAAGCTGCGCGTGTACTTCAAGGCCGATAACGGTCTCATAGCGAACGGCGGCGGTGGTCATGGGACATGGGAAGTATAGCAGCGGGCGTAGGCCGGTGATAGTCACGATGGGGAGGCCGGATATTGAGAAGAAGGTACAACCTGGGTAACCCGGCGGGGGTAAATTGACTTTTACACAATAGCAACGAGCGTTGGACTGTTTGTCAGCAGGCTTAGATGGGCTGTTGTAGACCATTTAACGTGAACCCTGGGGAGGGCAAGCCTGCTCGACCTTTTGCATCGAGGTGACATGTGGACGAGAACGGAAAACGCGGAACGGCGCCGGTGACGTTAGCGCGGAAGATTTCAGAGACGCTTTCGGAGCTGGCCCCGCCGAGTACGATACATACCGTGACGGCGTCATTCGCGGACGCGACTGCTGCGCATGCGGCAGCGGAGGCCCTACGGCGGGCGCCGCTGGACAATTCTTCGATCTCTATTGCAGTTGATGGGCTAGAAACGGGAGAAGAGATCGTGCCGCTGCGGAGCCGGCCGGGAGACCGCCTGCGTTCCGGGGCGGTGCTGGGCGGCATCGGCGGGCTGTTTGCGGCTGTGGCGTTATTGCAGGCGTTCGGCGCGGGCGCCGACAAGGGCATTGTATTGACGACTGTGCTGTTCGCGACATTGGGCGGGGCGCTGGTTGGGGCGCTCATTACCGGCACGGGGGCGCCGGCCGCCGGGGACGATCCTCCGCCGCTTTCCAGTTATGCCGGCACGGGCCCGGTGATGCTTCGAATCTCATCCCGGAA
>VBJS01000125.1 GCA_005880055.1 Chloroflexota bacterium | reverse complement strand
CCCGCCGCCGGAATACGGCCGCAGATGGGCGCAGAATTTCGCGGGTTAGTCAGGCGCTCGGTGGGGGCGTTGAGTCACAAGCGGTAGAGAGGCCAGACGGTCGCGTTGACATATGTGACTACAGACGCCTAACGTGTAGTCACAATGGTAGAAGTATCCATTCGAGAGCTGAAGAGCCGGCTGAGCGAGCACCTGCGCCGGCTGGAGTCCGGCGAAAGCATCACGGTCACGCGCCGAGGGAAGCCGGTGGCGGTGATCACGCGGGCGGACGAAGAGCATCGGCCGGCCGAGCAGAGTGTCGAGCAAAAGATGCTCGAGCTTGTGCGCCGCGGGGTACTCGTCAACTACGGGGGAAGACCGTACATTCCGAAGAAACTCGTCAGGCTGCGGGGCAAAGGGCCAACCATGTCTGAGATGGTGCTCCAGGATAGAGGTTGATCCTTTACCTCGACACCAGCAGCCTTTTCAAACTGTTTGTGAGAGAGCAGGGATCACAAGAGTTGGAGCGCGTGGCCGAGACAGCGGAAGCAGTCACTACGTCCATCATCGCTTACACCGAGTTCCGCGGCTCCCTCGCTCGGGCTGAGCGGGCAGGAAGGCTCAAGGGCGGCACTTACCGGCAGACGCTCGTCCAGTTCGAGAGAGCCTGGAGCAGGTACTCTCGCGTGGAACTGGACGAATCGTTGGTGCGGTCGGCAGGCGAGCTGGCTGCCAGGCACTTCCTGCGCGGACTGGATGCTATCCACCTGGCGTCCGCGATCGCGCTTCGGAGCGACCTGGGGCAATCGCTGACTTTCTCGACCGCGGACGATCGGCTGGCGGCAGCGGCCGGTGCCGAGCGGCTTTCGGTCGTGGCTTAAACTCGCGTCCGGCGCGGCCCCAAGCGCTGCTCGGTATGCCTTTGCTGTGACGAGAGCGGCGGGGCGACCCGTGAGTAACGCGGCCGCTGGAGTGAGGCAGACACCCGTCTGCCTCGGGCGCAGCACCCCCGGAAATGCATTATCACTCGTGGTGCTGGCCGCCGGAGCGACACTGGAGCCGTCCCCGGTGCCGCGTGCTGCGCCCCTACGTGCTGGGACCGGGACGGGTGGCGGCCCCATATGCTACAACTGTCACGGTATGAGCGCTGCGCAACCTTCTGCCGGGCAGCCGGCGCCGCACGAGGATTACGGGCGGCTGCCGTTCCCCTTCCAGGACGGCGAGCAGATCATACAGCTGGTCCGGCGGCACTGGTGGTTTCTCTGGCCTCGCAGTGTCATGCTCGTCGCCTTTGCGGTCCTCCCGGTCGCCTTGCTGGCCTGGGTCTTCTCGGCGGCCGGCGTGCTGGACGACCTGGGCGTCTTCTTCTGGCTCGCGGCACTGGTCTGGCTCGCCTACTGGGGGTTGCGGCTGTTCCTCAACTGGTACCGCTACCAGCATGACATCTGGGTTGTCACGAATCAGCGCCTGATCGACAGCTACAAGGCTCACCCGTTCAACCTGCGGGTGTCGACGGCAGACCTGGTGAACGTGCAGGATATGAGCGTGGTGAAGAACGGCATCTTCCCCACGCTCCTGAACTTCGGCGATGTGATCTGCGAGACGGCAAGCGCCGAAACGGTGGCTTTTCGCATCACCGGCGTGCCCCGCCCGGAGGCGCTGCAACTCCTGATCGACCGCGAGCGCGACCGGGAGCGCATGCGCCGGGCGTAGTCGCCACCGTCGCGGCGGAAATTAGCCGCAGATTGACGCAGACTTCTTGCTGAGGTTGAATCATGCACCGCTATCCTCCGAGTTGAGCCACAGAAGGAAAGACTTTCACGGAATCATCCATGCTTCTTTGAGGACGAGCGCCACGAAGGATGAAAATCGAACGCTTCCCAGTGTCCCGTGCGTGGTCTGTCCCACCCTACCCGCCCGCGAATGATATAGGGGGACACCCCTGCCTACCGGCAGGCAGGCCCGAACCCCCGGCTTCGCTCGTCCTTCAAGGAAGGACTGGGCTCCGCACACATTGGGACGGCCTGCTTGCCGCCCGGGTCGAGTTCGGAAGTCCGACGATGGGGTTGTCACCCCGGCTGAGCCATAGGTGATCGCGGGCGTCGTAAACTCCCACTATGCTCGTTCCTGTCCCGCCCGCTGCCCGCGCGCGTTTGCGCCCGCTTTTCGAAGGGTTTCCCGGCCTGCACGGCATCATCGATTCGGTGCTGGAGGGCGTGCTGGGCCAGGCCTGGGCGGACAGCGCGTCCAACCCGCGCGTCGCTCACCTCGCCCTCGACTTCAATATGATCGCCGGCGACCCGCAGGCGCCCCTCGCCGCTGATGCCCTGCGCTCGCTACCGGCGGGCGAGCACCTGGCGGTCCGCGAGGCGTGGGAGGACCTGCTGGTGGCCGTGCGTGGAACCGTTCAGCCGTATGAGCGCATCGACTTCGAGCAGCCGCTGCGCTGGGATCGGGCCAGGCTGGCAGAGCTGCAGGGTGGACTTCCCGCTGGCTTTATCCCGGAGCGCATCACGGAGGAATCAGTGGCGGCGTTCGAAGCGCTTGCTGAATCGCTGATATACAATTTCGCTTCGCCGGAAGACTTTCTCGCCCGCGGCGTCGGCTTCGGCGTGCGCTATCGCGGAAAGTTCGTGTCCGGCTGCTCGTCTTTCGCGATCAGCTCGCGGAGCCTGGAGTTCGAGATCCAAACGCACCCGCGCTATCAGCGGCGTGGACTCGCGCTGGTTACGGGCGCCCGCATGATCGAGCACTGCCTGGACCACGGCCTGACGCCGTGCTGGGACGCCGCGCACGAGGGGTCTGCGAGGCTGGCCGAGCGCGTGGGATTCGGGGCGCGGCGGCCTTACACGGCGTACCGGCTGTAGACAGCGGTCTGCTTACCATCCACCGCCTGACGGCTTATACTTACTTTCGCCATGCCGATGTCTAAGACGGAGCGGGTGTTTGCCGCGCTCAGCGGCGATGCAGTCGACCGCGTTCCGGTGTCGGCCTGGTGGCACGACTTCGGGCGAGAGTGGTCGGCGGAGGGGCTCGCCGAGGCGACGGTCGGGGCCTATCGCAAGTACGATTGGGATTTCATCAAGGTCAATCCTCGTGCCACGTACTATGCGGAGGACTGGGGAACTCGGTACGTGCAGGCCGACGAGCCGGGCAAGCAGCCGGTGCTTATTGAGCCCGGCGTCAGTTCCGCCGAAGGTCTGCGCCGGATCGGGCCTCTGGACATCCACCAGGGCGCGTACGGCGAGCAGCTGGAAGGGTTACGCATCATCGGGCGTGAGCTGCGGGGCGAGGCGCCGTTCATCCAGACGGTCTTCTCGCCGCTGGCGGTGATGAGCCGTATCACCGGTTCCACGAAGTTTGTGCAGAAGCTGATGGAGGAGCACTCGCATGAGCTGATGATGGCGCTGAAGGGGATCGGGGAGACGCTGGCCGTGTACTCGCGCGCCTGCCTGGACGCCGGCGCTTCGGGCATCTTCTTCGCGACGGTGGAGTGGGGTTCGGCGGATAACATCTCGCTCGACAGCTACGATATGTTCTGCCGGCCGTTCGACATGACCGTCCTGGAGGCCGTGCGAGAAGCGCCGTTCAACGTCTTCCACGTCTGCCGAAACAATAACCACCTACCTGCGCTGCTGGACTACCCGGTCGCCGCCTTCAACTGGGATGTCAGCGGCGATGGGAATCCGAGCCTTTCTGAAATCAGGTCTGAAACATCGGCCGCCGTTATGGGCGGCGTCTCCCACGAGAACACCGTGAACCGGGCCTCCCCGGCCGATGTCGCCAAGGAGGCTCAGCGCGCGATCATTGACACCGGCGGCAGGCGCTTCCTGCTCACGCCCGGCTGCTCCGTAGATCCCCAGGCGCCGGAGGCCAACCTGCGCGCTCTCGTGCAGGTGCCCCGCTCGTGAGCGAGCGGCTCGCCCGCCGCGAACTCGCCCGCGTAGCGCCCGGCCGCCCGAGCGCGGTCACGATCGGCGTCTTCGACGGCGTGCATCGCGGCCATCAACACCTGATCGGCCTACTCACCGAGCACGCACGCGGGGAAGGGCTGGGCGCGCTGGCCGTCACCTTCAACCCGCACCCCCGCGCTGTCCTTCGGCCCGGCACCGCCATAACGTACCTCACGTCCCTGGAGGAGCGGGTAGAGCTTCTCCAGGCGCTCGGCCTGGACGCGGTTGCCGTCCTGCCTTTCACCTCTGAGTTGGCGCAACTCACCGCCGAGCAGTTCCTCGCGATGCTGACTGACGAGCTGGAGATGAAGCTGCTGGTCGTCGGGCCCGATTTCGCGCTCGGGCGCAACCGAGCCGGCACGATTGGCGTCATCCGGGAGATCGGCCGCAGGCTGGGGTTCCGGCTGGAAGTCGCGCCGCTGCTCGCCGACGCCGACGAGAAAGTGGGGTCCAGCGCCATCCGCCAGGCGCTGGCGGCCGGCGATGTCGCGAGTGTGGGGCGTTTGCTGGGCAGGGCGTTCTCGCTGCGCGGCCCGGTTATCGCCGGCGATCGGCGGGGGCGAACGATGGGGTTCCCGACGGCTAACATTGCTATCGGGCTGGACCGCGCCCTGCCGGCGTACGGCATTTACGTTACGCGGGCGTATATCGGCGAGACGAGCTACGAGTCGTGTACGAGCATCGGTATCCGGCCGACGTTCGACGTGGAGCCACGTCCGACCGTCGAGACGTTCATCCTGGATTTCGAGGCGGACATCTACGGCCGCGAATTGCGCATCGAGCTTCTCCAACGGCTGCGCGGCGAGTTGCGCTTTGGAAGTGCGGACGAGCTGATCACCCAGATGCACCGGGACATCGAAGAGACGCGCGAGTGGTTTCGTGGTGACGGCCGATAGTGTATTCGTTCGCGGGCGATGCCGCCCGGCGAGCGTGCGCCAGGATGAGCGGAATGACAATTTCGGTTAGCGGGGCGCTGCGGGCCCTCACCCCCGACCCCTCTCCCGAGCCACACCTCCCCGCGACTCCCCGGGAGAGGGAGGACTATAGCGGTGGGTGATCGTGCGATGGTACCGAGCGAAGAGGAGCTGCACAGGATCACCCGTCGGGGCGTGGCGGAGATCGTGCCGGAGCAGGAGTTCGTCGATGCGCTGAAGGCCGGCAAGCACCTGCGGTTGAAGCAGGGGTTCGACCCGACGCGCCCGGTCATCACGCTGGGCTGGACGGTGGGGATGCGCAAGATGCGCCTCCTGCAGGACCTTGGCCATACGGTTGTTGTCATCATCGGCGACTGGACGGCGCGCATCGGCGATCCATCGGGCAAGTCGGAGACGCGGCCGATGCTGACGGACGAAGAGGTGATGCGGAACTCGGATGCCATCCTCCAGCAGTTCTTCAGGATTCTCGACCCCGGGCGCACGGAGATCAGGCGACAGACGGAGTGGTTCGACAAGTTCTCGCTGGCCGATGTCGTCCGGCTGGCCGCGCGCTTCACGGTTGCCCAGATGCTCCAGCGCGACGACTTCGCGCAGCGATTCTCGGAGCACGCCCCGATAGGGATACACGAGCTGCTTTACCCGCTCCTGCAGGCCTACGACTCCGTGGCCATCGAGGCGGACGTGGAGTTCGGCGGGACGGACCAGAAGTTCAACAACCTGGTCGGCCGGGAGCTGCAGCGTTCGCTCGGGCAGAAGGCAGGGCCGGCGGGGTTGGGGCAGGTGGTCTTCCTCGTCCCGCTTATCGTGGGGCTGGACGGAAAGAAGAAGATGAGCCAGTCGCTGGACAACTACATCGCCATCGACGAGCCGCCGAACGAGATGTACGGCAAGCTGAT
>VBJS01000124.1:5776-11209 GCA_005880055.1 Chloroflexota bacterium | reverse complement strand
CGCTGCGTAGGCAAGGTCGATCATATTGCCCTTAATACCGCCGCCGGTATCGGCCGCCAGGCCGTATCCGTATCCAGGTATATACATTCGTGTGCCGAGCGGTATCACCGAGGGATCCACGGCGACGATGCCCTTGTAGACCGCGGTGCCGGTTTTAGTGGTCGTGCCGCCGGCGCTGGCTGCCGTATACCACGTTGCGTAGACGGTGAGCGAGCGAACGCAGTTGAGAACGTCACCGGCGGCGGCCGCCGGAGCGGGAGCGAGCGCGGGTTGAACTACGGCTGCCGCCCGCGTACCGACCGCGACAAGGGCATCGATGGCGGGCACGATAGTTTGCGCCAGGAACTCGCGCTTGACCTCCTGCCCGTTGATGCGGACGATGCGGTACTCGCGGCGCACAAGCCCATCTGCCCCGGCGCGTACCGGGATCTTCTGGCCGAGCGCCACGCCTGCGTCCTGCTGGTACACGGTGCCGTACTCGATCGGTTCCTCGCTGAATTCGTGAGTCTCTCGCACCGTCACCACGCTCAGGGTCATCCCCGGACGCACGGCCTGGTCCACGGGCGGAAAGACGCGGTCCGTCGCTTCCAACTGGACGCCGGCCTCTCGAAGCGCATCGCCGACAGTCGCGCCGTGAGTGTAAGTCAGGCGCTCCTGGCCCTCCACGATTAATCGAACGCTGTTCGAGTAGGCAACATAAACATGCATTCCCGGTGTGAGGCGGCTTTCGGGCGCAGGCGAAACGCTGTCAGCGTCGGTTAGCCTTATCCCCGCTTCGGCAAGCGCCTGGCCCACAGTAACCTGCGAGGACGCGTGTGAGCTGGAGAGCCCTTGCTGGTGGATGGTGAAGCTGACCGCGTTCTGCCGCTGGATGACCATAGAGGCGTAACCGCGCCCCTTGGAGAAGGCACCCCCAACCGCCAACTGACCGGCGGCGGCGAGGAGGGAGGGGGGCACCAGGCGGGCGCCGCCTACCACACCCAGACGGCTATACGCCTGCGTGGGCGTTGCATCGCCCGCGGAGGGTGCAATGATCCCCGCAACGGTTTGCGCCTGCGTGCGAAGGGCTGCGATCAAGCCGTCGCCCGCTGCCGTCAGCGGGGGCGACGATGCAGGCTGGGTGCTGGCCTGTGAACTGGCGATGGGGACCGCGAAGGCAATGAGCGATGCAGTGGCCAGAGCCACCAGAATTGCCAGGTGCAGATGGCTATTTGGAAACTGTTTTAGCAGAGCCTGCCCTAGTGGCAGGAGGGAGTGCCGCTGTCCATCTGCCCTCGGCGACGCCGGCTGCGGGATTGCCGTCGTTAGACGGGGCAAGCCGGTGCGCCCTTCCGCATTTGGTCCCAGCAAACGCACCTCTCAGTGAAAGGGCCTGGGAGGAGCCCGCCGTTTTTACGGTCGTGCACCCGCTGTCGATCCGGTCCGCAGGCTTGTCCCTGGCAGCCAACTCCGACCCGGTAAACCTGCGGCGCCCGGGACTAACTACTTACCGCTGCTCCCTTCCGGGCCTGACGGGGTTCACAGCGTCCCGCCGCGCAGGGCCAGGTCATCAACACTGCTTACCGAGGACAGTCCCTGCGGCGCCAAGACCTCGAGCGGGAATTCGACCCCGCTATAGCGGATTGCGGGTACAGGGCACCGCTAGCTCCCCGTCTAGCACGACCGTCGGACATGTTATCACGATTACGTCCGGCCCTGTCAAGACGAATGGGTCGCGCGAAAACGAGAGCCTGCCGACTGCCGTTGTCGAATCGATATCGCCCAATCCGGGCCTCTAACTGTCCCCTGCTGCCCAAAATGACGCCAGACGGCTTGTGCCTATTTGCACGAGCGCAGCAATGCTCTTGATTCCGCGCCAATGAGCGATCGCTGTCTCGTTCGCTTCGCCTTGCTGCGCCGAAGGAGCCTGCGCTAGACTACCGGCTAACGACGCCGCTCATGCCACCGCCACGGACTCCTCCCCAATGACCGTTCGCAAGGCCGTTATCCTAGCTGCCGGCTTTGGCACTCGCTTCCTTCCCGCTACGAAGGCCGTCCCCAAGGAGATGCTGCCCCTGCTGGACCGGCCCGTGATCCAGTACATCGTGGAAGAGGCGCTGGCCGCAGGTCTGGATCAAATCATTATGGTGACAAGCGCTTCCAAGCGTGCGATCGAGGAGCACTTTGACCGCAGCCCGGAGCTGGAGGACCTGCTCGACAAGAAGGGCGATGCGGGCAGGCTGGATGAGGTGCAGCGGCTTTGGAAGATGACGGAAATCGCCTATGTCTTCCAGAAGGAGCGAATGGGGAACGGCCACGCTATCCTCATGGCGCAGCCCTTCATCGGCAACGAGCCGTTCGCCGTGTTTTTCCCGGACGACGTCATCTTTCACGATACCCCGGCAATCCGCCAGTTGATCGACCAGTACGAAAGGCATGCCGGCACAATTGTCGCCGTCCAGGAGGTCCCCCGCGAGGAGGTGGTGAACTACGGCGTGATCGAGCCCGAACCGATGGGGGAGCGCCTCTACGGGGTGCGGCGCATCATCGAGAAGCCTTCGCTTGAGGAAGCGCCTTCGAACCTGACCACCGTCGGCCGCTTCATCGTGACGCCTGAGCTGCTCAGCGTCCTCCAGGACACTCCGCCCGGCCGCGCGGGAGAGATCTGGTTGATGGACGCACTCGACCGCCTGATTGCCCGGGAACCGGTGTATGCATATGAGTACGAGGGCCAACGGTTCGATTGTGGCCAACCGGCCGGGTTGCTTAAGGCCTCGCTCTTCCTGGCCATGCGCAAGCCGGCGCTTCGGGACGAGCTCCTCTCCTACCTGCATGCCATGCAGCCGGAGCGATAGATGCCCCCCCGAACGCTTGTCATTGGGATACCGTTGCCACACGCCAGCTTCGATAACTACTCGTTTATTTCGGCACCCTCCATCTGCGAGTATTCACGTCTGATTTTCGATATCCAGGCGGTATCGCAAGCGGTGGACGAGGTGACCGAGGGCAGCGGCCAGCACTCCACCTTCGACGGGCAGCCGGTGGTCAACGCGGAAACACCGGCGCGCGCGTTCGCCCTGTCCGGCCTCCTCTCGATGAGGCGCCGAGAAGCTGCGCGGTTCTTCGACCACGGTGGCACGGCGGCCTGCATCGCCTACCCCGACGCCAGGCACGCAGGCATCGCCGGCGTGGACAGCTGGGGCCGATACGAATGGCTTCCGCAGCCCGCAGAAGCGCCGTATACGGCAGTGCTGCTGCCCGGCTTCGGGACGGCGGGCGCCGAGGTGACGGCGGCCGAGCACCCGTTCGCTCAGTATGTGGCCGAGCTCGGCCCCCGGTTGGCCTATCGGGCGTGCCTGGATGAGGCGGTGGCCACGGGTGCGACTGTCATCGGGCGCAGCTCGGCCGGGGTGCCGATCGCCTTCGAGGTGAAGGCAGGGCGCGGACGAATCGTGTTCCTGCCGCCGGTGCGGGATTTCGCGAATGATCGCGCCCGCATCGGCGAAGTCCTGTTCAACTGCTTCGAGCGTCTGGAGAAAGCTGAACCGCCCTCCAGTGCTGTAGGGCAGGGCTTCACCCTGCCGGACAGCGGCGATGCAGGTCCGGCGTCGAGCGAGCAACCGGCGGACGAGGCACCCGGGTGGATGCGCAGGGAGGTGGGTTGAGCGACGGGTTGGAGGGCCGCTGGGCGCTAATTCTGGGCGCATCCAGTGGGCACGGCGGCGGTGCAGCGATGGAGTTCGCGCGGGCCGGCATGAACGTCTTCGGTGTTCACCTGGATCTGCGCCAAACGCTCCCCAACGCACAACGAGTCGTCGATTACATTAAGGACATGGGCGGCGAGGCCGTGTTCTTCAACGTCAATGCGGCGGATGAACAGAAACGGCGCGCTGTCGTTGGCGAGATCCGCGAGCGTCTGGCGCCCGGCACCAATCTCCGCATCCTGATGCATTCACTGGCCTTTGGGACGCTGCGGCCGTATCTGCCGGCCGACCGCAAGGAAGCGGTAAACCAGAAGCAGGTGGAGATGACTCTGGACGTCATGGCGAACAGCCTGGTGTACTGGGTTCAGGACCTCTTTTACAGTGGCTTGCTGGGTGTCGGGTCCAAGGTGTTCGCCATGACCAGCGCCGGCTCGCACAGGGTCCTCCCCAACTACGGCCCAACGGGCGCCGCGAAAGCCACCCTGGAGTACCATGTGAAGCACCTAGCGGTGGAGCTGGCGGCCCGTGGCATCGCGGTCAACGCCATCCAGGCGGGAGTGACGGATACGCCGGCGCTGCGCAAGATACCGGGGCACGAGCAGATGCTGGAGTTTGGGCGCGAGCATAACCCCGGCGGCCGGCTAACAGTGCCCGATGACGTCGCCCGAACGATGGTGCAGCTCGCGGCCGATGATCGCCCTTGGCTGACAGGCAACGTCATTCACGTGGACGGCGGCGAAGACCTGATCGTCTACTGAGGCCCGATCTCCACCGAAGGCTGATCCCCTACGAAGATTCCTCGTCCTCAGGCGCTCGGCCCGGCTCTCCCAGGATCTCCTCGCGCAGGATCTGCTCACCCTTTCGGCGCCGAGCCTCGCCGCTGTCACGGAGCAGATCGATGATCTCCGCCAGGCCGTTGAGCTCATCCGCCAGTTCGGGATAGGACTCCAGGTGTTCGCGAAGATCGGCCTTGCCGGTGATTACGTCCTCCAGGCTGGCGGGCGCAGCCCGCGGCTCAGGCTCCTCATCGGCGGGCGTCGCTTCACGGCGAGCGGGGGAAGGCAACCCGTCATCCAACAACCCTGACGACTTGATGGCTTGCAGAGCCGTCCTCAGCCAGCGCTGGCCGCCCGGAGGCAAATCTGAGACGCGCTCGAGTAGGCCCTGGTCGACGGCGGCAGCCTCCGATTGAGCGTCCATCAAACTGTACCTGAGCCGATTTTACGTCAACAGGCAACCGCCGGGCGATATCTAAAGACGACGGATATACTTCGCCGGACGCGCTACGGGAGGCTAGGCTCAGGCCGCGTCGCGCTGTTGGCCGTTGGTCTGGCCGCTAGCCGCGCCGTTGTTACCGTTGTTCTCGGCCCCGTCTTCGGATATAGGCACGACGCCCTTGGTTAGGGCGTAACGAACCAGGTCTGTGCGCCGTTCCAGGCTTAATTTGTTCATGATGTGGCTGACGTGTGCCTTGACTGTACCTTCGGAGAGGAACAGTTCCTGCGCAATCTCCTTGTTCGAAGCGCCGTGGGCTACCATTACCAGGACTTCCGTCTCACGCTCGGAAAGGGTCTGGCCGTTGCGAGAGTCCTCCGTGTAGGTGGCCCACTGGCTCAGGCGGGTCAGGATATGCCGTATCATCTCGGTCTCACAGACGAACGTGCCCGCCGCGACCAGTCGCACGGCTTCCACCAGCCGGGACACCGGGCCGTCCTTCAGCAGGAACCCGACTGTATTGAGGCGCATGTAA
>VBJS01000124.1:0-5757 GCA_005880055.1 Chloroflexota bacterium | reverse complement strand
TCACGAGATCCGAGGAACAGGACTTTCAGCTCGGGCAACCACTCGTTCAGCTGGGCGTACGTGGTGCGGCCGGTCCCCAGCATTGCATCAGCGTCGATGACGAGGACATCCGCCTCTCGGAAGACTGTATGCCCGGGCAGATCGGACAGGCTTTCCGCCTCGGCGACGACCTCAACGCCCTCGCTTGCCCCGATTGTTCCCGCTAAGCCGGTTCGTAACGGCTCAAAGGGCGCGACTACGCAGACCTTTATCACCGGACCCTCCTGGCTCAGAGTTTACTGTACAAAAGGCTGACAGTTTACTGTACAAAACCGTGGCTGACTCTTACAAAAGCGTAGCAAAAATAAGCGTCAGGCCACGATTATAACGACTAAAGGCATAGCCGAGAAGTTGCACTACTTCATATTACCTTCCCAATTACCGCCAGACGGAGAGGCAGGCCCTGAGAGGCCCGCCCCTCGATTCACGCGTACCTTGAGCTATCAGCTCAGTGGGCTGCCGATTGCCGTGCAGCCGGGCGGCTGGTTGACGCTGAGCCCCGCGCTGTACCGCAGGATTAACAGCGCGTCAACCGAGTTTATGGAGCCGTTGCAGTTCACATCGCCCGCCACGTTCGCGCAGGCGCCAAACGGCCCCAGCGAAGCCGCCTTTCGCAACACCTGGAGCGAGTCGACGGAGTTGACGCCCCCGCTGCAGTTTGTATCGCCCTGCTTCCCGACGGTGATGTTATAGGTGCCGAACTGGGTATTGCCCGTGGTCAGGTAATCCGCTGGGTACGACTTGAGGTTCGGCGAAGGCGTGTTGTCGTCCGGATCGCAGCCGGCGCCCAGGCCATCGCGGTCAAGGTCCGTCTGCAGCGGGTTGGCGATGAGCGGGCAGTTATCGCCCCGGTTCAAGAAGCCATCGCCGTCCTGGTCGGTATTGCTGCTGTTATCGTTCGGATCGCAGGAGACGGGAAGTCCATCGTGGTCTTTGTCGTAGGATGCGTCCGTGGCGCTGCTTCTCGGGTCCCAGCCGGCGTCGCTGCTGCCGGAACAGGGGTCGAGCTGGTTCTCGATGTTATCGCCGTCCTGGTCGCGCTGGCTGAAGAGCAGGATGTGCGCGTTGTACGATCCGGCGTTCGGATTGGTCGCGTACACATACGCGCCTTCGCTCGCCGTGGTTGCCGGGTTATTGCGGGTTATGCCGTACCTCGTAGTCGTGGAGGCCAGCGGGCTGCAGAAGTCGGTGATGGTTGGAGGCTGGGGCACCGCCCCCGGATCGCCGGTGTTCTGGAGAACTGTGACCACCGGGAAACCGTCCGCCGGATTAAGCTGCAGGCCGTTGATCTTGATGCCCTTCTCCATCACCAGGAACTGTAGTGACACATCAGTGCCCGCGACCACCGTCTGTCCGTACGAGCGCTGGAGCGGCTGCAGGGGAGCACTTCCCGGCGTCCCGAAGACTTCGGGGCCGTAGATCAGGCGCGTCAGGTAGTCCGGGTACTTATCGACTCCGTCCGGCAGGCCGTTGCCGTCCTTATCCTCGAACTGCTGACCCTTATTGTTCGCGTCGGTATCCTCAAATACCACCACGTTCGTCATGTCCGTTGTCGCGTCCATAAGGTCGAAGGTGATGCCGCTGATCACACTGTTGCAAGGGTTGTTTACAAGCCCCAGCGTGGCGTCTGAAACGGTCTTGGCGACCAACGCCCCGTTCGGCACGGCCTGGTCGGCACAAGCGCGCGTCGCGGCACTGTAGTTGTTAGCAGGGCAGGTGCCGATGCCGGTGTTCTCGTCCAGGAATCCGATGACAGCGCTGAAGTTGGCATCGGGCGCCGGTATGTTGAGCACGACGCTGCTGTCGGAGTTGGCGCCGGCTATGGGGCTCGTGAGGGCGGCCGTATAGACGGGGGTGAAGGAGATCGCGCTCACGTCGCTCCTTGCCACAAACAAAGCTGCAAGAACGGCGACGGCGACGAGGAAGTAGGGTCGTATTCGAGAGAAGAAAACCAGTACGTGCATGCGGGCCTCCTGCCAGGTGAGAGACAACTACTCCGGGTCTGTCTCATAAGTATAAGCAACGGCGCCTCCGGCGCCTTTTGCTATTAAACGCAATATACTCTCTTGAGTTAGTGAATTTCTTCCTGTTCACCCGATTTGCGGTCCAATGGGCCCCGATCATTTGCCGATGCGCAAGAGGCTCATGAACGCCTCCTGCGGGATTTCGACATTCCCGACGCGCTTCATCCGCTTCTTGCCGGCCTTCTGCTTCTCCAGCAGCTTCCGCTTGCGCGTCACATCGCCGCCGTAGCATTTGGCGAGGACGTTCTTGCGCAGCGCCCGCACCGTCTCGCGGGCAACGATGCGCCCGCCGATCGCCGCCTGGATCGGCACCTCGAACAGCTGGCGCGGAATGAGTGAGCGCAGTTTCTCGACGAGGGCGCGGCCCTGCTGAGTGGCGCGGTCGCGATGGACGAGCACGCTGAGGGCGTCGACGGGCACGCCGTTAACAAGGATATCGACCTTCACGAGCGGTTCGGGGGAGTAGTGGCTGAACGCGTAGTCCATGGATGCGTAGCCCTGGCTGCGGCTCTTCAGCTGATCGTAGAAGTCGACCAGCATTTCGGCGAGGGGCATCTGGTATTCCAGGAGCACGCGGCCTTCGCCGCTGGCCGATTTTCTTGCGGCGCCCGCGCCTGCCGAATCACCGCCGGGGATGGCGGCGCGGTCTCCCGCTGGGCGCTCCGGCTGCCCGACCGGCGCGGCCTGCGGAGAACGGCGGTGCTCCAGGTACTCCATCTTCTCGTACTCGCCCCGGCGTCCGGTGACCAGCTCCATGATGGTGCCAATGTAGCGCTCCGGGGCGACGATGGAGACCCTCATCCACGGTTCCAGCACCTCGGCGATGCGCGTGGGCTCGGGCAGTTCCGCCGGCGAGTCAACCGTCACCTCCGTGCCATCCGTGAGCTGCACACGGTACTCAACCGAGGGCGAGGTGGCGAGCAGGTCGACGTCGTACTCGCGTTCGAGGCGCTCCTGGACGATGTCCATGTGGAGGAGGCCGAGGAAACCCGCCCGGAAGCCGGGGCCCAGGGCCACGGAGGACTCCGGCTGGTACTGGAGGGCGGCGTCGTTCAGTTGCAGCTTCTCGAGCGCGTCGCGCAGCTCTTCGTACTCCTCTGCCTGGGCGGGGTAGAGGCCGGCGAAGACCATGGGCTTGGCGGGCCGGTACCCGGGGAGCGGCGATGGGGCCGGGCGGTCGTGGTCCGTGATCGTGTCGCCGACGCGGCAGTCGCGCACCGTCTTGAGGCCGGTGGCCACATAACCCACCTCGCCGGCGGAGAGGCCCTCGTTCGGGGTGAGGCCGGGGCGGAAGACGCCGGTCTCCAGCGGCTCCAGCACCCGCCCGTTCGCCATGAGGCGCAGACGCTGACTCGGGCTGAGGTGACCGTCGACGACGCCTAGATAGGCGACGACGCCCTTATAGGAGTCGTACTTGGAATCGAAGATCATTGCCCGGAGCGGGGCGTCCGGCTGGCCGGAGGGCGGCGGGACGCGGTCGACGACGGCCTGCAGGAGCTCCTCGACGCCGGTGCCTTCTTTAGCCGAGACGAAGAGCATCTCCTCGCGCTTGAAACCGATGACATCGACCAGCTCCTGGGCGACACGCTCCGGCTCGGCGGAGGCGAGGTCAATCTTGTTGACGACTGGGATGAGCGCCAGGTCCAGCTCGAGAGCGAGGTAGACGTTGGCTAGCGTCTGAGCCTCGATGCCCTGGCTGGCGTCGACGACGAGGACGGCGCCCTGGCAGGCGGCGAGGGCGCGGGAGACCTCATAGGTGAAGTCGACGTGACCGGGAGTATCGATGAGGTTGAGCTCGTACGGAGAAGGTTGAAAGCTCCGCCCCCCGACCCTGTTCTTTCAGCTTTCCACTTTCAACTGGCAATTCCGCCCGTGGCGTCCACTCCATCCGCACAGCGGTGGCCTTAATGGTGATGCCGCGCTCGCGTTCGAGGTCCATGGTGTCGAGGACCTGCTCGCCGCCCAGGGCGGACATCTGGCGGCGCTCGATCGTGCCTGTGATCTCGAGGAGGCGGTCGGCGAGTGTGGACTTGCCGTGGTCGATGTGGGCGATGATGCAGAAATTTCTTATGCGGTCTTGGTCCACGCGGTTTAGGTTACAGGTGTGAGGTGTTAGGTGTTAGGTGGTAGGGATGCGTTTGCCGACTGCCGGTTGCTCGGCACGACTCGGTGGCGTGGGCGGTGGCCAATCTGTCAACGGATTGCCTCCGGCCCTTCGTGTCCGCCCAACCCAACGCCACGCACTCAGGACAGGCTGAACGAATCAACGGATGCTTCTTGGCGGTGGGGGATGGCGAATCGGCAACGGGAGTAGCGTTTTCATCTTCAACCGGCGCCCGCCTCGGTGCGTTCGAGGGCGACGACGGGGATGGTGCGCTTCGTGTTCTGCTGGTACTGGCCGAACTGGGGGAAGCGGGAGGCCTGTTTTTCGAAGAGGCGGTCTCGCTCTTCGCCGGAGGTGATGGTGGCGCGGACGGGGTACCTGTCGGTGCCAACCTCGGCGGTGGCTTCCGGGTTGGCGCGGAGGTTGTGGTACCAGGCGGGGTTCTTGGGTGCGCCGCCCATGGAGGCGAAGACGTAGATGCGGTCTCTGTTCTCCTCGTCGTGCATATACACGAGGGGCGTGGTGTGGGGCCGGCCGCTCTTCGCGCCCTTTGAGGTGAGCAGCACGATGGGGGCGCCCTCGAAGGGCGGGCCGACCTTGCCGGCGTTGCCGCGGAACTCGTCGATGATCCTCTGGTTGAAATTGCTGACCATGGGTTACCTCCTTGCATCTCCATGGTAGCAGGGTGCAAATAATGATCTCGCACGAGCCGGAGTCAAGGGACCGTCGGGGTTCCTGTGCACCGAGATTCCTCCACTCCGTCCTTCCCGGAAGGACTCCTGTCGGAATGACATGGGAGACGACGAGCCGTATGGCCGACGGGCCTGTCGCCCCTACGCGAAGTGGAAGGGGCGCGCGCCCGTCAGAGCCACTCGCGCCATTCGGTGGGTAGTTCGGCGATTATCGCCTCGTCCACCCCTACCTGGAGGGGGACGAGGACGCGTGCGAGCATGCCCCAGTGGCCGATACAGAAGCTTAGCTCCACCAGCTCTCGGTCGCTGAGCCAGCGCTTGAGGGCGCGGGCGAGCTCCGGCGCGTCGGGGCGCAACTGGGCGGCAGCGTCGGTATAGGCGATGACGGCGCGGTCCAACTCGGAAAAGAGCTCGCTTTCGTCGTAGTCCTGGAGGCGGGCGATCTCCTCCAGGGTGAGGCCGGCGCCTCGGGCGATGCGGATGTGGTGCGCGAACTCGTACTCGCTGCCGGCGAGCTGGGCGACGCGGAGGATGGCGATCTCGCGCAGGCGGGGCGAGAGGGTTAGGCCGCCGGTCAGAAGGGGCGTGGCCATGCGTAGCCAGGCGCGCAAAAGCGGTGGGTTGTGGGCCATGGCCTTGAAGATGTTGAGCACGCCCAGGCCGCCGCTCGCCTGCTGAAGCCGTTCGTATAGCTCGCGGAGTTCATCGCTGTCCGGCTCCTCGATGAGCGGGACGACGCTCATTCCCCAGCCACCCTCTCGATGATGCGGTAGACGACGGTGCCCTGCGCGCAGAGCTTGCCTTCGGCGTTGGTTACCCGCACGTCCGTGTAGATCAGCTCTTTACCGCGCTTGAGGATGCGCCCTTCGGCGAAGCAGTCCTGTCCGATGACGCCGGA
>VBJS01000123.1 GCA_005880055.1 Chloroflexota bacterium | reverse complement strand
TCCGTCAACTCGGCCTCGAGCTTGGCGCAGAAGGCGGCGGCGCGCGTCTTCGGCCCACCGAAACGAGTCTCGTATTCCGCCTCGATATCGGCAGCGCGCCCGGCTTCCCGCTCATCGATGTTCAGCAGGACGAGCGCCGGCTTCAGCGAGAGCAGACCGTAGTTCGACAGGCCGCGGGTGTCCGTCGGGTCAGAGATCGCGTTTCGGAGGACCTGCTCGGACTCCAGGAACCGCTTGCAGCGCTCCAGCAGCGCCTTCTCCCGCTCGCCGGCCTCGCGTTCGGCTGCCGGCCCGGTGCGGACCGTGATATCGAGCTTCTCCAGGCGCCGCTCGACGATGCCGAGATCGTTCAGCATCATCTCGGCGTCCAGCACTTCGATGTCGCGCCTGGCATCGATGCTTTCCAGTGAGTGAGGCACATCCTCACGCTGGAAGGCGCGCACGGCGTGGACGAGCGCATCGGCCTTGGCCAGCGATTCCGCTGCCGGTCCGGAGGGCGCAGCCCCGCGCTCGAAAAGCGGCGGCAGGTCATGAAGCACGACCTCGATGGGCGTCACCTTCTTCGCCTTGACGAGCGCGCCTAGCTTTTCCAGCCTTTCGTCCGGGACCTTGACGGAACCGATGTGCTCGCCGCGCGGGGCGGCGGCGGCGCTGCCGTGGCCGGCGGTGAGTGCCTGGAAGACGGTTGTCTTGCCGGCAAGCGGCAGGCCGACGATCGCTACGTCCATGTCGCAGCCAGCGTATCAAGGCGAGGAGTTTAGGCCAAAAGTCGTATTGACAACTGTCTGATGCTTGGCGAAGATGAGAAGTGACCGACTGGTCAGTATTCTAGCCAGGGCGATTGACACGCCGAGAAAGGGCTTGTGTAATGGTCACGAACTCTTTGCCCCGATCAGAGCCAGAGGAGCCGAATTTGGTTACTCAGCAGTTCAACCCCTTCACGCCCGAGGTGCTCGCCAACCCGTACCCGATGTACAAGGCGCTGCGCCAATCGGCCCCGGTCTTCTTCAGCGACTTCATGGAGAGCTGGGTGCTCACGCGCTATCAAGACGTTGACTTCGTCCTCAGCGATTCGCGTTTTTCGGCAGACCGCAGGCAGGGACGCACGCGCTTCTCGGAGATGCTCGCGCAGCAAGAGGCGGACTTCGGACCATTTGGCCGCACACAGACGATGCTCACCTCCGATCCTCCGCAGCACACGCGGCTGCGGCGGCTGGTCAGCAAGGCGTTCACGCCGCGCGCCGTCGAGAACCTGCGGCCTCGCATCCAGGAGATCGTTGATTACCTGCTGAACGAGGCGGAAGAGCGCGGCAAGTTCGACCTGGTCACTGCCCTGGCCTACCCGCTGCCGGTAATCGTCATCGCGGAGATGCTCGGCATCCCGCCGGAGGACCGCGAGAAGTTCAAGCACTGGTCGGACGCGGTGGTGGAGACGCTGGGCGGGCCGTTCACGCCGCCGGACGTGATGGAGCGGGCGCGTAACTCCATAACGGAGCTGGCCGACTACCTGGGCCATCACATCGAGGAGCGGCGCAAGGCCCCGCGCGAGGACCTGATCAGCGGGCTGGTGCAGGCCGAGGAACAGGGGCAGGTGCTGAGCGAGGACGAGATCTTCGCCACCTGCATTCTGCTGCTGATCGCCGGCAACGAGACAACGACGCACCTGATAGACAACAGCGTCTACGCGCTGCTCCAGAACCCGGCGCAGATCGACATTCTGCGCGAGGACCCGTCGCTGATGGCTCCGGCAGTCGAAGAGCTGTTGCGCTACATCGGCCCGGTGCAGGCGACGGGCCGCGTGGCGATGGAGCCGCTGGAGGTCGCAGGACACGCAATTGGTGAGAAGCAGTTGGTCTTCACGCTCCTCGGCGCGGCCAACCACGACCCGGAGAAGTACCCCGAGCCGGACCGGCTGGACGTCCGTCGCAACCCGACGGACCACCTGGCGTTCGGAGACGGGATCCACTTCTGCATAGGCGCACCGCTGGCGCGCGCCGAGGCGCAGATCGCCATCGGCACCCTGGTCCGCCGCTTCCCGAAGCTGTCGCTCCTCGATGAGCCGTCCTGGGGCGGGACCTTCATCATCCGCGGCGTGAAGAGCCTGATGCTGTCGGCGTAGCGGCCGACGGCGCGTATGGACATAGCTTTAGCTTTTGTCCTCCCGGCGGCTGTCTTCGGGTCAACCATCGTTTCTTCAAAGAGACACGATGAGTACGCCTTCCTCGCGATTCCTCGAGATCGTAAAGCGGTATGGTATCCGACTTCATGACGTTGGATCAAGCGAAATAGGCCTTCCTCGCAAGGCCTGCTTGGCGGCAATTGACGCCCTAACCGATCCTAGGACCGTGATACTCGGTGGGGATGTCTGGCGATTGACTGAGAGAGGATCGGAACAAGCGTATGCCAATTGGCACTGTGAACCGACGGACGGCGAGCAGGTTGGCGACTATGCGATCAGATCTCGGCAGGTAGCGCGCGAATACGTTTCCTCGTATCCGGATGAAGACGACGGCACTACTATCTATAGCCTGGTGATGGGCCGGCGATAACATGCTCGCACAGCAGAACTCCTGTACACCGCCCGGATCACTTGACCCACCACCCCCCGCGCCCCAGATTCCTTCGCGCCAAGAGTTCGTACACGCTGAGGGCGTCCTGCTGCTCAGAATGACAATGTCAGAATGACAAGAGGAAACGCCGTCCTTCCGGGGAAGGACGGCGTTCGTTTGAAAGAGCATCACAGGAAAGCCTGCCGGGACTCTCCTGTGACGAGCCCAAAAGGGAGGGTTTGGGACCAATACATAAGACGGCCGGGGGTGTCTTGTGTTACACGCTGGGTGAAGAGGTGGTCTTAGGTGTTAGGTGATCTGGCCGGTGTTAGGTGATAGGTGTTAGTGGTAGCATGCGCCTCGACGTGGCGAACGGCCGGACCAAGAACTAATATCTAACACCTTGCAGCCATAACCCAGGAGGAGGTCCGATGACGCAAACACAAGAACAGACGCGGGAAGGGTACCTCGAAGCGCCGGGCGGCCGGGTGTGGTACCGCATCGCGGGCGCTGATGCTGACGGCATTCCGCTCCTCCTACTGCACGGCGGGCCGGGCGCCGGGCACGACTATCTCGAGTCGTTGGAGAAACTAACTGATCAGCGGCCTGTGGTCTTCTACGACCAGCTCGGCTGCGGCCGCTCTGATATCCCGGATGACGTCTCGCTCTGGCAGATGGAGCGCTTTGTGCGCGAGGTGGACGCTGTGCGTGAAGGCCTTGGCCTGGAGCGGATCCACCTGCTCGGCCAGTCCTGGGGCGGCTTTCTGGCTATCGAGTACATGCTCGGCAAACCCAGGGGTATCGTGAGCCTGACGCTCGCCAGCACCAGCGCGAGCGTGGACGAATTCTTGCGCGAGGCTCGGCGCCTGTTGTCGGAGCTACCGGTGGAGGCGCGTGAGACGATCGAGCGTTGCGAGGCCGAAGGAAAGACCGACACGCCGGAGTACCTGGCGGCGACGATGGCGTTCTACCAGCGCCACCTTTGCCGCATGGACCCCTGGCCGCCGGCGATGATGCGCAGCATGGGCAACGTGATGGCCTCGCCGGTCTACGGAACTATGTGGGGTCCGAGCGAGTTCACGCTGACCGGAAACCTGGAGGGCTGGGACCGCACCGCGCGGCTCTCCGAGATCACCGCGCCGACTCTGATCACTGCCGGCCGCTACGACGAGATGGGGGCGTCGTGCCAGGAGACGCTGCGCAAAGGCATCCCGAAGTCGGAGCTGCGTATCTTCGAGAACAGCTCGCACTCCGCGCACGCGGAGGAGCCAGAAGCATACCTGGCGACGGTGCGGGAGTTCCTGGGGCGTGTGGAGAAGACCGCCGTATGAGGGCAGAGGAGCGGCGGCCGCTGCTGAGAGGTTACTTCCACCTGGCCGCGGCCTGCCTGGCGGTGGCCGGCCTGGTGCTCCTGATGCTTCTTGCTCAGTCGCCACGGGCTGTTACGGGCGGCGCCGTCTTCGCCGTCAGCCTGATCATGCTCTACAGCACCAGCGCGATCTACCACACGATCACGTGGGGCGGGCGGATGCGCGCGCTGCTCAAGCGGCTGGACCACTCGATGATCTTCGTCTTTATCGCCGGCAGCTACACGCCGTTCTGCCTGCTGGCGCTGGACGAGGTCTGGGGGCTGAGCCTGCTGGGCGTGATCTGGCCCATCGCGCTGGCGGGCGTGGTCCTCAAGCTCGTCTGGCCGGGCGCGCCCCGTTGGTTGAGCGTTCTTGTTTACGCCTCGGCCGGCTGGCTCGGGATCGTAGCCGCGGTGCCGCTGGCGCACTGGCTGGCGCTGGCGCCGCTGCTGCTCCTGCTGGCCGGAGGCATCCTCTATACAGCCGGCGGCGTGATTTATGCGGTACGCCGGCCGGACCCGTTCCCGAAAGTCTTCGGCTACCACGAGGGCGCCATTCACTTCTCGCTGGTGGCGATCTACCTGATGCCCGCGTAATTGCGCCTACGATCGGGCCACTAGGCACGGGCTCGGCCGGTGCCGCTGTGCTATGTCCCGGGCAACTTTCGTCCCACCCGCCCGCCCGCGATTGTTATCGGGGGACACCCCCGGAGCTCCCGCCTTCGCTGCGGCTGCGCCTGGCCTCAGGCCGACTGTGCGCGCCTACGCGCGATTGCCAGGCCACGCAAGTGCCGGTCCCGGGTAAAGTGCGGCACGCGAGCCTGCATCGCAAATTGCTACAACGCATCGCCGATTTTATCGCCGGACATTCTGGACATCCTGCGGCCCCGAGGTTGCGAGTGCCCGTCCTCCAGTCTGGCAGAGCTTAAGCAACATGCACTGGCCGCAGCGCGGCTCCTTGCGGCAGACTTCCTTGCCCAGGTGGACGATCAGCGCGTGGTACTCGTTGAAGAGCCGCGCTTCCGCCGGCAGCGCTTGCATGAACAGCCGGCGCCATCCTTCGTAGATGTCGGCTTCGGGCGAGATTCCGATGCGCGAGAAGGTGCGGCGCGTGTAGGCGTCGATGACGAAGACCGGCTTGCCGGCGGCGTAGAGGATGATGGAGTCGGCGGTTTCCGGGCCGATCCCGTGGGTCGCCAGAAGCAACGCGCGTAGCTCTTGCGCTGGTAGTGCGAGCAGGCGGTCGAGGCCGCCGTTGAAGCGGTCGTAGAGGAGGTCGACGAACGCCTTCAGCTTGCGGGCCTTGGCGTTGAAGTAGCCGCTTGGCCGGATCAACGCGGCGATCTGTGGTTCGGAGAGCCGGTGCAGGCCTTCGGGCGAGAGGGCGCCGGCGGCCTTCAGGTTGGAGAGCGCCTGCTCTACGTTCGCACAGGCGGCGGACTGTGTGAGGATGGCGCCGACAATCACCTCGAAGGGCGAGTCGCCCGGCCACCAGCGCTGCGGCCCGTAAGCGGCGAACAGGCGGTCGTAGATGTCGAGGAGGCGTCCTCCGAGAGTCGAGCCGCGGTCTTGAGCCGTAGACTCTACGTTTACGGCCAACGAGCGAACGTTCGACGGCGACGGTTGTGCGGGGCGACCTCCCCTCTTCCTCCCGGGTCCGCCCCAATGGTCACCCCTACGACAAGAATCCCCAATCTCCATCCCCATCTGCGTTAGTCTGTGTCCATCTGGCGCTAGTCACCGTCTCTGTGGCTCTCCGTGCTCTGTGTCTTCTGTGGCTCTTGTGACCCACTCCGGCATCCGGGCGTCCGGCACGGAGTCGAAGCGCGGGACGTAGGGCTTGATGTCCAGCACCGGTGTGCCGTCGATGGCATCCAGCCCTCGCACGCGGACGACGTTGCCTTTGACGCCTAGCAGGCGCACCGCAGTCACGAGTATCGGGTTGAAGCGGATCTGCGAACGGGTCGCGAGCACGCCCTGGAGCGGGTTCTCGGGGTCGTCGCGCGGGTGTAGGCGGTGCTTGGAGCCGCGGACGTCGTCGGGCAGGTTGTGCGGCCAGAAGAGCACAAGGAGGTGCGACCAGGTGTCGAGCCCGAAGAGCGCGTCGGCCAGCTCCAGGCGCAAGACGATGCGGGACTCCAACTCCTCGGCGTGACCCAGGCCGTCGGTGTCTTTGACGGCGTTTCGGACGACGCCGATCGGCGTCAGGTTGATCGGCTGCAGATCTGCAGTGGGCTCCTCCGGACGGGAAAATACTCGGCGCAGGCGGTCCAGCACGCTTCAGTCTCCGATCGGTACCCCGACTGCCCACACATAGCCGTCGGGGTCCTGCACCCACACCTCGCGCCAGCCGTGACCCCTTTCGAAGGTCTCCTTGAGCACCGGCGCGCCGGCGCCGCGCGCTCGCTTCTCGAGACCGTCCGGGTCAACGCCGAAGAGACGGAGTTCGGCGCCCACCCCTCGCGGGCCGGCCGCGAGCAGGCGGTCAGTCCACGGGTGCTGCTCGTAGGTGTGATCGGCGTGAAGCATGAAGTCGGCGCCCTGCGCCCGCAGAGCCGCGAAGTCCGGATCGGAGTATAGTACCTCGGCGCCCAGCACCTCCCGGTAAAACGCGACCGAGCGCGAGACGTCCCGGACGAGCAGGTTTACGCTGAAGGGCGGCAGCGACCGGCCGTACTTGTCGGCCGGCATCCAGGGGTCGCCGGTCCGCTTCTTCGCCATGCCGCGATTATATGCCGTTGCGCCGAACGCCCGCGTCTCGCGGCAGTAGGGCGACGAGCAAGACAAGCGCCGCTAGGGCCGTCACGCCGCCGAGAAGGAAGGGCGCCGAGGGGTCGATCAGGTCCCAGAGTGCGCCCGCAAGTACGCTCGAAAGAAGGATCATGGCGCCGGTCGCTCCGGTATAGATGCCGATGGCGGTTGCGCGCTCTCGTGCCGGAACGACGTTCGATATCAGGGCCTTCGCCACGCCGTCTGTGAGCGCCATGTATACGCCGTAGACGGCGAACAGGGGCCAGACGAGGGCGCCGCCCGACGCCAGCCCGAACCCAAGGTAGACGAGCGCGAAGACGCCCAGGCCGGCGGTGATCACGGGCCGCGCGCCCAGCCGGTCGGAGGCGACGCCGGCGGGCGCCGACCCGAGCGCGTAGATCGTGTTGTAGAGGACGTAGGCGCCGACGGTTGCGGTGTTGGAGAGCCCGAGGTCTTTCGAGCGCAGGATCAGAAACGCATCGCTGGAGTTGCCAACCGCAAAGACAAGCATAACGGCGAGGAAAACGAAGAACGGCCGTCCCAGCTCCCGCAGCGGCACTCTCGCCGGTATATCGGCCGAGGCAGCAATCGGGCGGCGCTCCGGCAGTACCCAGAGAAGCGCGACGCCGCCCAATGCGGGCAGCCCGGCGATGAGGAACACGAGGCGGAAGTCCTGGTCCAGCAAGGCGAGCAGGCCGAGGCCGATGGCCGGACCGATGACCGCGCCGGCAGTGTCCATCCCTCGGTGGAAGCCAAAGGCCCGGCCCCGGTGCCGTTCGGGTGTCGCGTCGGCGATGATGGCATCGCGGGGCGCCGTGCGGATGCCTTTCCCCGCGCGGTCAAGGAAGCGCACGCCGAGCGCGGCCGGCCAGACGTAAGCGGCGGCCATCAGTGGCTTGGCGAGGCCGGAGAGCGCATAGCCGGCGACAACAAGCGGCTTGCGCATGCCGAGACGGTCGGAGAGCCAGCCGGAGACGGTCTTGAGCACCGAGGCCGTGCTCTCGGCAACCCCCTCGATGAGCCCGACGGCGGCCAGCGGCGCGCCCAGGACCGACGTGAGAAACAGCGGCACGAGTGGGTAGATCATCTCGGAAGATATGTCCGTCAGGAAGGAGACGAGAGAGAGGACGAAGACGGGGCGCGAGATGCCGGGAATGGGGGAATCGGGGACGGCTTCGGTGGGGGTGGCAACGCGTGGTTCAGGTGTCGCCATAACGCCTATTCTAACGCCAGTTAGAGCTAACTGAGCGTTCGCTAAATGCGTTCAGATATGGTAGAATGAGTATGCGGTTCCCCTTCTTATGACAGATACGAAACTAAGTAAATACACGGCTGCCGATATTCAGGTCCTGGAGGGCCTCGAAGCCGTCCGGCGCCGCCCCAGCATGTACATCGGCTCCACCGATGAGCGGGGCCTTCACCATCTCGTCTACGAAATCGTCGATAACTCCATCGACGAGGCGATGGCCGGCTTCTGCAGTCGCATCGATATCGTGATCAAGCCGGACGGCTCGGTTGTCGTGACCGACAACGGCCGCGGCATCCCGACGGACACGCATCCGCGCACCGGCAAGTCTGCGCTCGAGACCGTGATGACCTACCTCCACGCGGGCGGTAAGTTCGATAACCAGGCGTACAAGGTCTCCGGCGGACTGCACGGCGTCGGCGCCGCCGTCGTCAACGCCCTCTCCTCGAACATGTGGGTGGAAGTACGGCGCGACAAGAAGCTCTACCGGCAGGAGTATGAGCGCGGCAAGGCCACCGGGCCCATGAAAGCGGTCAGCAACGGCATTACGGAGACGGGAACAACCACGGGCTTCACGCCGGACACCGAGATCTTCGCCGAGACGGGGTTCGACTTCACGACCCTGGCCGAACGCTTCCGGGAGATGGCGTTCCTGACCAAGGCCATCTGGATCTCCTTCCGCGATGAGCGCCCTTCGGCTGGGCTCAGGACTGGGATCGCCCGCGAGATCAACTACTACTTCGAGGGCGGCATCAAGTCCTTCGTGCAGCGCCTCAACAAGGACCGCCGCGCCGTCCACGAGCCGTTCTATATGGAGCGCGGCGCTGAGGGTTCCGTCGTCGAAGTTGCGATCCAGTACAACGACAGCTTCACTGAGCACACCTTCGCCTTCGCCAACTGCATCCATACCATCGATGGCGGCACACACCTCACCGGCTTCCGCTCGGCGCTCACCCGCGTCCTCAACGACTCCGCGCGCAAGCAGAAGATCCTCAAGGAAAACGACGCCAACCTGAGCGGCGAGGACGTCCGCGAGGGACTGGTCGCCGTGATCAGCGTGAAGCTGCCGGAGCCGCAGTTCGAGGGGCAGACGAAGACGCGGCTGGGCAACGCCGAGATGAAGGGCATCGTCGAGTCGGCGATGGGTGACGAGCTGTCGACCTGGCTTGAGGAGCACCCTTCCGACGCGCGCCGCATCATCGAGAAGTGCCTGACGGCGGCCCGCGCCCGCGAAGCCGCGCGCAAGGCCCGCGATCTCGTTATCAAGAAGGGCGTGCTGGACGACAGCATCCTTCCCGGCAAACTCGCCGACTGCTCGGAGCGCAACCCGGAGGTGCGCGAGTTGTACCTGGTGGAGGGCGCATCGGCCGGCGGCACTGCGAAAGAAGGACGGGACCGCCGCTTTCAAGCGATCCTGCCGCTGCGGGGCAAGATCCTGAACGTGGAGAAGGCGCGGCCGGACAAGATGCTGGCGCACGAGGAGATCAAAGCGATCATCACGGCGCTGGGCGCCGGCTTCGGCGAGGACTTCGATCCGCTGAAGCTGCGTTATCACCGGATCATCATCATGACCGACGCCGACGTGGACGGCGCGCACATCCGCACGCTGCTGCTTACCTTCTTCTACCGCTACATGCCGGCGCTCATCGAGCACGGGCACCTGTATATCGCGCAGCCGCCGTTGTTCAGCGCCAAGAACCGCAAGGACGTGCGCTGGTTCTACACGGAGAAGGACAAGGACAGCTACCTGGCGAAGCTGAAGGACGGCAAGGGCATCGCCATCCAGCGCTACAAGGGCCTGGGCGAGATGAACCCCGGCCAGCTCTGGGAGACGACGATGGACCCGGCCGTACGAACGGTGCTGCAGGTTAACTGCGAGGACGCGATGGTGGCGGACCTGGTCTTCAGCCAGCTGATGGGCGAAGAGGTCTTCCACCGCAAGCGCTTCATTCAATCGCACTACGACAAGGTCCGCAACCTCGACATCTAGGCGGCCGGCTGCGGCCAAGCGGCGGGCGCTGGAAATGGCAGATGCACCTGGAGGAGATACTGGCGGAGAGCGGCGGCGTCACCGGCCGGGGGTGATCGGCTAAGTTCGTATTGGTTAGAGCGGGATATGCCCGGACGGAAGCTCGGCATCTTTCTTAGGCGCGAGATAACTAATTGGCGACACAATCGCTCGCTCCGGAGGCTTGGGATGGTGCCAATCGCTAGGTTTCGCGGCACCGATTCATTAGCCATAGACAACGATTTCATCCTCTTAAGCGATCACAGCACGGATGAGCTCATCCCTATTGAAAGGCTCACCGGTTTGCAACTGGCTACAGGTTCTTTCGAGGACGTCCTCATCCTGCTGCATAAAGACGAGAT
>VBJS01000266.1 GCA_005880055.1 Chloroflexota bacterium | reverse complement strand
CCGGCGAAGGCCACGTTCACCTTGCGGCAGCCGTAACGCCAGGCGGCCAGCGAGTTCGCGGTCGCGACGCCGAAGTCGTTGTGGCCGTGGAACTCCAGCTCGGCGCCGGTCTCGCGCTGGAGCGTGGCGATTAGCCGCGGTATGCCCTGCGGCATGGCGGCGTATGGATCAGGGACGCCCCAGCCGATGGTGTCACAGACACGGAACTTGGCCCGGCCCTCGGTGGCCTCAAGCACGGTGTGCATGAAGGGCAGCACCCAGCCGAAGATATCAGCGCGGGTAGTGTCTTCCAGGTGGACGCGCGGCGCGATGTCGTATTCGCATGCTGTAACGATGGGCTTGAGGTATTTCTCTACAGCCTCTTCCTTGCTGCGGTATCCCAGCTTATCGAAGATGTGGTGGTCGGAGGAGGAGGCCAGCATACCCGTCTCTTTTACCCGGCCCTGGCTAACCTCGTACAGCTCCTTCACGTCCTTCGTATTGGCGCGGATCCAGGTCGTGACCTTCGGATACTCGTACCCGCGCTCCAACAGCTTGTCCAGTACCCAGAGGTCGCGCCGCTGGTAGATGAAAGTCTCAATCGAGGCGATGCGGCCAGTGCCGTTGTCCAGCTCGTGGAGGAGGTCGACGTAGCGAAGGCGAGCCTCGTTAGGAAAAAGCGGGAAGCGCGAATCCTGCGCCCCATCCCGGAGGGTAGTATCGGTGATCAGGCGGGGCTCGGTATCAGCAATAGGGAGTGGGGCCGGATCGGCCTCCAGTTCCACCGGAGGCATCCGTCCCTCAAAGTTGTAGTAGACGCGCTCCTCGTTGATCTTGGGTCTCGTTACCACTCGCTGCCTCTCGTTACTCTGTGCATCTGCGCCCGTGCATATTGTAATGCGGGCTGAGAGCAGTCGCTAGCGAGTTGTGTTGAGACACCAAGGAGTGACGGGCTGTCTTCCGGCCTGCGCAGCCGCCCAGGCGATGAACTGCAGCACACCAGGGACTGTGGACGAGTCCGGCCTGTGGTCGGAGCGCCAGACACGCGAACGCTCGGCGAGCGTGCGCCAGCGCTTGGGCAGTGCCTGCAGCGCCCACGAGACCGCCTCCGGCTTCGTGGACAGCCGGCCATAGCTTAGCGTGTAAAGAGCCCGGCTAGTCGTCTCGACCATATACGCCTGGTGCGCGCGCTCGTTGAGCCAGGCGCGCTCCTCGGCCGGGACGGCCGCGGCCCAGCGCGCCCAGTCAGCGAGGCGGAGGCGGGCCGCCTCGCGCAGCTCTTCGTCCGATATGGCGTCGAAGACCTCGCGCGGGTCTGGGCCGTAGAGCGCGATGCCCGACTCGCGCGCCATCCAGCGGTCGAACAGCCAGTTGCTTTCGTGCTTTTCCCAACGAAGCGGGTCGTGCGAGGTGATCGTGGGGTGCCGCTGCTCTGGAGTCCAGCGCCGCGCCGCCTCGGCGTCGAAATACGCCACCTCTAGACCCTCGGCGCAACGGTTCGTGAGCGCCCGCAGCCGCTCGTGCATCGCTCGCAACGCCTCGAACTCCGTCTCCGTGACCCGCGTTCGTGTGACGATCAGGACGTCAACGTCGCTCGTTTCCGGATCGAAGTCCCCGAGGGCCAGGGAACCGCGCAGGTATAAACCGAGGAGGTTTCGGCCCAGGGCCAGCCGGATGCTGGTGAGCAATTCTTCGAGAAGGGCGAAAACGTCGGCTGGAAGCGTCGCTGCGATAGGGTCGCTCATAACCGGCCGATTGTAGCGCCCCGGCGAGAGGCATTGAGGCGTCCGAATGTCGGGGGTCGTACACCGTAGGGCAGGGCTTTGCCCTGCCTGGTATGCATCAATCCGCGAGGCCAGAGCCGGTCCAGCGGCGAAGCCGTTCTCTGGTCGGCGAACCGGCCCGCCATTCGATCAGGAGCTGGTCGCCGTTCGGCTGGTATTCGATGAACGCCGCCTCCTCGATGTCGAGCCAGAAGAGATGGTACGGCTCTTCCGCGCGCCAGCCCGTCGTCTCTAATGAGTGCTGCGCGCTCCGCTCACGTAGCGCCTGATCAGCGACGTCGACGGCGCGGCCGCGCAGCTTCGCCTCTCCTTCCCGGCCATCCTTGTTGCTGACCACGGAATGTACAAGGCAGCGCGGATCGCGCAACAAGTCCAGCGCTTTCTTCGACTGCCACATCATGCCGAGCAGCAGATGGTCTTCGAAGATATTAGCCTCGAGAGGGCTGATCCGGGGTGTGCCGTCCTTGCGGATGGTACCGACGAGCGCGACGCCTGTCTTATCGAGCCGCTCCCGGAAGAGCTGCGCGAGTTTCGGAGCGGCTTCGGCGAATTCGGCCCAGTTCACCTACGCGGACGCCAGGGAGAGTTCTAGCGGCTTACCCTTAAGGGCACTGACTTTCAGTATCGAGAATCCGATGACACGGCCCTCCATGTCCACTTTGGCCATAACCTGATCGAGAGCCGTCTCCTTGAAGTAACCCGCCTTCTTCTCAAGGGCGACTTCCAAGAAGTCGCCCTCCGCGTCGTACCACAAGTTTATTTTGTCTTCCATATTACGGTTCCTCGCTTGACCTTGTCGGTGAAGTGTGCGGTTAGGAGGAAGCGGTCATCGCGTCGCCATTTTACCACTGCGCAGAGACACTTCTCTCCGATGATGGAATGCTGATATGAACGATGATACAGGCGTACTTCTGGATCCGAATTCGACTGCACAACGACTTCCGGCTCGAGCAGAGTTTGTTTGATGTGTTCTTCTTGGCCGTCCATTTCGGGATGTTCAACTACGTGAGCCAACCGCTCCTCCGTTACCCGGATGGCCGCCCCCCAGCAGTCGGCCCACTCAATGACCGACCGCTTCAGTCCTCTAGCGTGCTCGTGTCACCCTCCGGCAACCCCAGCTCGCGCGCCTTCAGCAGCCGGCGCATGATCTTGCCGCTGCGCGTCTTCGGCAGGCCGGGCAGGAAGTCGATCTCGCGCGGGGCGACGGCGGCGCCCAGCTTCTCGCGGGAGAAGCGAATCAGTTCGCGGCGGAGCCCGTCGTTGGGCTCGAACCCCTCCTTTAGCGAGACAAACGCCTTCACAACCTCCATCGCCACCGGGTCCGGTTTGCCGATAACGCCGGCTTCGGCGACGGCGGGGTGCTCGATGAGCACGCTCTCCACCTCGAACGGCCCAACCAGGTGGCCCGCCGTGTTGATGACGTCGTCCGCGCGGCCGACGAACCAGAAGTAGCCGTCGGCGTCCATGCGGGCGCGGTCGCCGGTGATGTACCAGCCGTTGCGGAACTTGGAGTCGTACATCGCCTTGTTGTTCCAGTAGGTCCGGAACATGGAGGGCCAGCCGGGGCGGACGGCGAGGTCGCCTTCCTCGCCCGGCGGCTTAACGCCCCCGTTCTC
>VBJS01000132.1 GCA_005880055.1 Chloroflexota bacterium | reverse complement strand
CGCGCAATGGGCGCCTCACCGTCGAGGCCATTCACGCCGTACTGGAGGCGGACGTAACGATGGAAGGCGGCGAGGTCAGCAGCGTCAG
The DNA here is from genome assembly GCA_005880055.1 of Chloroflexota bacterium. Lineage (GTDB taxonomy): Bacteria > Chloroflexota > Dehalococcoidia > SM23-28-2 > RBG-16-64-32 > VJS01. Next base: position 9,017 of record VBJS01000132.1, on the reverse strand, counting down.
GCTCTCCATGGGCGCCCCTCGCTTCGCCCCGAAGGACGTGCCGGTCCTTGCCGAGATGCTTCCGGTCGTCGATTTCGGATTACGTGTCGCTGACCAAACATTCCTCGTCACGTGCCTCTCGATGGGCAACCCCCACGCCGTCATGTTTATCGATTACGCCGTGCAGCAATATCCGCTGGAGCGAACCGGACCGCTGGTCGAGAATCACCCAGCCTTCCCTGCCCGAGTCAACTTCGGCGTCGCCCGCATGCTGGATAACGCCCGCATGGAGCTTCGCGTCTGGGAGCGCGGCGTCGGCGAAACGCTGGCCTGCGGCAGCGGGTGCTGCGCGGCGGTGGTGGCCGCCCGGCTTAAAGAGATGGCCGGGGAGCGCGTGGAGGTGCTTCAGCCCGGAGGCCCGCTCACCGTGGAATGGGACGGCCGGGGCGACGTCTACCTGAGCGGCCCCGCGCAGTTCGTTTTCGAGGGCGACTGGCCGGACTGAACGATGTTCAATCTCGCGGTCAGCGGCTGGGAGATCGTCGCCCGCACCGCCATCGTCTACATCGCGCTCCTCGCCGGACTGCGACTGGCCGGCAAGCGAGAGCTGGGCCAGATGACGCCCTTCGATCTCGTGGTCATTCTCCTGATCGCGAACGCCGTCCAAAACGCCATGGTCGGGCCGGACACCTCCGTCACCGGGGGGCTCATTGCGGCCGCGGTGCTTATCGCCGGTAACTACGGCCTGGCGCTGGTCCGCGAGCGCCTGCCCTTTCTCCGCCGCGCCATCGTCGGCTCTCCGAGTCTCCTCATCAACAACGGCGAATTCGTCGAAGACCACCTCGTCCGCGAGGGCCTGGACGAAGACGACGTGCTGATGGCCATCCGCGAACACGGGGTCGGCGACGTGAAAGATGTGAAGATGGCCGTGCTCGAAACCGACGGCTCGATCAGCATCGTGCCCGCGAACGCAGCAGTCACGCGCACCCGCAGACACTCGCGCTTCGTCCGCCGCGGCCCATAGCCGGCTTCCGCTGCGCAGGGGCGACAGGGCTCGTCGCCCGAAGGCCGGACCGCTATATCCTTTGGCTCACTGCACCACCCTCTCGCCGGGCGCCGTCAGGCGTCGCCCGCGCGCCGACGCCGCCGGGAGCACGCTCCCTTCCCGCTCGTCCTGAGGTATCCAAGCGCTGTCCTGAGCGGAGTCGAAGGGGGATCGAGCGGAGCAGACTTTCGAGGCCGATTACATGTGGCTAAAGGCCCCAGCCTTGAGCCAGGGACGAGCCTCAGACGCTGCGGGCTACGAGCCGGTACCCGGCCAGGATGATCATCGACCCGATGATCGATAGAACAATCGTACCGATGTCGAAATCATCCACGCCGTTGCCGAGCCCGAGTGCGATCGACAGGAACCCGCCGAGGAGCGCGCCGGCGATGCCGAGCAGGATCGTGATGATCAGCCCGCCCGGGTCGCGCCCGGGCATCAGCAGTTTCGCGAGCGAGCCGCCGATCAAGCCCACGAGTATCCAGGCGATGATGTTCATCCCTGACTCCCCCTAGGGTCCCGATGGTACCTGCGCGCTCGGCGCCGGCTGCTGGTTGTTCCCGCCTTGGTTCTGCGGCCCCTGTTGAGTAGCCGCTGGCTGGTTGCCTCCGCCCCGCGGGGCGCTGCTTCCCCCGCCGCCGAAGGGTCGGGCCAGGATTAGCGCGATGATCAGCATGATCGCCAGGAAGACGACTACGGACAGCATCACCATCCAGCTGGCTATCCCGGCGGATTCCGCAGCCGCCACATCGTGGTACGCGTGCGTGGAGTGCACATCGTGTTCCACTTCGTGATCGATATCATGAAGTGCCATCTCTTACCTCCGTGCCTAAACCGTAATTCCCGCATCCTATCGAGCGAGATATAGCCCCGGCGATTTCTCGTTACGAACGGCTATCAGACACGTCCGCGCTCTGCCGGACACGCACCTAAACGGGCACTACGCGCGTAGTACTAGGAGAGACAGGAGATGATGCCGGCCATGGAAGCAGTCAGAATCGAGTCGCGCGGACGCTTGCTGGACAGCGCATTCTTCCCCAACAAGAAGGCCGCCGAGCAGTACAAGTGGATGGTGCGAACATGGGCCGCCCGCCGGGGCCTCACCGTCACCATCTGGACCCAGAAGCCGGCCGAACCGGCTCCGCTCAGCGACCCGCCTTTGGCCGATCTCCTGCGCTGACCGCGCCATATCCGCGCAGGGGCGACAGGGCCCGTCGCCCTCGCCCCGCCCGGCGTTACTCCTGCTCAGAACACGCGGCACCCGGCCGGTACTTGAACCCAGTCCTCAACGGGAGGGGTCGGCCGCCCGTCCGGGGAAGCGAAGCCGGCGTAGCAGCCGAGGCGTCGCGGCCATCCACCGGCGTGGGCGAAGGGCTCTGACTGCAATCAACAAAAGCGGCGCTCCAGCGCGGGTCGCCCAGATACGGAAGAGAAAATCTCTCGCGGCGCACAATCAAACGCCGGATGCGATCCCCGAAATCCAATCAAGCGCCAGATACCAAAAACCGCCCGAAACCCACTGATTGAACGCTGCCCGCCCCATGTTGGCGTAATATAGAACCGTTATGAGCAGACCAGCGGCCGAGGCCGGGGCGAGGAGTCAGTCCATGCGCCGTAACGGAACCCGCGACACCCTAACGATCGTCGACAACCGCACCGGACAAGAGTTCGAGCTACCGATATCCGAAGGCACCGTGCGCGCCATGGACTTCCGCCGCGTCAAGGCACATGAGGGCGACTTCGGTCTCATGGTCTACGATCCCGGCTTCGCCAACACCGCCTCCTGCCGCAGCGCCATCACCCATATCGACGGCGACGCCAGCGTGCTCGAGTACCGCGGCTACCCGATCGAGCAGCTTGCCGAAAAGAGCAGCTACCTGGAGATCACCTACCTGCTCATCAACGGCGAGCTGCCTACGAAGCAGCAGCTGGACCAATGGGTGCACGACATCACCTTCCATACCTACGTCCACGAGAACATCAAGAAGTTCATGGAGGGCTTCAACCACGATGCCCACCCCATGGGCATGCTCGTCGGCACCGTCGGGGCGCTGTCCACCTTCTACCCCGACGCCAAGCACGTCTCCGATCCCGTCTCTCGCATGATCCAGATCCAGCGCCTCATCGCCAAAATGCCGACGATGGCCGCCTTCGCCTACCGACACAACCGCGGCCTTCCCTATGTGTATCCAGACAACGACCTCTCCTACACCGGCAACTTCCTCTCAATGCTCTGGAAGATGTCGGAACCGAAGTACCGGCCGGACCCCGTGCTCGAGCGGGCTATCGAGGTGCTCTTCATCCTCCACGCCGACCACGAGCAGAACTGCTCGACCAACGCCATGCGCTCCGTCGGCAGCTCGGACGTCGACCCCTTCTCCGCGACGGCCGCCGCTGCTGCCGCTCTCTACGGCCCCCTGCACGGCGGCGCCAACGAGGCGGTCATCCATATGCTGCAGCAGATCGGCGACAAGAGCCGTGTCCCCGGCTTCGTGAAGGCTGTTAAGAACGGCGAGGACCTGCTGTGGGGCTTCGGCCACCGCGTCTACAAGAGCTACGACCCGCGGGCCGCCATCATCAAGCGTACGTCCGACGAAGTCCTCGACCTCACCGGACACAGCCCGCTGCTCGAGATCGCCAAGGAGCTGGAACGCATCGCCCTGGAAGACGAGTACTTCATCGAGCGCAAGCTGTACCCCAACGTGGACTTCTACTCCGGCATCATCTACCAGGCGCTTGGCTTCCCCGTTGACATGTTCCCGGTGCTCTTCGCCATCCCCCGCACGGCCGGCTGGCTCGCCCAGTGGCGCGAAATGATCGAGGACGATGAGCAGAAGATCGCCCGCCCGCGCCAGGTCTACATCGGCCCCGAACGCCGCGACTACGTCCCGCTCGAACAGCGTTCGCCGCCGCTCCCGTTCGCCCTGCCACACGGCCCGTCCGTTGAGCCTCCGAAGGGCTTCGTCCCCGCCCACGCACCTGACATACCGCCGGAGCGAGGCATCCACGTTCGCGCGTCGAGCCTGGCCACAAACATTTCGGTGCCTCGGCGGCCCGGCAGGTCAGAAGCTCAACAGCTTGTGCCGCGCTAGCCGCAGCTGGAAAGCCCAGAACGGCGCTTAGGCAGCCTCACGCCGTTTGACGCCGCCGCTGCGTCCGCGCTAGACTCGGCGCAATACTGAGGGGAGCGGGCTGTACGAAGGCCCGCCGCGAGCGAGACTGGGGGCGGGGATGCGACGTTTCGCCATCATACTGGCGGCACTGCTTGCTGTGCTCATCGTCGAGCCGGCGGCGGCCTCCGGCATCCAGGTCGAAGCGGTCATCTGGCAGTTCTCCCGCGACTATCCCGGCGCCGACGCCAGCGACTCCGACCTCCCCATTCGCACGGTGCAGGTCAAGACCCATGACGGCACCGACTGGATGTCTACCTACGATTCGAGCCCCTACGCCGTCTCAGGGCCCGGCGCCATCCAGCAGCTACGCAGCAGCTACGGCTCACAGGGTATCGACCTTGTCGCCTGGTTCGTGCCGCAAGGTACGGATGTGGACGGGCAGGTGGCGATTGCCGAGCAAGTTATCGATACCGGCGTCACCGCGCTGTATGCGGATGTGGAGCCGTTCGCCGGCTTCTGCAACCAGGACTGCGGCTACTTAGCCGACGCCTTCTGGAAGCGCCTGCGAAACGAGCGGCCCGGCGCCCGCCTCGGCGTCATGTACGATCCGCGCACACAGTGGCTCGGACCGTCTGCAATCGGCGCCTGGCTCTCTATCGCCGATGATGCTCTGCCTTCGTGCTACTGGGAGAGCTTCGCCGGCCAGCCGCCCTGGGGCGACCCTGCCGGCTGCGTGTTGCAGGCCCGCGACGATCTCGCCTGGCTGGTGCCCGGCCGCGCCCTGAACTACGTCCCGCTCCTGCAAGGCGACTCCACGCCGGACCGAGTCCGGCAAGCGCTCGATGCGGCCGTCACGGCCGGCGCTGGCCGGGCCGGCCTTTGGCGCCGGGGCGTCGTCCCGGCAAGCGTCTGGGACATGCTGCGCGGCTACGCCCCTCCCCCGCCTTGCTGGCAGACCCTGAGCGATGGCTGCCTCCTGAAGGAGGTCTCCGCCGACCCGATCTACGTCATGGAAGCGGGCGCGAAGTTCCACATCCCAGACCCGAATACCTTCCTCCGCATGGGCTTCCACTGGAGTGCCGTCAACATCGTAGCCGGTGGCTTCACGGCCGGCATCCCGAACATCCCGCGCGACGGCGCTCTCCTCAAGGAAGAGACCGACCCGCCCATCGACGTCGTGTACGGGGGCGCCCGCTTCTGGATCCCGGACCCCGGAACCTTCGCCGCCCTGGGGTTCGATCCCGCAGCTGTTCGCATCATTCCGCGCGGAGGATTCGCGCAGGTGCCGCTTATCCCAATCCAATACACGCGCTTCCATGAAGTAAGCCGTCCCGAGCAATACGTGATTATCGCCGGCCAGCGAATCTGGCTCAGCCCCGTGACGTTGCAGCAACTCCTCGGCGCCGGCGAGGGCCAGCCGCTTTACACGGTGCCGGGCGGCGGCCTGACGCAGGTGCCGGAGCGGACCAATATCCCCAGAGGCGACGCAAGCTGCGACGGCAACGTCGACTCGCAGGACGCCCTCCTCCTCCTGCGTAACGCCGTCGCCCTGCCCAACCTCGGCCTCTGCTCGTTCCTCGCCAACATGGATTGCGATAACGCGATAACCTCAGTCGACGCACTCCTCGTNNNGTGAACTCAGTCGATGCGCTGCTGGTCCTTCGGATGGTCGCCGGGATGGCCGTCTCCCTGCCGTCCGAGTGTCCTCGCCCTTAACGGCATTTTCCACCTCTTACATTCGAGCAACTGTAGGAGCAGGCATCAAACGTGCCCGCCTGCGCCCGCGGTCGCTTGCTTTATATCCCGCTGGTGGTATCTTGAACTCAGCCCGTCTAGCACAGCACCCAAGGAGGTCCCTGATGACGAACGCCGAGAAGAAGAGCCTTCAAGCCCCGGACGACACCCGCAACTTCGAGAAAGGCCGCGTCGAAGTCGTCAACATCGGCGGCGGTACCGTCGGCCGCTACGCCTTCGAGCCTGGATGGAAGTGGTCCGATCACGTTAAGCCGATCGCCGGCACAGACCTCTGCCAGGCAGCGCACTTCGCCTACCAGATAACAGGTCGCCTCCACGTCGTCATGGCAGACGGCAACGAGTTGGAAGTCGGCCCCGGCGAAGTGAGCATGATACCGCCTGGGCACGACGCCTGGGTAGTCGGCGCCGAAGCCGCCACCGGCATCGACTGGGCCGGCATGGGCGACTACGCCAAGCGCGGGTAGAACCAGACCCGGGGTCAAGCCTCAATCTACGGGGCTGACGGCTGATAGCTGACGGACCCGGTAGCACCTCGCGCCTAACACCTCATCGCTGCCCGTTGTCTCGCACCAGCGCCTGTGCGATAGTAGTGCTCGCCCATATCCCCCGGATTAAGGAGCGAACAATGGTCGCCCAGCCCCTAAGAACCGGCCCTTCGACCCGGCTCAGGACTGGTATCTTCATGGCCCCCTTCCACCGGGCCGGCGAGAACCCCACCCTCTCCCTCCAGCGCGACCTGGAGCTCATCCAATGGCTCGACCATCTCGGCTACGACGAGGCCTGGATCGGCGAGCACCATTCCGCCGGCTGGGAGACCATCGCCAGCCCCGAGGTGTTCATCGCCGCCGCCGGTGAGCGGACCAAGCACATCCGCCTCGGTACCGGCGTCGTCTCCGTCCCGTACCACCACCCCTTCCACGTCGCCGACCGCCTCGTCCTCCTCGATCACCTGACGCGCGGCCGCGTCATGCTCGGCGTTGGCCCCGGCGCGCTCCCCTCCGACGCCTGGATGCTGGGCATCGAGCCCACCCGCCAGCGCGAGATGATGGACGAGGGGCTGGGCGTCATCATCCGCCTTTTGACTGAGGACGAGCCGATCACCTACGAGAGCGATTGGTTCAGGCTGCGCGATGCCCAGCTCCAGCTCAAGCCTTACCAGCGCCCGACGATGCCGATGGCCGTCGCCTCTACCCTGAGCCCGGCCGGGATGACAACCGCAGGCAAGCACGGCGCCGGCGTCCTCTCCATCGCCTCTTATTCCGAGCAGGGGTTGGCCGCCCTCAGCACCCAATGGTCCTTCTGCGAAGAAGCCGCCGCCAAGGCCGGGCGGCCCGCGCCAGACCGCGCGAACTGGCGCATCGTCATGCCCTTCCATCTCGCGGACTCTCGCGAGGAGGCGATCCGTGACATCGAGGATGGTTTGCTGACCTGGAACAACGATTACTTCGTTGGCACTATCGGCTCGCCGGTCAGCTGGCCCGCCGCCTCCGGGCGGGAGATGGCCGAACGTCTCCTCGATTTCGGCGCCCTCATCGGCACGCCGGACGACGCTATCGCCGGTGTGCGCCGGCTACAGGAGATCTCCGGCGGCTTCGGGTGCCTGCTGGGCCTGGCCCAGGAGTGGGCGGACCGCGAGAAGACGCTGCGCAGCTACGAGCTGATGGCGCGCTATGTGATGCCGCAGTTCCAGGACGCCGTCGCGTGGGTGGACCGGTCGCAGGGCTGGGTACGGGACAACAAGGAGACGCTGGTGGCCGGCGCCCGAACGGCCGTGGCCCGGCAGCGATGCAGGCCGCCGCCCAGACGCTGGCGGAGCAGGCGGCCCGCCAGCAGGCGGCATCGTCGGCGCCGGGCGTGCCGACGCCGGGCCTCGACGGTAACCCCGCTACGAAGAAGGCGGCCGAGAAAGCAAACGGTGCGACGGCGCCAGCCTCAAAGCGCCGCGGCGCACGGTAGGGCGTGTAAGCGCCTGGGTGTCATTCTGAGCAGCACCGCATCTGCGGCCCGCCCGAGCGCAACTTCGCGAAGGAATCTGGCGGTGGGTGAGTGTAAACTTTGTTCGCGGCCCACGCCCCGTGCTGCGGTCCGTCGGGCCTAATTCTCCCCTAATCGCCCCTCCACGTCGCGCAGGAAGCTCTCTAGCTCCGGCGAGAGCGGCGCCGCCGGCGGCCCCTCCTCTGGCGACTTGTCGTGGTCGGCGTCGTACATCCGCTCCAGCTCGCCGATCCAGGCCTTCAGCTGCGGGTTCTCATCGACCGTCTGCTCGATTACCCGCGTCTCCTCCGACACCTGCTCCGCAAGCGGCGCCGGGTCCAGCGAGAGGCCGTAGAAGCCGTTGAGCAGGCCCAGCATGTGCCCCAGGCCGCGGTAATCGCGCTCTAGCTGCGCGTAGGCGGGCAACTGCACGATCATCGTCGCCGTCTCGATCGCCAGCGCCGGCGCGCTGGTCCCCAGCCGCGCGAGGATGGTAGTCGGACCCTCATAACCGCTCTCCCGTACGCCGCCCAGGCGCAGCCGCTCACGCATCGTCTCGCTGCTCGCGCCCCCGCTCACCAGCGGCGGCCGCGTGTGCGGGACCGGCGCGTACATCGAGCCGATCATCAGGTACTCGGACACCTCCAGCCGCTTCATCAGCGTAATCAGTCCCTCCACGAAGTCCTCGCCGTGGCTGTGCGGCTCCAGCGTGTGCAGCAGCAGCCAGTCGCGGCCGTCTTTCCCCTCGGCGTAGTGCATGATCGTGTTCGGCACCGTGACGTGACGCTGCCCCTCGATGCGCCGGAGCACGGGCCGGTAGCGGGTGAAGTCGTAGAAGACGCCCGGCCGGTTGAGCTGCGCCAACGGCCGGGCGCCGAGCGCTTCTTCCATGAACGTGAGCGCCATGCTGCCCACGGAGCCGACGTCGATCCAGGGCTGGAGCGCCATCACCAGGCGGGGCTTCCTGGGCGCCGGGACCGGCTCGATCAGCTCAAACGGGCCAAACTGCTGCGTCATCGCGGACTATTCTGTCACGAAACGCGCGGTGGCGCTTGCGCCGGTTCGCGCGGGCGCTCGTCGCGTTCCCTGCCGGCGCCCTTGCGTCTGCTGAGCATCCACGGTGGGGTGCCTCCCCTTGCCGTCCCCCCTTT
>VBJS01000129.1 GCA_005880055.1 Chloroflexota bacterium | reverse complement strand
GTAGAGAGGTAACAACACCATGATGAGACAAGACAGATTTACAGAAGGAGCACAGGAGGTCCTGGCCGCCTCTCAGGAGATGGTGCGCAAGGAGCGCCACTCCCAGTGGGACGTGGAGCACGTCCTCCTTGCCATGCTCCAGCACACCGGCGGCATCCTACCGCAGGTCTTCGAGAACCTGAAGGTTGACGTCGGAAAGCTGCGCGACGCCGTCGCTCAGTCGCTGGCGAAGTCGCCAAAGCTCTCCTACGACGTGGTCCAGATCTACACCACGCCACGAATCGTCCGCATGCTCGAAGCCGCTAACGCGGAGGCCGAGCGCCTCCAGGACGAGTACGTCGGCGTCGAGCACATCCTGATAGCGATGGCCGACGAGCGCGAGGGCGAGGCCGCCCGCATCCTGCGCGAGTTCGGCATCGATAAGGAACGCATCTACCAGGCGCTTGAGCAGGTGCGCGGCGAGTCGCGCGTCGACAGCCCGACCGCGGAGTCGAAATACAAGGCGCTCGAACGCTACTCGATCGACCTCACGGAAGCGGCGCGCGAGGGAAAGCTGGACCCGGTGATCGGCCGCGAGGAGGAGATCAAGCGGGTGATGCAGGTGCTGAACCGCCGCACCAAGAATAACCCCGTGATCATCGGCGAGGCCGGCGTCGGCAAGACGGCGATCGCCGAGGGTCTGGCGCAGCGCATAGTGGCGGGCGACGTACCGGAGAACCTGAAGGACAAGCGGGTGCTGGCCCTGGACATGGGCGCCATGGTCGCCGGCTCGAAGTTCCGCGGCGAGTTCGAGGAGCGGCTCAAGGCCGTTATGGACGAGATCAAGCGTGCGCAGGGCGAGGTGATCATCTTCATCGACGAGATCCACCAGGTCGTCGGCGCCGGCGGCGCGGAAGGCGCAATCGACGCCTCCACGATGCTCAAGCCGGCGCTCTCACGGGGCGAACTTCATGTCATCGGGGCCACCACGCTGGACGAATACCGTAGGCACATCGAGAAGGATTCTGCCCTCGAACGCCGCTTCGCCCCCGTCTACCTTGACGAACCCTCCGAGGACGACACCATCGAGATCCTGAAGGGCCTGCGCCCGCGCTACGAGGCGCACCACAAGGTGAAGATCACGGACGACGCCATCGAGGCGGCGGCGCGGCTCTCCAGCCGCTACATCGCCGACCGCTTCCTGCCGGACAAGGCGATCGACCTGATCGACGAAGCATCGTCCAAGCACGTGATCGAGGCGCAGAGCATGCCGCCGGAGCTGCGCGAGTTGGCGAAGCGGCTGGAAACGATGGAGCGCGAGCTGGAAGCCGCCGGCCAGCGCGAGGACTGGGAAGCGACCGCCCGCGTCAAGTCAGAGCTGGAGCCGCTACGCGAGCAGTTCGCCCGCGAGCGCGACGCCTGGGCCGCCGAAAACCAGGCGGACCTCACCGTCGACGAGCACGACATCGCTGACCTCGTGCACAAGATGACCGGCATCCCCGTCCAGCGCATGATGGAGGGCGAACAGGAAAAGCTCCTCCAGATGGAGGAGCGCCTGCACGAGCGGGTGATCGGCCAGGACGAGGCGATACAGGCCGTGTCGGACGCTATCCGCCGCGCCCGCGCCGGCCTGAAGGACCCAAAGCGGCCCATCGGCTCGTTCATCTTCCTGGGGCCAACCGGTGTCGGTAAGACGGAGCTGGCGCGCGCCCTGGCCGAGTTCATGTTCGACGATGAAGAAGCGATGGTGCGGCTGGACATGAGCGAGTACCAGGAGCGCCACACCGTCTCGCGCCTGATTGGCGCACCGCCGGGCTACGTGGGCTACGACGAGGGCGGCCAGCTCACGGAGGCCGTCCGCCGACGGCCCTATCGAGTCGTTCTCTTCGATGAGATCGAGAAGGCGCACCCCGAGGTGTTCAACGTGCTCCTCCAGATACTGGAGGACGGCCGCCTGACCGACGGCCACGGCCGGACAGTCGACTTCCGGAACACGGTCGTGATCATGACCTCCAACCTCGGGACCTCCGAGTTCCAGCGCCCGGGCTTCGGCTTCCTGCAGAAGGAGAAGCCGAGCGCATTCGAGAAAGAGAGCCTGAAGTCCGATGTGGAGAAGACGCTGCGGCAGACGTTCCGGCCGGAGCTGCTCAACCGCATCGACGAGATCATCGTCTTCGATCCGCTAACCGAAGACGACCTGAAGCAGATCGTCGAGCTGCTGCTTAAGGACGTGCGCGAGCGCCTCAGCGACCGCAAGGTCGGCCTGGAGTTGACTGACGCGGCCAAGGAGGCGCTGGTCCGCGAGGGCTATGACCTCGTATTCGGCGCACGACCCCTTCGCCGTACCATCGAGCGCCGGATCGCCAACCCGCTGTCCCGCCGCATCCTCGCCGGCGAATTCCGAGAAGGCGAAACCGCTCACGTCGACTACGTAGACGGCGAGTACACCTTCGAGAGGCGGAAAGTCCGCGAGCGCGAGAAAGTGGCCGCGAAGGCTTAAGTCCGCCGCGATTCGTATTCAGGGCGGGGCCGCCTGGCCCCGTCCTGTTTGTCATCCTGAGGAACGAAGGATCTGGTGGGGAGGCGGAACTCCACCTTTGTCGTGAGTGCCGTCTGTCATCCAGAGCCCATCACCCTGACGAAGGAAGGGCCTGCCCGCAACCACGCGGTGCCCGCCGCATGGAGACGCGGGGCCCACCGCAGCAGCCGCCTACGAAGACACCCCGAACTCCGAGCGCAGCGAGGAGCCTTCGGGTGGGTGGGCGGGCACATTATATAGGGGAGGGGAGGCGGGGCGGCACCCGGTCGGCAAGGCGCTTCTAGAGGCGAATGCAGCCGGCCGGTAGCGGGCGGACGCGGCACGCGCCCGTTTGCCGCCCAGACCGTCTCACCGCTAGACTGGCCCCGTTATGCAGTACGAAACCATATCAGTCGAGCGCGAGGGCGCGCTCATGCTCCTGCGCATGAACCGCCCCCAGAAGCGCAACGCCATCAACCGCCAGATGCACCTCGAACTGCAGGACGCCTGCCACCGCCTCGCCGATGATTTCGAGACCCGCGTCCTGATCCTGACGGGACGCGGCGCCGGCTTCTCCTCCGGCGCAGACACCAGCGAGTGGCGCGAATCGGGTCCGGCCAACGACTTGCAGCTTCGTCACACGAGCGGCATCGGCAGCCGGACATCCGCGGCAATCGAGAACCTGGACCAGATCACCATCGCCGCTGTCCACGGATTTGCTGTCGGCGGCGCGCTCGTCCTCGCCGCCTGCTGCGACATGCGCGTCGCCGGCGAATCGACGTGGTTCTCGATCCCGGAGGTCGAACTCGGTCTACCGCTCGGCTGGAACGCGCTGCCTCGCCTGGCCCGCGAGATGGGCCACGCCCGCGCCCTCGAACTGACGATCACCTGCGAGCGCTTCGACGCCCGGCGCGCCTTCGACTACGGCCTCGTCACCCACCTCTGCCCGGACGGCGAGGAGGAGAAGACGGCACGCGAGCTGGCGGAGAAAATCATCGAGCGCCCCGCCCTCCCGGTGGCGCTCACTAAGGCGACGATCAAGGCGCTCAAGCGCGGCAGCGAGATGGGCGATGCCGTCTACAGCGACGCGGACCTGCTGCTGTACACCCGGTTGATGGCCCAGCGGAAGGCGCGCCTGGAGAAGGAAGGCCGCGCGTAGCCGCCTGCGAATCGCAGCGGAAACCCCTTCGGTGAAAATTTGTTCACCAAGCCTGTAACGGCAGACGGCTGCTCCCGTCTTACTCTGCGACGCGAACCATTTCTTCCGTGTCACCGGGGTAAGATGGCCGAAAAAACACAGGCCCGTAAAGGGGGTCGTTCGCCCCTGGAGGTTCCCTATGCCTCCAAGGTAGTTTTGCCTACCCGCCGGCCCGCGATCGTGCGGCGGGAGCGCCTTGTCGACCAGCTGACCCAATCCATCGAGCGACGTGTGACGCTGATCAGCGCGCCCGCCGGCTACGGCAAGACGACGCTGCTCCTCGATTTCGCGCAATCCCACGAAAACCCCTTTTGCTGGTACGCACTCGACGAACGCGACACCGACCTGCAGCTCTTCCTCCGGTATCTGCTGGCTGCCGGCCGCACGCACTTCCCGGCCTTCGGCTCGCAACTGGCAGCAGCCCTCGAATCTGAATCGCCCATCCCTTCCGAGCAAGCTACGGACCTCATGGTCCAGGCGGTGCAGGGACCGGAAGAGCGGTTCGTGATCGTGCTGGACGACTTTCACCACCTGGACTGTGCGCCGGAAGACATGCGGCAAGCCATCGATGGCTGGCTTTACCGGCTGCCGCCGGGTTGTCACGTCATCCTCTCCGGCCGTACACAACCCAAGCTCGGAGTGCTGCCACTCATGTCCGTCCGGCAAGAGACAGCGGTTATCGGTGCGTCCGATTTCGCCTTCACTTGCGATGAGGTGATGCACCTCTTCCGCGACGTCCTGGGCAAGGAACTCGCGCTCGATGATGCGCAGCACCTGGCGGACATCACTGAAGGATGGGCGGGCGCGCTCGTGTTGATGGCCGATCGCGTAAAGGCGAGCCGCACCGCTGTGACTCTCGAATCGCTGCGGGCGTCAGACACACTATTCCAGTACATCACGCTGGAGCAGTTCCAGCCGCTATCACGGGAAATCAAGGAGTTCCTGACCGGCAGCGCCGTTTTGAGGACGATGGACGAGGAGCTGCTCAAGGACCTTCTTGGCATCGACGACAGTGAGGAGAAGCTGAACTTCCTGAACCAGGCGAACCTGTTCCTTCTGCCGGACGGGGAGACGAAGGGGCGCTACCGCTATCACCGCCTCTTTCGCGCCTACCTGGTGAGCTCCCTACGCGCGCAGAACAGCGCTCGCTTCCAGGAGCTGAACCTGAAAGCCGCCTCTCTCATGGAGCAGAGGGAGGCGTGGGAAGAGGCGGTCTATCACGACATGCAGGCGGGCGCCTGGGACCGCATCGTGCAGATCACGGAGCGTGTAGGCTGGCGTCTCTTCGAGGAGGGACGTTGGGACACGCTTGCGGACTGGCTGGAGGCGGTGCCCGTTGAAGAACTGGCGGCGCAGCCCAAGCTCGTTCTTTGGAAGGCTCGTATACTGCGCCACTTAAACCAGCTGGACCAGGCGCTGGCGCTCCTGGCTCAGGCCATCGCTCCGCTTGAGGCTTCCGGCGAGTGGGCGGCCCTCGCGGAGGCGCTGGTCACGAAAGGGATGTGCCTGCGCGTCAAGGGTGACTACGCGGAATCCAAGGAGGCGCTGGCCCGTGCCCGGGTGCTGCTTCTGGAGCACGACGGGCCGACGACGTTGCTCACGGAGACGCGCAAAGAACTCGCGATTACGTTGAGCCTCTGCGGCGAGCTAACGCAGGCGATCCAGGAACTGACGGCAGTGCTGGACATATATGAGGCGGAGGGTGATGTCCAGAGGGCGCAGCCTACCTGGAACGGGCGCGCCAACGCTGGCTAAAGCTGGGCAACGACCAGCGGCTCGTAGAGACGATAATCAACCTGGGCGCGATGTACTTCCTGCAGGGCGACTACGACGCGGCGGAGAACGTGGCGCGCCAGGGATTGGAGAAGGCCCGCGGGCTGAGCAACCAGCGGCCGGAGGTGTACCTGCTGGCGTCGCTGGGCGACATCAAGCGGAACACGGCGGACTACAACGCTGCGCTGGAGCTGTACAACTCCTGCCTGGACCAGGCATGGAGCCTGGACGACGCCTATATCCGCATCTACACCGCCGATTGCATCGCCAACACCTATCAGCTCATGGGCGACCTGCAGAGCAGCGAGTCCTGGGCCAAGCGGGCAATGGCAGAGGCGGAGAAACGCGGTGGAGCGCTGGAGCTGGGCCTCTGCCTGATCACAGCCGGGCTGCTCAAGCGTCGCCAGGGCGACCTCAAGGAGGCGGCAGAGAGCCTGGAGCAGGCGATCTCCCACCTTCGGGAGTCGGCCGCCAAGAGGGAGTTGGCGAAGGCTTACTTCCTGCTGGCCGGCATCTATTTCTCGCTGAAACGCAAGCGGTTGGCGCTGGAGTTCCTTGAGCTGGCAGCAGGCGCTGTATCCGACCTCGGGTATGACCACTTCCTGCTGGTAGAGGCCACACGCAACCCCCTGCTTGTGCAATATGGCGCAGCGAACAAGATTGCCGGCGGCTACTATGCGCGAGTCCTTAAGATGATCAAGGGCAGCAGCGGCACAACCGAGGAGGAGGAGCCGGGCACGGACCCGGCCGGCAACGTCGTGCACGCTTATGGGTTCGGGCAGCCCCGAGCTGAGGTCGGGGGACACGAGATCACCGACCTGGAGTGGCGCAGCGAGAAGGGCAAGGAGATGTTCTTCTTTTTCCTCTGCAACCGGCGCCCCCTGCGCAAAGACGAGATCGTCGCCGCGCTCTGGCCGGACCACCCGGAGGAGAAGACAACGAGTGCCTTCCACTCCAACATGTACCGGCTGCGCAAGGCCCTGTACCAGGACTGCATCGCCAAGGATTCCGGGCGCTACGTCCTCGACCCGCGAGGCCGCTTCACCTTTGATGTCGACGAATTCCAGCAGGCGTTGAAGGACGCCGACGCGCTACCCAAGGGCAGTTCCGAAGCTATTGGCCTGATGGAGAAGGCGCTGGCCCTGCGGACGGGCCAGTTCGCGCCGGACTTCTACTCAGAGTGGGCGGAAACGCTTCGCTGGCAGCTGGAAGAGCAGTACACGAGCCTGCTCACCACCTTAGCAGCGGCCTACAGCCAGAAGGGCGAGTACAAGCGCAGCGCCGACCTCTGCCAGCGCATCCTGGAGCAGGACGAGTTCAACGAGGCCGCCTGGTACCGTCTGATGAGCAACTACGTCCTCTCCGGCCAGGTGGAAGCGGCCAAGTTCTGCTACAACCGCTACGTCCAGGTGCTACGCAAGGACCTCGACGAAGACGAATACGACGCCGTGCCCGACTTCGATGACCTCGTCCGCGAGATGACCAGCCGCTAGACGCGTCAACCTCCAGCCAATCCTCCAGACGTACCCCGCCAAGCAGCCGCGTCATCCTGAGCGAACTGGCGCTCGCGTACCGCCACGACGTATCTTCGCGAAGGGACCCGGCGGGGCGCGGGGAGTGAACGGCGCCATCATCACCGCGGCAAATGTCATCCTCCGCAGAGCGGGGCGGAAGGAAGGTGGGGAGGTCGTGAGGACCGGCCCGATCATGTCATCCTGAGCGGCGATATCACTGCAAACCGGGCAGGTCGCATCGTCGCGAAGCATGTCCTGAGCAAAGTCGAAGGGGGACCCGCCGGCGCGGCGGGGAGTGAACAGCGCCCTTCAACCGGCCGCCTGCCATTTCCTCCCGAGCCGAGCGCGGCGGAAGGGACGCCCAAAGGCCATCTTCCTTGACGCCCGCCTGAGCGCCTGCAACAATCACCCTACAGTCGGCGCGCCAATCCGGCGCTCCGGCTTCTTCATCCTATGACATCCACGTGTATGTAATCGGCCTCACCGGCGGCATCGGTACCGGCAAATCGACCGTCGCAGAAGTCCTCGCCGAACTGGGCGCGGTGATCCTTAGCGCTGACCTGGCCGGGCACCAGGTGTATCAGCCCGGTACACCGGCTTACGAGGACATCCTCGCCGCGTTCGGCGGGGACATGCTCGCCGCAGACGGCACTATCGACCGGAAGAAACTGAGCGCCATAGTCTTCGCCGACCCGGCCAACCTTCGGAATCTGAACACGATCACCCACCCTCGCATGAAAGAGCTGATGAGGGCCCAACTGGCCGAGCTTGACGCAAAGGGCGTGGAGTTCGTCGTCCTCGAAGCGGCACTGCTCTTCGACGCCGGTTGGGACGATCTCACAGACGAGGTCTGGGTAACGGTCGCTCCGCCGGAGCTGGCAGCGAAGCGCGCATCGGCCCGCAGCGGGATTCCAGAAGAGCAAGTGTTGGAGCGCATCATCAAGGCGCAGATGGACAACGCAGAGCGGGTCGGCCGCTCAGACGTTGTAATAGACACAAGCGGAACGTTGGAAGAAACGGTTCGCCGGGCGAAGGCAGAATGGGGCGGCCTCAAGAAACGGCTCGCCACCGGGGGACCATCGTCCATGAGGCAGCGAGCAGGCGCGCGAGACCGTAAAATAGAGTCGAGCACAGAAACGAGAAGCATGGAATGACCATCGAAGACACGTACCGCCAGTACGCCATCGAGGAATACACGGTGGACCGGGAACCCTTCTATGTCCCGGTTAAGGACGAGATCGAGCTCTTCGAAGCGGCATACACTCAGAAGATCCCGGTGCTCCTGAAGGGCCCGACCGGCTGCGGCAAGACGCGGTTTATCGAGCACATGGCGTACAAGCTTGGACGGCCGCTGAGCGTCATCAAGGAAGTGGAGCCTGGCAGCGAGAACGGGCACGGCCGGCCCCTCGTCACCGTCGCCTGCCACGAGGACCTGACAGCCTCCGACCTCGTAGGCCGCTATCTACTGGAGGGGGACTCCACGCGCTGGATCGACGGCCCACTGACCCGCGCGGTGAAGGCGGGCGCCATCTGCTACCTCGACGAAATCGTCGAGGCGCGGAAAGACACCACAGTGCTCATCCACCCGCTCACAGACCACCGGCGGCTTCTCCCCATCGAGAAGCTGGGCCAGATCGTCGAGGCCCGCGACGGCTTCCTGCTGGTGATCTCTTACAACCCGGGTTACCAGAGCGCGCTCAAGGACCTGAAACACAGCACGCGCCAGCGCTTCATGGCCGTCGAGTTCGGCTACCCGCCGCGCGACCTGGAAACCCGCATAATCGGCCACGAGGCGGGTGTTTCGGACTCAGTGGCGAACGACCTTGCGAAGCTGGGTGAGAAGGTGCGCCACCTCAAGGAGCACGGCCTGGCGGAAGGCGTGAGCACCCGCCTGCTAATATACGCCGGCCGGCTGATCCACGAAGACATCCCCGCCCGCCGCGCCTGCCAGGTCGCCGTAGTCTGGGCGCTAACGGACGACCGGGACGTGCAGCGCAGCATCGAAGAGGTGGTGTCTTCCATCTTTGAGTAGGAGGCTGAGCGTCTTCCTCCGCTCATGGTACGAGTGCCTCACCATGAGCGGTTCCACGGCGACTCCACTACGCTGGACATCGCGTCCCGCTCGCCCTGAGGTACTCGTAGGGCGCGCGGACGACAACTCTGCACTATGAAGAAGACCCAATGACAACCCCTGAGCGCAAGCGCATCTACACCCATTACGAGCAGCTCCTCGCGCCCTTCTCGACAAGCCTCGTCGGCGAGTTCCGCCGGTCCGCCGACAGCATCGGCGACGCGATAAGCGACGAGGAGCTACGGGAGTGGGCGGACGAGGGCATGGAGCTTGCCCGCCAGTCCTGGCGCTCCTGGGAAGCCGCCGGCGAGTACTACCGGGTGACGCCCCAGGTACTGCCCGAGCTGGGCTTCGACGGCTTCCGGCGCTGGTCCAGGTACGGCCGCGACCTCGCAGAGCTATCTTCGGCTCTTGCCGCTTCCTACTTCCGCGCCTCGCCGAAGGCCCTCCCTGAGATCACTTTCGCCCGCCTGGGCGACTGGGTGAACCTCGGCCGCCTGCTGTACAAGGGCACCTGGCGCTCCGCCTCACTCGCCGTTCAGTTCTTCGATGGCTCGCCCGTCCTCTTCGAGCAGATGAGCGTCGAGGAGGCCCGCGTCCTCGTTCGGTTCGTCGATGCGCTTATTGCGCCGCACGTACTGAAACCGCTGGGCCACGAGGACCGGGCGGCCTTCCTTACCTTCGCAGAGGCGCTCGCCTCCACCGGCTGGGCAGACGCCCGCTCTTACCTCGAGAAGGGCCCGTCTCTGCTCGCCCACGTGCAACAGATGCAGCGCGTCCGCTTCCTGGCCCTCGCCCGCGAGCTCGCCCGCCGCGAGGGACGGCAGGCGTTCGCCTTCTTCGCCGAGGCGGCGAGGGCGCTGGCCACCGTCGAACCGGAATCCCACGGGCTGCTGCTATCGCTGGCGGAGGACCTCGTGGCGCGTTCGCCGATGGCTGCCATGGAGTTCCTCAAGACGGCTTCGCGCGTGTTGGAGCGAATACCGGCCGACCTCATCGCAGACTGGCACACGGCCGGCAGCAACCTGCTCGATATCAGCGTCGAGGGCGGCGAGGCCTATTTCCGCATGGAGTCCAACAAGGGCGAAGAGATGCTGGACGCCCTCTCATCGCGCGTCGACCTCGCCCGCGTGTCCGATATCCTGCGCATGTACTGCAAGGCCCTCACCGGCTACGAGGTCGCGGTGCACTCGTCGGAGGCCCTGGCGGAGAAGGGCATCGGCTGGGTGGAGACAGAGGCGCCATCCACCGAGGGCACCTCGATCTTCCTTCCACCCTGGGTCGAAGAGTTCGGCGACAAGGACGGCAACTTCGTCGTCTACAAGGTGTACTGCACCCACCAGGCCGGCCACCTGGAGTTCGGCACGTTCGACTTCGAGTTCGAGCGCGACGGTGCCGTGTTCCCCACGACCCGCCATGAGCGGGAGGCCAACTCCACCCGTGGGTCAGGTTGGAATCTGACAGAGGGCGACTCACCCCGGCCATCGGCCTCCCCTCTCCCGCGCACGGGAGAGGGGCCGGGGGTGAGGGACATCGACCCCGACGGCGACATCCTCGAAGGCGAT
This sequence comes from Chloroflexota bacterium, assembly GCA_005880055.1. Lineage (GTDB taxonomy): Bacteria > Chloroflexota > Dehalococcoidia > SM23-28-2 > RBG-16-64-32 > VJS01. The sequence goes on along the minus strand of VBJS01000129.1, from coordinate 912 downwards.
ATCCCGGCTGTCTCCGGCCCCCTCACCGACATGGAGCGCTTCTTCGACCTCTTCTCGGACCGAAAGCTCGCCTCCGACCTCTTCGCCGTCGTCGAGGACGCCCGTATCGACGTGCTGATCGAGAAGGAGTACGCCGGCATCCGCCGCGCTTACGGCGAGCGCCAGCGCTTCGAGCTGGAACGCCGCGCGCCCGCCGAACAGATGCCGCTGCGCCAGTCGTTCGTCGAGAATATGGTGCGCGCCAGCCTCGACGGCCTCGAACATATCGTCTGGCCGGAGTCGCTGCTGGCACTGATGCAGGAAGCCGTCGGCATTGTGCAGACGCTGAAGTCCTTCTCGGAAGGACAGGCCACCGTCGAGGACTCGGCCGAAGCCACGCTCCGCCTCTACCAGATCGCCGAGCGCATCCCCAACATCGACCCGGAGCTGCTCGAGGACTGGCAGGAGATGAGCCAGGAAGAGCTGCAGTCGCTCCCCATGTCCGCCGACTCCCTCGGCGATTCCGATATTCAGATGCCCCAGGGCGAGCCCGTGCCCTACGAGAGCCCGCAACCCGTCGACTTCCGCGGCGACTTCAAGCCGGAGACAGTGCAGCTCCTGATGAAGCTCCGCCAGCAGCGCAACGAGCAGGGCCCCGTCTCGCCGCTTTCGCCGGAGCAGCTCAAGCAGATGCTGGAGAAGAGCGTCGAGATCACGCTGTCCGACATGGCGGAGGCCGACCTCACACAGTCCTCGGAGCTCTTCCTGACCAACCTCATCAAGGAACTGAACGCCCAGGAGCAGGAGCGCCTCCAGAAGCAGCCCGTACCCATCAAGGACGGCCAGCCCGTCACCGGCATGAGCACCGCCGACGATGAGCGTCCTTCCCAGGAAGGACCGGCCAAGCCCAAGTACTTCTTCTACGACGAGTGG
>VBJS01000128.1 GCA_005880055.1 Chloroflexota bacterium | reverse complement strand
ACTATTACGTCATACTTAGCCGACGAGATCTCCGATTCCAGCTCGAGCAAGCGGCTGATATGGCTTATTCCCGGTAGCGCCGCCAGGTCGGCGGCCAGCTCCACCTCCATCCCCCGCCAGTCCAGCAACTGCTCCAGCCATTCCCGGAATTCATCCTCACCTCCATGTCCTCCTTCGCTGGCCGACAGATTGCCGCCCAAGTCCAGCGGCTCAGCGCCGAGTGACGAGCCGAGCACCTCCCTCAGTCCGGGCCCGAGCCCAAAGGCCAGCGCCCGGTGGCCGGCCATGGTGGCTGCGACTGCGGTGGCGGCGGCAAGCGTGCTGACGCCGCTGCCGCCCTTGCCGGAAAAGAGGATCATGCGCATGGGAATGCGCGTCGAATGATAGCACAAGGCCGGTGGTGTGCCGTCGACCAAGCCATTGACCGGCTGCCCGTCGGCACATACAATCGGAGCCGCTATGCCGGTCGAGAGCGAGACAGTACCCGTCGGCCAGGAAGCGCCGGACTTCACGCTGACCTCGATCGCGGGCCAGGAGGTGCGCCTGTCCGCCTTCCGCGGGCGCCCCGTGCTCCTCGTATTCCTGCGGGGGTTCTTCTGACCGTTCTGCCGCCGGCATCTCTCGCAGTTGCGGGAAAGGTACGAAGACTTCAAGCAGCGGAATGCTGAGATCCTGGCGCTGGCGCCGGACACGGTCGAGAACGCACGCAGCTACTTCGAACGCAACGAGATCGCGTTCCCCTGTCTGCCGGACCCTGAGCGCTCAGTGTTTCGGCAGTACGATGTCAAAAGCTCCATGGTCTCGCTGGGGCAGCGCCCAGGTCAGTTCGTCGTCGATAAGGACGGGATCGTCCGCTATGCCTACCTTGGATGGCAACAGTGGGAGATCCCCTCGGTGGAAGAGACGCTAGCTCAGATAGACTCCGTTCAAACCCCCCCCCTTCCCCGCGCCGGCCCGGGGAACTACTGTTACCAGCCGCCCCGTCCGCTTCAGAAGGAGGAACCGATGGACGCCATGTTGCCCCGCAATTTCGAACTCCCTTGGACGGCGCCACGCGTCGCCGTACTGGAGATCGCCGGCCAGATCGGCGTCCAGGTGCGCGGGCCCGAGATGGTCCGGGCGATAAAAGGCCTGACCGAAGATTCTCGCGTGCGTGCCGTTATCGTGGAGGTCGACTCGCCGGGCGGCTCTGCGCCGGTTTCCGATGCCATACACCGCGCAATCGGCCGCCTTGCCAAGCGCAAGCCGACCGTCGCCTTCGTGCAGAGCGCCGGCCTCTCGGGCGGTTATCTCATCGCCTGCGCGGCGCAGAAGATCATTGCGGTGCCCACAGCGCTTGTCGGCTCCATCGGCGTCATCTTCGTCCGGCCCGTGGTGCAGGAGCTTATGGAGAAGCTTGGCATCCGGATGGTTGTGACCCACGAAGGCAAACTCAAGGGCATGTTCCAGCCGTGGCGCGAGCCGACGCCGGAGGAGCAGGAGAAGGTGCGCCAGCTAACGGACGAGTACTATAACTGGTTTGTCGATGCCGTGGCGAAGGCGCGGGCGATGCCGGCTGAGACGGTGCGAGGCTACGCGACGGGCGAGATGTTTTCAGCAGCAAAGGCCAAGGAGATGGGCAAGGCACCGCGCCGTCTTCAGTACGTGCGGCCGCGCCGCCCACTGCTTGAGCGGTTGCTGGCGCGGAGCGGCGGCGGCCTGAGCGAAGAATTCATCGCCCGCCTGGAAGAACGCCTGCTCCCGCGGATAGAGTTCCGCTAGCCCCCCAAGTTGCGGGGTCAGGTTTCCACCTGACATAGAGGTTGGGCAACTAGCCGGAGCGGCTCTCCTTCATGATCCCCTCTGCGACCTCTTCGAAGGCTTCGCCGTAGTCAACGCCGCCGCCTCCCTCGAAGCTGTCTTCGCCGGTCACGCCCATGGTCTCGGCCATCTCTCGGCAGGATGTTGAACACGTCCGGCACATCTCCGCGCACGCCTGCATCTGCTGGTCGCCCTGAAACTGCTCGCAGTCCCCGGCGCAGGCGTCGCAGACCTCCGAGCAAACAAAGCATGTCAAGCCGTGCCGGTCCGAGCCGCGAATCATGAAGTCGGCGCCGGTCTGGCAGATCTGCACGCAGTCTTGAAGAAGCCGGATGTGTTGAGCTTCGGTGTGGCGGCCGCCCTTGTCCAGACAGTGGTTAATCGTCTGAAGGCAAATCGAATGGCAACCCTGGCAGTCCTCGATGCAGCGCTCAAGCTGCTCAGCGTGTTCCATTGTGGCGCTTCGCATCGTCGTCCTCCTCTTCTTCCAGAGCGCCCGGGTTCTGCTCATATTCTCAGGCACGGTTTGAGACAGGGACATAAGGCGAGGCAAAGGCGGCATAAACGCCGGGTTGCATCGGCCGAGTGCCGACGTGACTGGTCACGAAGAGACGGTGCCGGACTCCGTGTCGCTCAAGCGCAGGGAATGGCGAAATCTCTTGCCGGGTACTCCGGAGCTTGAAACCACTGAACTACGAGCGGATGCCTCCACTGAGCGCGCACTCCGGAGCTTGAAATCACTGAACCGCCGGCGGATGCCTCCGCTGGGCAGGCACCCCGGAGCTTGAAGGCACCGAACTGCGGGCGGATGCATCCCGGCGCCCGGACTCCCCCGATAAGTGGTGCGTCAGACGAATGCGGTGTCGATCTTGGCCGAGCTGTCGAAGAAGTACTGGAAGGTCTGGTTGAAACGGTAGAAGGCGTCCCTGCGGTAGCCGTCGTGCGACCGGGCAAACCCTTCGGGGTCCTCCAGGTCGATTGTGTTTAGAGTGTGGTGGAGGTCCGCCTTGCCGTTCTGCTTGATATTCTCCAGCATCTCTTTCCACTTGGCGTACGGCATCTCCAGCCAGAAGTCGGTGTCCTCAGCCCCTGCTGGAGTCACCTCGCGCACGTCCGATACCTCGAAAGCCTCGAATGTCAGGAGATAGTTCTTCTCCAGGTCCGGGATGCGCACGCCGACTGTGGCGTCGCAGGTCCCGATGTGATTGTAACCGGGGTCGTCGTTGACGATGGCGCTGATGGCCTTGAACCACTCCACGGACGGGAATGTTGCTTTGGTTGTTGTCGCCCCCTGTGTCATCTCGCTACTCCTTCTGCTTCTTTTCTCGGGGTCAGGCTCTTAACCTGGCATCTCCGCTATGCCGCCTGAGCTTCCGTTTTCTCCGGCTGCTGCACGTATTTCTTCAGCGATGGGTGGATCTTCTCGCGCCGGTCCGGCAGGCCGGCGGCGGCCAGCCGGGCCAGGTAATCACGCACCCAGCGCGTGCGGAAGTACTCCAGCTTGCTCATACCGTCGGCCACCTGTTCGCCTGAGGTCCCGCCGCCGAGAAGGATGATCAACGCCTCCTTGATCGGCGTGTCCTTCTCCTCCTCGAAGACGAAGATCGCCTCGCCCTTGTTCAGGTAGTTGTGCACCTCGGCGCGGCGGTCCTGGTGGCGGCTCAGGAAGTACTTCAGGTGCTGCACGCCGTACGCTAGCTGCCGCGCCACATCCTGCATGCAGAGCCGGTAGATCAGCGATTCCGCCTCGTTGTGCGCGGTGTACTCGCCTAGCTGGTAGATGCCCATCACGAAGCTGTTCGAGAGGATGTGGAGCACGGCCGATGTCTCGGTCCAGCCGCGGGCGTCGATGATGGCGCGGTGGAAGTAGCCCGGGCTCTGCATGCCCATGCCGCCGCCGTTGGAGAGCGCCCGCTTGCGGAAGATCTCGAACTGGCGCGCGTAATCGAACTCCGCAGTCGAGAGGTACAGCTTGACCTCATGGTAGCCGTAGGACATTTCCGGCAGCCATTTGCCAACGACATCTCCGGCCAGCAACCCCTTCTCGCAGAGGTAGGTGCAGACCTGGCACATCGCTTTCTCGATCTCGTCCGGCAGCGGCTCGACGGTGTCCCAGGGGATATCCGTGGCGGGACGCCAGCGGCGCTGGATCGCCTCCTCATACAGGTCAGCGCAGTTGTCTGCCCACAACTCCGCCTTCTCGTAGATCGTGTAGCCCATCGTCGGGATGCCGGCCAGCGGGTAGGCGCCGCGCGGCATTTCGGTGTGATACGGCCAGACGTCCGGGATGTCGGCGTATGTGCCGACGTTGATCATGCCGACGGTGAGCCCCTTCTTCCCGGGCCGCACGCGGATGCCCCACTCGGTAGGCACCTTCATCCAGCTCAGGTCCAGCGCCGCCTCCATGCCGCCCTGCTGGGCGCGCTCCTGCTGCTCGATGAAGCGCTCCGCCTGGTCCGGGCGGATGCCGGCCTTGATCTGGTTCATCAGCATGTCGACGCCCGCGCCCAGCTTGAGCGCGCGCTTCACCAGCTCTTCCGGCCAGCCGAACTCGTCGGCGATTGCCTTCAACTCGGGCGGGACGCTGATCTCGCCGCCGGCGCCGCGGATCTTCTCCTGCTCGGCGATGAACTGCTCGGCGGCCTCGGCGGTGACGCCTGGCTGGCTCATCTGCATCTTGATCGCCTCGACGGGAAAGCCGAGCGCCATCGCGCGGCGCACAAGCTCCAGCGGGATCGATTTCTCCTGGGCGACCTGCGCCAGGTCTTCGGGGATGTCAGGGGCTGCGGCATCGGCCATGGGCCATCTCCTTCTGCTCCGCGCCGTGGCGGGACCGCGCGAGGTTCTGCGGTTAGGGCAAGGCCATTTAGCCACAGCCCGCCGCCGGAGTCAAGCACTAATTCTAGCGGATGCTAAGGAACGAGCATCGAGAAGTTAGCGCGCAGCGCTGAGCCGCCTACCTGAGCGAGGCGGGGCCGAGCGAAGGCGGGGGTTCGGGGGTGTCCCCCGACAACCTATCGAGGGCGGGCTGGGGTGGGACGAACGACGATCGGGACACAGGAGGCAAGGCCCGCTGCAAACGCCGCTCAGCGCTAGTTCCGCGGGGGGTCGAGCAGCGAGCGGAAGAACGGGTTCATCCGGTCCCGACGCTCGCCCAGGCCGGCCACCTCCAGGCGGTGCATGTACTCGTTCACCTGCTTCTTGCGGACCTCCATCAGCCGCTCGGCGCCCTTGTCGACGCCTTTCAGGCCGCCGCCCGCCAGGATCATGATCGCCTCGTCAAAGAACGGCGTCGCCCCGCTGGCCCCCGCCTGCGTGATGTCCAGCGAGAGCGGCCCCTCCACCTGGTCCAGGTAGTGGTGGATCTCCTCCCGCCGCTCCGGGACCGTGTCCAGAATGTACTTCAGGTGCATCACGCCGAACCCCAGGTGACGCGATTCGTCCTGCGCGCACAGCCGGTAGATCGCCTTCTCCGCCTCGTTGAAGGAGACCAGCTCGCCCGTGCGAAAGAGGCTCTGCACGAACCCCTCCGCGAACACGTGCATGATCGCCGACATCTCCGTGAAGTCCTTGGCGTCGAGGATGATGCGCAGCGAGGGCCCGGACTGCCCTTCGGAGAGCAGGCCGCCGCCGTTCACGAACGCCCGCTTGCGGAAGACGTCCAGGTGCCGCGCCTCGTCCATGATCTGCGAGAGGATGAAGAGCTTCGTCTCGTAGTAGTCGTTCGGGATTTTCGGCAGCCACTGCGCCGGCGCGTCGCCGGCGATGAACTCCACCTCCGTGAGGAAAGTGCAGAGCTGGCACATCGCCCGCTCCAGGTCGTCCGGCAGCGGCGTCACCTTCTCCCAGGGGATGTCCGTAGCCGAGGACCACTGCCGCTGCACCGCCTCTTCGTAGAGCAGCCGCGCGTTCTCCGACCAGACGTCAGATTTATCGGAGTAATACTGCCCGGTGCGGACCGCGTCCTCCCGCCGCCGCGCGTCGCGAGGCCGTAACGTGAAGGCGTTGACGTGGTCCGGCACCTCACGGCCGCGCTCCACTTCGTCGAAGGTCATGCCGCGCCGGCCGGCGCGGACCCGCTCCACCTGCTGCGCTTCGCGCGGCTGGAGCCAGCTCAGGTCAAGCTCAGGCGGGTCCTCCTCGGTGCTTACTTTGTGCAGGAGATCGGGACTGATAGCCATAGCTCACCCTCCGTTCAGCCGGCCGGAACACCAACAAGCAACCGTAGCCTAGACCCGCCCGAAAACGATGTCAATGAGGTGGGTCATCGCACTGGGCTAAATCGCTGACCGCTGCTGACCGCTGATTGCTCACCCCTCACCAGACGCTGCGCCGCCCGAAGCGCCCCACCGGCGCCGGCTCCCGCCGCCGTAGCAGCGGCCGGGTGATAAGCACGATCAGAAAGCCGGCGACGAAGCCGCCTACGTGCGCCCAGACGGCCACGCCCTCCGATGCGCCGGTGGCCGTCCCCATGGAGGCGATGCCCGTGAACAGTTGCAGCACGAACCAGATGCCGATCAGCAGGACCGCCGGCACAGGTACCAGGAAGAACCAGAGAAGCACCGTCACCATCGCTTTCGGATAAAGCACCAGGTATGCGCCCAATACGCCAGAGATCGCCCCGCTGGCGCCGACCGTCGGAGTCATGTCATCGCTCATCAGCGCCACCTGCAGGCTGACGGCGGCCACCGTTGCCACGGCGTAAAACAGCAGATACTTCAGGTGCCCCAGCGAGTCCTCCACGTTATCGCCAAACACCCAGAGGAATAGCATGTTCCCGATGATGTGCAGCCAGCCCCCGTGAATGAATGCAGAGGTGAATACGGTTTCCGGCTCGCTAAGGCCGGAGGGGTGGCCGGCCCAGTGGCTTAGCTCCTTCGGGACGACTCCGTAGTCGCGGAAGAAGTCGTTCAGCTGGTGGTCTGAAAGCGTCAACTCGTATATGAAGACCGCGATGTTTGCGAGGATGAGCGCGATGTTGACGAACGGGAACGTGCGCGAGTGCGGCCTATCGGAGACCGGGATCACGGGGTTAGTTTAAGCCCTGAGCACCGCCGCTAGCCTTTGCGCCACTCGATCTCCGGCTTCCCTTCGACCTTATTCACGTACCGTGCCAACACGAACAGAAGATCGGACAACCGGTTGAGGTATGCGATTACCGCCGCATTGACGGCTTCCTCTCGCGAAAGCCGCACGACGGCCCGCTCGGCCCGCCGGCAAACGGTGCGGCAGAAGTGCATCTGGGCTCCCGCCTGAGAGCGCGACGGCAGGATGAAGGTCCGCAACGGCGGAACCTCCGCATCGTATTCATCGATCAGCGCCTCAAGGCGGGCGACCTTCGCTTCGGGATCGAGAAACAGGTGTCCAGCCTCCGCCGCTTTCCCGACGCCCGTCTCGCTCGCCAGCTCCGAACCGATGTTGAACAGCTCATTCTGCGCCTCCCCCACGATCGAGCGGAGCCGCGGCGGCTCCAGGAAAGAAGCGGCCACTCCCAGCGCCGAGTTCAGCTCGTCTACGCTGCCGTAGGCGTCGACGCGGGCGCTATCCTTCGGCACGCGCCCGCCCCCGAAAAGGCCGGTCGTCCCGGTATCCCCGGAACGGGTGTACAGCATAGACTTCTTTTCGCGCGGGCGGGGCATCTCGGCGCTAAGTCTATTCGCCGGGGGCTGAGGGCGCCACTACCGGGCGCCCCGTCTCAGGGTGCACAAGCACCTGCACTGAGGCGCCATACACCTGCTGGATGACGGGCGCTTGCAGCACCTGGGCTGCGGTTCCCTGTGCCGCGATTTCTCCATGCGACAGCATGACGAGGCGGTCGCAGAATTGAGCGGCCAGGGTCAGGTCGTGGACGACTGCCAGTACTCCGCGCTTCTGTTGGAGGCACAGGCGCCGCATCAGCTCCAGCACAGACGCCTGATGGCCGATGTCCAGGTGCGCCGTCGGCTCGTCCAGCAGCAGGAGCGGCGTCTCCTGGGCGAGCGCCCGCGCTAGCACGACGCGCTGACGTTCGCCGCCGGACAGCTCGCCAATCCTGCGATCTGCCAGCTCCATCGTATCTGTCGCCCGCATCGCCCGGCTCACGGCTTTCAGGTCTCGCCGCCCCTCGTTCTCCAGCAATCGCAGGTGGGGGGTGCGCCCCATAAGCACAACCTCAAGGGCCGTGAAGGCATCGGGCAGCGCCGGGTTCTGCGGAACGACCGCGACGCGTAGGGCGCGCTGCCGCTGGGACAGCGAACCGGCCTCGACTCCCAGCAGCCGTACCTGGCCGGCGCCCGGATGCAATACGCCCGTGACGGCACGAACAAGCGTGCTCTTACCCGACCCGTTAGGTCCGATGAGCCCAACGAGCTCGCCGCCCGAGACTACCAGGCTCACACCTCGAAGAGCTGTGATTGGCCGGCCGCTGTGCCTATAGGTTACGGAAAGTCCCCGCGCGGCTAGGAGCGGCACATCAGAATCCGGCAGCGCTACGACTCTCCCTTCTCCTGCGGGCCCGCGGCTGAGCAGGCGCACTTCAGTACGCTTCTTTCGCGCGCCGCAGAAGATAGAGGAAGAAGGGCACGCCGCACAATGCGGTGACGATTCCCACCGGTATCTCGGACGGCTGGTCCGCCATACGCGCGATCAGGTCGGCACCGATCAGGAACGCAGCGCCGACGACGAGCGTCATCGGGAGCAGGTAACGGTTGTCAGGCCCCCAGAGCATGCGCACCGCGTGCGGCACGATCAGACCTACAAATCCGATGGTCCCGCTGACCGAGACGGCAGCCGCTGAGCCCAGCGA
>VBJS01000086.1 GCA_005880055.1 Chloroflexota bacterium | reverse complement strand
GACAGCGAAACCCTCCGCTTTGAGGAAGGTGTTGGCCATGCCGCCGCCGATCAGCAGTTTGTCGACCTTCTCCAGGAGATGCGCGAGCACGGCCATCTTCGTGCTGATCTTGGCGCCGCCGATTATGGCCGCGTACGGATGCTCGGGGTTGATCGCGGCCTTGCTCAGGAACTCGATCTCCTTCTCCATCAGGAAGCCGGCGACGGCGGGCAGGTACTTCGTGATGCCCTCGGTTGAGGCGTGTGCGCGGTGGGCCGTGCCGAAGGCGTCGTTGACATAGACGTCGGCGAGGCTGGCAAGGGCCTTCGCGAACTCCGGGTCGTTGCCCTCCTCCTCGGGATGGAAGCGCAGGTTCTCGAGCAGCAGGACCTCCCGCTCCGCAAGCCCGTGCGCCAGCCTCTGCGCTTCGGCGCCGATGCAATCGTCCGCGAACTGGACCCGCGTTTCCAGCAGCTCGCCCAGGCGCTGGGCGATCGGCCCCAAGCTGAGTTTGTCGTCCCGCCCTTTCGGTCGGCCGAGATGCGAGGCGACGATCGTCTTCGCGCCCTTCTCTCGCAGGTATTCGATCGTGGGGAGAGTGGCGCGAATGCGCGTGTCGTCCAGGATGCGGCCGCTAACGGGGTCAAGCGGGACGTTGAAGTCGGCTCGCAGGAAGACGCGCTTGCCGGCGACGTCCACATCGCGGACCGACTTCTTTCTCATCCAACTCGCTCGACCGCGATCAACTCTTGGCATCCAGCCGCTCGAGCGATCGCCAACGGTCGCGCCACAGAGCACCTCCCAGCCCGACGGCTGATGCCAGGCTCTTCATTTCATCGAGATCCGCTCTGGAAACGGGAATGCCGTGGTCAAGCAGTGCTTCGACGATGACTTGGAGCGCTAACTCGTACTCAAAGTTGTCGACGAATTCGTTCACCCATTTCCTTGCATCCGGGGGTAACTCAAAGGAAGCGCCGGACAAGAGCTGCCGAAAGCGCAATTCTGTCTCGGCCCGTCGTTGATCCCTGTCTAAGCTCACTGTGCCGACTTCAGATGGCGGCCAAACCAGGGGCGGCCCTCGTTCATAAAGGCATGGCCGGCGCCGGGGTAGGAGTGGAACTCGTGTTCCTTTCCCATCCGCTTGAGTTCGGCGTCTATCTTGGCGACGTCGGCTGGGTTCGGGTTCGGGTCGTCCTCGCCGAAGAGGCCGAGGACAGGACAGTTGATGCCGTCGGAGAGATCAAATGGCGCAGGGCCCCGCCCCCAGGGCACCATGATATTCCCGCCGTAAAAGACGACGGCAGCCCCGATATAGGGGTTGCGAGCGGCCAACAGGCAGGCGACGCGGCCGCCCATGCAGAAGCCGGTGATGCCGGTGCGCTCGCCGTCCACCTCCGGTAGCGATCTTGCGTGTTCGACGGCCGCGTTCACGTCATTCTCGATTGTGGCGTCGCGAAGGCGGCCCATGCGGGTCATCGGGTCGTCGGTATTGCCCGGGTCGTCGCGATGATAGAGGTCCGGCGCGACCGCGACGTAGCCGGTTTCGGCGAGGCGGTCGCTCATGGCCCGGACGAAGTCGTCGACTCCACCGGCGTGCTGGATAGCAATCACAGCGGGATGTGGCCCGCCGCTTGCGGGGGCGCTCACGTAGCACTGCATTTCGGCGTCTTCGACTTTCACGGTGTCCCATCTTGCGGGCATCATTCCTCCTTCGCTCAGCCCTGGGCCCGGGCGCGTTCCACCAGTTCGTAGAGCTTGGTCATCGCCTGGAGCGGCGTCATCGAATCGATATCGAGCGACTTTATCTCTTCTGCCAGGCCGTCTCGTTGCGTGAAGAGAGCAAGCTGCGCCTTCTCTTCGGCCCGGCGGCGAGGCGCCCGGCCGTTCGGCGAGGATTCCAGTTCTGACAGGATTTCCTGTGCCCGGAGGACGACGGGCTTGGGCAGACCGGCGAGTTGGGCGACGTGGACGCCGTACGACCGATCGGCGCCGCCGGGGAGGATGCGGTGCAGGAAGACCACACTTCCGTTCTCCTCCGCCACGGCCACGTTGTAGTTGCGAACGCGCGGCAGAACGGCCGCCAGCTGCACCAGCTCATGGTAGTGGGTGGCGAAGAGGCTGCGGGCGGCGGCGTCCGGCCGGTTGTGGATGAACTCGACCACGGCGCGGGCAATCGCCATGCCGTCGTAAGTACTGGTGCCGCGGCCGATCTCGTCGAAGATGAGGAGCGAGCGGGAGGTGGCGTTGTGCAGGATGGAGGCAGTCTCAAGCATCTCTACCATGAATGTGGAGCGGCCGCTGGCGATGTCATCGAGCGCGCCGACGCGGCTGAAAAGCCGGTCGACAATGCCGATGCGGGCGGAGGCAGCGGGCACAAATGAGCCGATCTGCGCCATGAGGACGATGAGAGCAACCTGGCGCAGGTATGTGGACTTGCCGGCCATGTTCGGGCCGGTAAGCACGATAATCTGCTCGCCGGAGACGGAGAGCTTCACGTCGTTGGGAACGAAGCCGCCGGGCGGAAGCATGCAGTCCACCACCGGGTGCCGGCCGTCCTGGATCTCGACCACGTCGCTGTCGTCCACAGTGGGCCGGACGTAGCCGTAAGCGGAGGCGGCCTCGGCGAGCGAACAGTAGACGTCGATGCGGGCGACGGCTGCTGCAGTCTCCAGGATGCGCGGCGCCCCCGCAGCGACCTGAGTGCAGACCTGCCTCAGCAGTTGAACCTCTAGCTCCTCCAGGCGCTCCTGGGCGCCCAGCACACGGAACTCCAGCTCATTCAGCTCCGGCGTTGTATAGCGCTCGCCGCCGACGAGCGTCTGCTTGCGCTGGTAATCCGGCGGGACGCCGCCTGCGCCCGCTTTCGAGACCTCAATGTAGTAACCGAAGACGCGGTTATACCCTAACTTTAGCGACTTTATCCCCGTGCGCTCCCGCTCTCGCCGCTCCACCTCGACCAGCAGCTGCCGCACATCGCCCGCCGCGCTACGCAAACCGTCCAGCTCCTGCGAGAATCCCGGACGCAGGGCGCGGCCATCGGCCGGATCAGCCTCCACCGCTGCTATAACAAGATCAACGGTCTCGCGGCAGGGGTGGAGCTGGGCGAGCAGCTGCTGGCAGGCGTCCTGATCTTCCTCGCCGCCGTTGCCGGCCAGCAGCCCGCCGAGCGCCGCCGCCGACTGAAGGCCACGCCCCAGAGCAGCGAGGTCACGCGGCGTGCCGGGCGCGGGGCCGGCCGCCGCTGCCGCGGATATGCGCGTCGTCAGGCGCTCCAGGTCCGGGATGGCGGCGAGCGTGGCGAGGGCGCGCGAGCGCCGGACGGCGGATCGGCAAAAGAACTGCACGCGATCCAGGCGGCGATTGATGGCCGCGACATCGAGCAGGGGCTGACCCAGGCGGCGGCGGAGGAGGCGGCCGCCCATCGGGGTTTTCGTATGGTCGAGGACGGCGAGGAGGCTGTGGGGCGGCTTGCTCTCCCGACCGGGAGGGGAAAGCGGCTCAAAAAGCTCCAGGTTGCGGCGAGTATTTGCGTCCAGCAGCATGAAACGCTGCGCCCGCTCACTGCTGATCCGGGTGATATGGCCCACGAGCGCCGGCTGGTTCGCCTGGAGATAGCCGATCACTGCGCCCGCGGCTGCCGCGGCGGCGGGTTGTTGTGCCAACCCCAACCCCTCCGGCGACTGGGCGCCGAAGTGAGCGAGGAGCCTCGAAACCTCTGCATCCGGATCGAATCCAGACACCGGCGTTACAGTGGAGGTTACGTTAGTCGGCAGGGCGCCCGTGCAGAGCAGGACCTCCGAGGGGCGAAGTCTCTCCAGTTCGGCCGCTATCCGCTCGGCGTCCCCGCTCAGGCAGGCGAACTCACCCGTGGAGACGTCTACCCAGGCGAGCGCGCAGCCGGCGCCGTCCGATTCGCTCAGGACTGCGGCTGCCAGGTAGTTGTTCGCGTTCTCGACGAGCATCCGGTCGTCGACGACCGTGCCAGGCGTCACGACGCGGACGACCTGGCGCTCAACGATCTGCTTGCCGCGGGCCGGCTCTTCCATCTGCTCGCAGATCGCGACCTTGTAGCCACGGGCTATCAGCTTGCCCAGGTAGGAGTCGAGGGCATGGTGCGGGATGCCGGCGAGAGGGACGCGCTGACCTTTGCTGATCGGGCGGGAGGTGAGCGTTATCTCCAGCTCCCGGGCCACGGTCTGCGCGTCCTCATCGAACGTCTCGTAGAAGTCGCCGAGGCGGAAGAAGACGATAGCGTGCGGGTAGCGGCGCTTGATATCGAGGTACTGGCGGCGCAGAGGCGTTGTCACTGCTGCGAGAGCCTCCTGGGTAGCAGCCTCGTGGCTTCGACAGGGTGAAGCCCTGTCCTACGCTACGGTTGCGGGCGGTTCGGAGAGATTATACAGCGGCGATAGGCTAAGACAGATGGGCGGAGGGCACTTGCCGCATTCCGTGCGATGCGCTGTCGCTCCTACGCGCTGTTCTGCCTGCGCGCAGTGGGCGCAGCTCCGTTCGGAGGCCGGTAGGACAGCTCCTGTTACCGAAAGGCCAGATTCCTCGGGCTCCCCACCCGTTCCCCTTCGACACCGGCTATCGCCGGGCTCAGGGCAGGCTTCTTTCCACCCGCCTTTCGGAATGACATTGTGCGGGAGGCGGCGTCATCTGGGCTCCGTCGTTGCCGTCCGTAGAGAAAGTCTGAGGCGGAGTCCTTGCGAGTCTCCGCCTCAGGCGAGCCAAGGGAGGCGCGGAAAACACTCCGCTCCTGAGGATATGGTCAGACCTGGAGGGGTGCGAGTCAATACCGATTATTAAGTAGTGGCGCTATCTTGAAACTGTGGATTTGTGGAAATGCCTACTCGATGAGCCCCTCACGCCAAGCGCGAATTCCGGCCTCGGTACGGGAGGCGGCGCCCATCTTCTTCAGCACGTTGGCCACGTGCTTGCTGACCGTGCTGTGGCGGATGCCGAGGACGAGGCTGATCTCTTTATCCGACTTGCCGGTCAGGACCATCTGGAGCACGGTGATCTCCCGGAAGCTGAGGCCGTAGCGGTTGCCGCGGGCGACGGCGCGCTCGGCTTTTTGCTCGAGCTCTTCGCGAAGGGCCTGGAGAGCCTCCTCCATTTGTTTGCGCTCCGTTATATCCTCACAAACGACAAGGAACATGAGCTTGCCTTGTGCATCGCGGACGGCGCGCACCAGCTCCTTCACCCAGATTACTTCGCCGCCTTTCCGCAGCTTGCGGAACTCCCAGCTGCGCAGAGCGGAGACATCGCGCGCAAGGGACGAAAGTTGCCGCTTCACGGCGGCCCGGTCAGCGCGGTGGAAAATATCGAGAACAGAGGTTCCCACCAGTTCTTCGGCCTCGTACCCCAGCTGGTTAGCGCCGAACTGGTTGACGGAGAGCACGGTGCCGTCGTCCGCCACCGTGAAGTACATGGCGGGGTTGTCCTGGTAAAGCGCCCTGTAGCGCTCTTCGCTGGCGCGAAGCGCCTCCTCGGCGTTCTTGCGTTCCGTTATGTCCACGGCGACTCCGATGACGCCGTTGATGTGGCCCGCCGCCGAGCGCAACGGCGCGCTGGAAGCAGTCCACCAGCGATCGCCGACCTTCACGTCATCAACCACCACCTCACCGGCCATTGCGCGCTGAAAGTTTTCGTAGATTGCGGGCACCGTGGGATGGACCTGGGAGATAGTCATCCCGATGACCTGCCCCGGCTCGCGTCCCAGCAAGTCGAGCGCTTTGCCTTCTGAGAGGATATAGCGGGATTCGCGGTCAAATGCGAAGAGCACAACCGGAGCGTTGTAGAGCAGGGTTCGCAGCCGTTCCTCGCTGGAGCGGAGAGCTTCCTCCGACGCCTTGCGCTCCGTGATATCGTGGGCAAGCCAGACAACCAGCGCCTCCCCGTCGCCGGTGTCAAGGGGCGCCGTCCGGCCTTCAAACCACTCATCGCCGGCCTGCACGGACAGCGTGTATTCGAGCGACTGTGGCTGACCGGTCTCAATCGTCTTGTGGATCACCGACAGAAAGAGGTCGGCGCTTTCCTTAGGCAGGACCTCGTGCAGCAGCCGGCCCTTCAGGTTGACCGCATCGCTGTAGAGCAGCCGTTGGCGCTGGGGGAGGGCCAGGACCTCAAGGTAGCGTCCCTCGCGGTCCAGGACGAAGGCAATGTCGGGAACGGCGTTGGCGAAGGCACGCAACCGCGCTTCTTCGGCCCTGCGGGCTTCCTCCGAACGGCGCCTGGCGGTTATGTCAAAGGCGGTACCCAGGAGAACCGTTTCGCCGCCGTACTCGAGGAAGGCGCCGGAGAACTCCACCCAGCGCTCCTCGCCGCTTTTGGTCTTGATGCGGAGGTCGGCCTGGAGACGCGAGTCTGGGTCTTTCTGGTACTGGCGCCAGAGGCTCACCAGGAGATGGCGCGTGTCCTCGTGCACGATTTCCCGCGGCATCATCTTCATCCATTCTTCCCGCGAGTGGCCGGTGAGCGCGCAGGCGGACGGGTTGACATAGAGCATCTGGTAACCGTTGTTGATAAAGATGGACGCGGTCAGGGTTTCGGCCAGCGCGCGGAAGTTCGCCTCGCTCTGCCGCAGAGCGTCCTCAGCCAGGCGGTGCTGCGTAATGTCGATAGCGGTGGCCAGGAAATGTTCGGGGCGTTGCGCGTCCGGGCCGATGGGCTGGACCGAGAGCTCCACGCAGTAGGCCTCGCCGTTGGGCCTT
>VBJS01000101.1 GCA_005880055.1 Chloroflexota bacterium | reverse complement strand
GTACGGCCACCGTGTGCGGCGACGACTGTTGCTGACGGGAAACGGACTTGATATTACTTCCGTGACCGTGCAGTCCGTCTCGATCGCGCGCGGACCAGATCAATCGGAACGAAGTAACCGGGCGGTTGGCGCGACAGGTGGAGGTGTCGCCTGAGCTCGCCGTTCAGCCGCTCAATATCGCACCGACCTAGCCCACCGCTTTCGGCTATTGCGTACTCGCACTGGCGTGCGATTTCGTTCATGTAACCCAACACATTCCGGCTGGCCGTCTTGGCAAGTTCAACGCCGTTGGGATCGAGATTGCCGAATGTGTCCAAGGGAAGACCTTCTGCGCGGAGCTCCCGTTGGATGAGCCGCGCTACCAGGGAGCCGAGTGGTAAGAGGTCGGCCTTGCGCACGTCGGCAGCGAAGACCGAGAAGAGGGTACCTGTGTGAGCGAGCAGCAGGCACTTACGGCGGTCCAGCCACAGCAGGTTCGCGTACCAGTCGGCATCGCTAGGCTCCAGGGCTGCAAGGTGGTTCGCGCGTGCTCCGACGAGATTCAAGAGCTTTGCCGTGCATCGCAAGACCACGATCCGTATCGTACGCCCCGTAAGTCGGTTCGGCGCAAGAGCTATGGTCAGCCATTCGCATAAGGGCTACGGGGCGCGGAGGAGCAGCTTGCCCGCCGTAGACGTTATTGTCCTCGCGGATGACGTCGCCGGCGTGGAGGCCGAGGTGGAGGGGGAGAGCTGCGGCATCCCCAGTGGCACCGCACGCGAGGGCGGCCTCGATCGCCTGGCGGGCGGAGGTGAAGACGGCGCTTCCCCACCTGACACCAAGCCTCCATATCGGCCGGATGTAAAATGATTGCCGCCATGGAGCCGCGCATCCAGTACGCCCGAACGAGCGATGGCGTAAGCATTGCCTATGCCACGGCCGGCCGGGGACGCATCGTGATAGATGTCCCTTCGGCGCCCTTGTCTCATGTCCAGCGACAATGGGACCTTCTTTCGGACTTCCATGGCGGCCTCGCCGAGCGGTTCCGCACGATCTGGTATGACTCCCGCGGCTCGGGATGTCCGACCGTAAGGCAACCAACTTCACGATGCCGGCGATGCTGCTCGACCTGGAGGCGGTGGCTGATCGCGCGGGCGAAGACAGGTTCGTCCTCTACGGCGTTTACGACGGGGTCTCAGACTCCCTTTGAAATGGCGCGCAAAACGTCCGAGCTGATCGCCAACTCCCGGCTCGTCCAGATAGACAGTCCTCCGTTTCTCGATGACCCGTTTGAGCTACTGAGGGTCGTGGACGGTTTCTTGGACAAGCAGAGCGTCGAAACTGATGGCCCGCAGAGCTGGCCCGGTGTGTTCCGCACCGTGCTCGTTACCGACCTCGTGAGCCATACCGCAATGATGTCGCGGCTCGGCGACGCGCGAGGTCGCGAGGTGCTGCGGGAACACGAACGGATCACGAGGCGTGTGTTGAAGGCCTATGGCGGGACCGAAGTCAAGACGATGGGCGACGGCTTTATAGCGTCGTTCGGCAGCGTCACCATGGCGGTGGAGTGCGCCATCGGCCTGCAGCGCGCCTTCGCCGAACGCGAGGGCGAACCGCTGTCCGTGCGCGTTGGCCTCAACGCCGGCGAGCCCATCGAAGAAGACGGCGACCTCTTTGGCGCCACCGTCATCCGGGCGTCCCGCATTGCGGCGAAGGCAGATGGCGGCGAGATACTGGTGGCGGATACAGTGCGCGGGTTGTGTTCTGGGAAGGGGTTTTTGTTCAGCGACCGAGGCGAGTTCGTGGCCAAGGGGTTCGAAGAGCCAGTGCGGGTGTACGAGGTGAGATGGCGGGACGACTCGTGAATGTTCTGGATGGTTAGTCGCGGGAGGGTCCATTCTAGAGTGAGGTGTACGTCCTCCTCTCGCCTCCCCTCGTCCTAACCTAGTTGACGAGCCCTCGACTGTATTCAGCTTTCGGACGGCGGTGGACGAGGTATCGGACAACGCATCCCGTTAGTGGACGGCTCGGACGGCGAGTTTATTGACTATGCCACGCGAACGTCTGGACCGTGGCGGAGCTGACGCCAAACCGCTCGTTCACTTGGGAGACGAACTCGGGCGGCGTTAAAGGCGTGGCCACGCACGTAATCGAGCCGGACGGTGACGGCTCGAAAGTCACGCTCTCGGTAACGCAAAGCGGTATCGGTGCGCTCCTGCTCTCGCCGTTCCTCGCCTACGCGCCGAAACGTGCGCTGGGAGGCCGAAGGCCTCAAGCGGCGCTGTGAAGCGTAGAGACGCTTTGCCTCTTTGAACGACAGGTCTGTGGCGAGGCCACCGGCCGAGCGTTATACTCTCTCTGCCGGTTCAGGAGGTAGTGAGAATGGCCGTGACAAAGATCGCTTACAAGCCCGACCTAACGAGTGAGGAAGCAATGCAGGCATTCAAGAAGCAGTTCGAGGGCAAGTATGATGTAGAGCCGGCTCGCCCCGGCCTGGTCGTCGCGGGGCGGCGGGACTTCGTGATCAAGAAGAACGCCTTTTCGGGAGTCAACGTCAAGCTGGAGCAAGGCGACGGCGAGACCAAGTTTGTTTACACGGGGTACGCGCCCAATCAGGCTGCCGGCGTTCTCGTCTACCTCGGAGGAGGCGTCATCCTCTCCTACCTCGTGTGGAACAGCCTAACACGTGAAGTGCAGTCGTTCATCGAATCGGCACCGGAATTCAAGTAAGGGGGTGTGAGCTACTCGCAGGCGGAAGGGCTAAAGCCGCGGTGCGAGACACGAGCGTAAATGCTATGCGCGGATCGCACGCGCCTCAGCAAGGCGCTAACTGAACGACGCAGGCCTCCGCAGAAACTCACCATGCCTTTCCGGGGGGTACCCATGCTTCGGCTGAGCTAGTCCCGGGGCAGTTCGAGATAGACAGGGGCCTCGCCTCCGCGCACATTCAAGCGACACTCCATGGTCAGTACTGCGCTCTCATATGCACGCCCGCGACAGTCACCATCGACGTAACCTGGGTGGCTCAACGGCGATCCTGCCGACTCTGCTTCCTGGCGCCGCGAAATCCTGCCGCTGTGTACACGCGGCGAAAGGCTGATTCGACAGGCAGGCGATGAGGGACGCCTGCTCAAGGCAACGGGCGAACGTTGGTATGGCGGGCAGACAGTGGGACGGTTCGAGGCTAAAGGCGTCGGCGAATGGAACGAGCCCTAACTCTGCGCGATCATAGCCATGCATCCTCATCCCCGTTACACGCCCGGACGAACCGCTCCTGGTCCCCTTCCTCCTCAAAAAAGAAATAGTCGGCTAACGCCTCCACCAATACCGCCTTTCGCACCACCAAGTCCCCCTGGCTGTCCCCGTCTCGCACCGTCCCCACCCAATAAATCAGTTTGGCCACCTCCCGCGCTATCGTGTGCGAGAAGCGATCAAGCTCAGCGGGGGTAAGTTCATCGGCCATGACGGAGGTCTCCTTTCCAAAGCCCGCGCAAGCGACTCGCCCATCGTGAATGCGGAAGAGCCGCCAGTCAACGCCCTTTTTTTATGCGCTCTGCGCTGCGGAGAAAACTAACGTACCGCTGGACGCCAGGACGCAAAAACGGCTTCCCGGGTGGCGGCATACCCCTTAGATGATCCCCAGTCCTGGGGGCATACCCCCGACGAATCGTCCATGAGTCCAGCGTTAAATCACATTAAGGGAGTAGTCCGACTGCCGACTGCCTCCCTTCAAAGGTTCGCAGAAGCCCGCCCAATATACCGGACGGGCTTTTTGTTATCGAGGGTATCGACAGGACGAATACCGCATTGTTGCGCCAAAACCGTGGCGAGTAGCGCGGCAAAGGCAAGCGTCACCGTTAAAGATCTCTGATTTCCTAGAGGAATGAGCTAGAAGAGCTGTAAGGGGGAAGGAAACCCCAACGAAGGCACAATATTAATACTGCCCGCCGGCTTCGCCTAATCTTCGTGGGCGACACCTTCACGGTGTCGGGTGCGGCTCGAAACGACCCGGTCGCCATGAGGTGCCAGGCCCCTCGTCATCGCGAGGATGAGAGCGATCAGCAGCGCGCCGGACACAAGGTACACGAGCATGGCGATCAGCGACGCAGGCTCGAAGATGCCGCCATCGACGCTTCTGTTTGTGAATATCCCTTGGAAAGGATCGGTCAATGGATCGCTGATGTCGTAGATGAAGTCGACAAAGCCGTTGCTCGGGTTGGCCCCTGCGAGCAGAAAGCCCAGGCGGAAACCAATAATGACTTCGATCACGGCCAAGGCGATCCCGATCCACGCGGCGAACACGCCGATCCAGCCGCGTGCAACGCTCGAGGCGCTCGGCGTGGCCGTGGTGACTTCGGGTGCTGATCTCGGCGGATACTGACTTCGCAATGCTGCTCGCCAGTACGGGCGCGTCGGGTCCTTCCTTTGTTCTATTTCGCCATCAGACGCGCTCACCAAATTCGCAAGTCGCCCAACTATTGTCGAGCCTCGCCGACATGGACGAGCCCTTAAGTGACGGGAGCGTCGTGGTTATCGAGGAATCGCGGCTGCGTATCCGCCGCTTACCCATAACCGAATCCACAGAAGACTAGCCGGTCGATACTCCATTTCTGCCAAACAGACTCGCTCGCGTAGCGAGCCGGCGGTACCTCGTACTTGGTACGTCGCGCCCGGCGTGAGCCGAGGCCTTAGCGCCGGCGAGGCCGAGCACGCCCCGGTTCCCCGCTGCGCGTTCGAGAGGTATCTTTCCCCTTCCACCGCATCCAGAGAGCGATTTCGCAGAGCCTCCTCTGTTCACCTTTCGGGCAGATTCGGCCTCCGCGAAAGGATTCCACAAACGAGCGGTTGGCTTTCCACAAAGCAAAGCCAAGAGGGGCTAACGTCCTGACCGTCACCGGCGCTTACTAAATGAGGGGCCCAGGACGAATTTTGACGGGGCAAGGGGGAGCAAAGAATCCGTCTCTGGCGGCCGGCAAGGCTCCAGGGACGTTGCCGCATCGCGCTGCCCTACTCGCCGAGGGGCAGGTCTCGAATCCCGGGCAGGCAACATGCGAAGAAACCTGACCGCGACGCTGGCGAAGCCGCATCTCCCCGCCTCTTCCTGTAGGTCCTTCGG
>VBJS01000100.1 GCA_005880055.1 Chloroflexota bacterium | reverse complement strand
CGAAGTCTGTCGTCGACTTCGACCAGCACGACGGGTCGGTGAGCCTCGCGGCGTACCTTCCAGCGGTGGTGCGCGCGGGAACGCCAGGTGATACAGACCGCGAGGGGTTTGCCGATTGGGCCACGCCAGCGGGCTAACCACTCCGTGCACCTTCGGGAAGGTGTTTTGTACGTAGAACTTCCCGGACACGCAGCCGACGTGTTCGTCAGCAAGCCCTTCGACCCGATCGAAGTGGTCCAGCTCGTCGAGGTTCTGGCTTCGAGCGCCGGGTAACCGATTCGTTACGCTGGGCCGTCACCGTCAGCCGGCTGTGGCTGGATGCGCTTCTTGGGCGCGTTGGCCCTCAGTTCAGCTCTCCCGATCTGTGATAGAAGATTGCGAACCTCTTCGTCGTCTCCGCGAGCCAGTGCCGCAGCTAAGGCACCATGAAGCTCATCAATACGGCCGTCATGCGAGTTCGCCATGTTGTCCCCGGATTGGAGCCTCAGTTGCGGCTGGCTCCAGCGCAGTCAGAGGACAGGCGAGGGTTCGCGTCGGGGCGAACGAGCCCTGTCCATGGCGAAGGGTGATATCGGCAGCGTTTCGATGCCATTTCGTATCAAGAGACGGTCTCAACTATAGCCGAGTTACCAGTTAGATCTGCGCGAGACTCGAGATCGCGCTCACGGCGTTCAGCGCCGGCCGGAGAGGCCGGTCAGCTTCGTGATGTCGGTGATGTTCGACCGAAGGTCCTTACAAGATTTCCACAGGGTCGGCTCTACGAGTGCGCTGACGTGACCGATTTCGCAACCTGACCTTGACTATCCCTCCTTGTCCAGAAGCCACTTGACGGGCTTTGTGTTAGCGTGGACAGGCGTGGTGACGAATACTGTTTGTAACTAACCGCCTGACTTTTGGAGCGGATACATTTTCGGGCGATGGCCATCTGGAAGTATTACCTCTACTTGAGCCCGAAGTACTTCGCGATATTGGCCTGAAGCGCGACTGGCGGGCCCATTATGCCCGATGCAACTAAACATCGTGCAGCATCCTCTCCGCCATCTCGACGTGCTTCGGCATGCCTATCTTCTTGTACATGGCGACTGCTTCCGTGAGCAGCCGGAACGCCTTGTCGCGGTCGCCCGGCCAGTCGCGGTCGATGAGCATACGGCCGTACCAGCGGCGCACTTCCGGCTGCTCGATGACGATGGGGAGCTCGTGGGCCTGGCGCAGGGCAGCCTCGTAATGCTTCTCCGCCTTCTCCCACTGTCGCCCGGCCGCCGCCGCCATACCGGCCACTGTCTCAAACAGCCTTGAGTTGGGCCAGCTGACCACAGCGCCCCCGTTGCCCGCCTGCAGCGCCACGGGATAGAGCCTCGCCGCTTCCTTTTGTTCGCCGAGGGCCAGCAGCCCCTCAACCACCCCTACCATCATGATCCAGGCGCCGAAGGTGTTGGCTCGCCCAGGCTTGGGAAGGTCGCCCATCTGCTGGCGGAGCAGCGCCAAGTGAGACTCTCTACCCCCGATGGAGGCCCTCAGCAGCCGCAGCGCCTTCACGCCCTGGAGCCCTCCACCTCGACGCAGGCCATCTAGTAGGAGGGGTAGCCGTCTTCTTTTCTGGCGTAGCATACTTCTAGCTAAAGCGGGTTGAGTGTAGGCCCTAAACAAGAAGAGGGAGGACCAGTCGACGCCTGCCATGAACCCCGGGGGCTCCTGCGCGGCCGCTTCCTCGAACTGCTTCGCCGCCTCCTCCCAGCGTCCCCGCCAAAAGTAGCCGAGTCCGACACATGTACGAAAGTGAGACACCCACGGAAAACCTGCTTCGAGACAGAGTTGTATACCTTCACGGCCCCGCTCCACCCACCGGTCGAGATCGCCAGTTGTAAACACCTCGTGCTTCGCCATGGTTGCGGTTATCATCATCAGAGCGCCCGGGTGGCCGAGACGGTTGACCTGAGGCTCAAGCTCCCGACAGATCTGTGTCGCTTCCTCGAAACGCCCGAGATGAACGAGGGCGTGGCCCGTGAAGGCCAATGCTTCGGCCAGGTCCCAGAGGTTGCCCTCAGAGCGCAGCAACTCCGCCGCCCTCAACCCGGTCTCGACGACTTCGTGATCTTGCATGTAGTACATGCGGTGGCGGCTGTTCCAGGTGAGGACATACCCCAGCAGGCCCTGGTCACCGAGTTCCTGGGCCATGGCGATCGCCTGCGCGATCATACTGTCGGCCGGGGCGTAGGACCCAGCCCCGCTGAGGACCTGTCCAGAAACGGCCAGGAGACGGCAGCGGTCTGCGCTTGCCCCCTCGCCCAGGGCGGAGAGGCCACGCTGGCTGATCTCCAGCGCCTCCACGTAACGGGCGCGCCACGCGAGCTGAATGACGATGTCCGAGCAGATGCGGCCCACAGCCTCGATATCGCCCAGTTTCTCATACACGGCGAGCGCCTTGCGCCAGTCGGCTAACGCCTCGTCCGAGCGGCCGAGGCTGCGCCGGGCCAAGCCTCGCTTGAACCAAAGCTCCGCCAGCCCACGCGGCTCGCCGGCAGGTTGCAACGGTATGGCCTTCTCGTAATGGCGGAGCGCCTCTTCGAATGCGCCCGCCGCCTGGGCTCGCTCCCCCGCCAGCCACAGGTAGCGGACAGTCTTCTGCGCCTCCATCGCCGCTCCGGCATGCAAGTGATGATAGGCCAGGTCCGCCGCGTGCGGCTCCAGGTCGGCCTCGTAGACGCGCTCGATGGCCTCCGCGACGCGCAGGTGGAGGCGCTGGCGTCGCGGCAGGGAGACGCCACTGACCAGCGTCTGGCGGATCAGCTCGTGGGCGAACGTGAAGCGGGCCTCGCCGGGACCCTCAGAGGCGGCGGCGATGAGGTGGGCACGCTCCGCCCCGTCCACGGCGTCGAGCAGGGCGTCCTCACCAGCACCGCTAATCGCACTAAGAAGGTCGAAGCTGAAGCCGCGGCCGATCATGGCCGCGGCCGTGAGTATCTTACGGCCCTCTTCGCTCAGCCGCTCCAGGCGCCGCCCGATGACCAGGCGAATGCCTTCGGGTACATCCAGCTCGTCGATGTGGAGATCCGAGCGCCACCGCCCCTCTGGATCCAACAGCTTTCCCTCCTCGCTAAGGTGTTTGAACACCTCTTCCACGAAGAAGGGATTACCTTCCGTCTCGGAGTAGATCGCCCCAACCAACGGGCCGGGCGGTTCCTGGCCACTGAGGGCCCGCAGCATGGCCTCTACACCCGCCTCCGAGAAGCGCTTGAGAGGGTGCCGCTGGGCCAGACGCTGGCGGACCAGTTGTTCAAGCGCATTCGCTAAAGGGCGCGCCACGTTGAGCTCCACATCCCTGTAGGTAGCCAGGACCAGTACCGGCATCTCGTGTAGTTCCTGAGCCACGTGTTGGACCAGCAGCATCGTGGCGTCGTCCGCCCAGTGTAGGTCGTCCAGAATTAGCAGCAACGGCTGCGCCCGGCCAGACCGGGCGATGAACTCGCGCATGCCGTTGAACAGGTATCGCCGCTCCTGCTCTGGTGGGAGCTGCGGAGGCTCGCGAATATCCGGAAACACGTGGCGCAACTCCGGCATCAGCCTGGCCACCTCAGGCGCGTGGTCGCCCAGGGCATTACGCAGCGCATCCAGGGGGAACATACGGGCTGCGGCCTCCAGTATCTCCACGAAGGGTATGTAGGGCGGCGCACCCTCCACCTCGTAGCAGTGGCCGATCATGGCCGTCATACCACGCTGGCGAGCCTCGGCCATCAGCTCTTGACATAGCCGCGTCTTGCCGACGCCGGGCTCGCCGCCGATCATCACTAGGGCGCCGTGGCCGCCGATAGCCTGCTCGAGGAGACGCCGGAGCTCTGCACGTTCCACCTCGCGACCGACGAACGGGGTGCGCTCGGCGAGGACGGGAGCGCGGGGGGCCGGCGCCTTCTCCTGCCACACGACTTCCACGAGGCGCCAGCGGTCAGGAAAGCCCTTCAAGCGGAAGCGGCCGCGGTCGGCGAACTGGATATCTTTGGTCGCGCCCACGACGCCGCGGACGGTCTCTGAGGTGAGGATCTGGCCGCCGGCGGCTTTTGCGCAGATGCGAGCGGCGGCGTCTACGGTGGAGCCGAAGAGGTCTCCGTCTTCACGAATGGCTTCGCCGGAATTGAGGCCGACACGCAGCTGAAGCCGCTGGTCATCGGGCCTGGCGCGATTGCCGTCTGCAAGGGCGCGCTGCATGCCGATGGCGCAGGAGACGGCGTTGCGCGGGGAGACAAAGGTGGCCATTAGGCCGTCGCCGAGGGTCTTGATCTCGCGGCCTCGATGGGTGTCGATCTGCTGTCGCAGCAAGTCGAAATGGGCGCGCACGAGGTCCTGAGCGCCGTCGTCGCCGTGAGCGGTCTTGAGGGCAGCGGAGCCGACGATGTCGGTGAAGAGGACGGTGATGATGCCTTCCGGCTGGTCTTGTGCCGTCACGCCTGTTGCAGCACCCATACGCGCATCGCCTCTTCGACCCGCTTCAATGCCTGCTCCCCAAAGTCCTCGAAGCGGACGCCGGTGGACGTTCGCGCCAGCGACCGCATCGTCTCCGATACCAGCACCTCCCCCGCCGCCGACAGCTCGCTAATCCGGGACGCGACATTCACCACGCCGCCGTAAAGGTTCCCCTCCTCAAGTATACGGGACGAATACCGGTGGAGATCCCCAAGTGCCGCTGCGCCTCGGGTTGCATGCAGGGGACGTGATCCGCGAGGACAACAACGTCTACGGCGGCGCCGTCAACATCGCCTCGCGCGTCAGCGGCCTCTGCCAGATATCGCAACGAAGGAGCCTGGCCGCTTATCGGCGCCGTTTATGTGGCAACCGCGAGGCCGCCTGGCTGTTGGTCGCAAGGATGTGGCTCGTAGACCTCAGCGTACTTCTCGGAACAACTTTTTCGCGCCCCGTTTGGGGTTCTTATTAATTCGCATTAACGTTCGTATCCTGCCCTGCAAATGAAACTGAATCTCAGACAGACAGGGGAAACTCACGCGGGCCGGCGCGTCGTAACCGCGCCTTGGAAGGACTATCGGACCAGGCTCAACCCAGCGGTTCCCCTGCGGTGTGCGCCAAGAGGGGCGGAGAGACTGCAGGTAACGGAGCGGACCGTCTATGGATGGCTGCGTCGCGGCAGGCTGCCGGCGCTCAAGCTAGGGCGACTGTGGCGCATCCGCCCTGAAGACTTGGAAATCTTTCTGGAGAGCGCCCGCGCCAGAGCCCCCTAGCCTTTCCCATTATTTGTACCGCTTCAGGACCGGGCGGTCTGCTCGCCACCATCAAGGGAATCCAACAGCGATTCAACCCCCGGCTCCGGATCGCGGCGATATTGCCGGTCAAAGTGCCAAGGACGGTTCATGCCCGCGAGGCCCTGGACGAACTCCGCCGCATCTGCGGGCCACTCGTCAGCGATATCATCGTTCCCCAGCGGGTGAAGGTGGCTGACGCCCTCATCACCGGCCAATCTATTTTGGAATTCGATCCACGAAGCGACGCCGCCGAGGCGTTTCGTCGAATAACGGAGGTGATCGACCATGCCTAAGAGGGTATCCATGAAGGGCCGAGGGCTGGAGGCCGTTTACGGAGCGTATGAAGCGGCACCCGTACACCGTAGTGCTGGTGTAGATGCCTACCCCCAGCCTAGTTCACCGGAACAACAGCCTGACGACCAGGCGCTCCTGAAAGCAACCTTTTATCTTGATCGTGACACCATTGACGTCCTCGAGAACTTGTGGCTGACCGAGCGCAGGAGGGGACGCCGCGGCCGCAGCAAGAGTGCGTTGGTGCGACTAGCTATTCGCCTCCTGGCCGAGCGTGAATCATAAGCGAAGGCATGGGGGGCTGGTATAACGGCAGGCTGGTGTGACGGCGTACTTGCTGTTAAGCATGACAGCAGACTGTTTGGCGGCGGATTGCCCGACGAAGGCTTGGAGCTGAGCAGCGGTGACCGTCTGCCCGGGCGAGGCTGGGCTCACTTTGTGCGCTTCTCTCGCTTTATCCGCGAATCTCTGGTTGTCGCGGAGCCAAGGTAGCCGGACTTCGGGCCTGGTTACGGGAATCGCGAAAGTT
>VBJS01000094.1 GCA_005880055.1 Chloroflexota bacterium | reverse complement strand
CTCTCTGGATTCAAGGACGCGCAGACCGATGTAGTGATAGGCAACGTCTGTTACGTTGTAGCTTGTGATGTTCATCTAGGCGATGACTCCGCTGCCTTGAATCCAGAGAGCAGCTGGCCAAACGAATTATTCAAGGAGAGCAGGCGGAATGGGACATTATCCAAATCGATGGGCGGCACCCTCTTTACGAACAATGCGGTTTCGGACTGACGGGCCCACCTAGCCGAGGGCCAGACGTTCTGCAGGGCGATAAGCAGCTGGTTCAGTTCGGCACTAAAGTCTCCGAACAGATCAACGCAGTCCTTCGATAGAGGCAAACCGGATGCCATCATTCGTTCCATCCGCAGCCCGTACGTTTGGAGATAGGGCAGTGGCCTTAGACCAGGCGCGATTGGGTGAATACCAAGTCCCAAACAGGCCGTGATGCCATGGATATCCGGGACAGTCGTTGAAAGTGCGACCAAATTTAACTCCCCCTGGCAAAGATCGGGACTAGCGCACACATAATCCAGTACCTTTGCATAGAATACGATGACGTCGTTCTTATCGAAGGGAGTGCCGGCCTTGTTCTTAAGCTCGAATATCGCCAACGAGTTCTGCGTTCGAACGGTGAGGTCTATCTCATGAGAGACACCCGAGGCTGTGGATAGGCTCAGGCCCATGAGCATCTCTCTCGTCTGGGAGACGGCCCATCCACCCCCGTTCATAGCACAATATCCACGAAACTGGTTCTCGAATCCTTGATCGGGAGATTCGTCCCGCGCCCGGTGCTGCCACTCCTCGTGCACGAACTTGTAGGTGTGAGCGAGGATACGCTCCGCGGTAGGCGAGACGAGGGGCTCCGGAAAGACCGACATGCACGCTCCCTAACGTCTGTGCCCGGCGGTGGTCACCATTGCACGAACATCGGCATCACGACATGTACGTAGTTGTCGTCGGTGCCGATGGGGCGGATGACGCCCGGACTGGAAGGGCTGGACGTCTCCAGGTGCACGGCTTCTGCGTCCAGTACCTGCAAAACATCCTGCAAGTACTTGCTGTTGAAGGCGATCTTGGCCGCTTCTCCCTCCAGCTTCACGTCGATATCGCCCCGGTGGTCTCCCACCTCCTCAGCGCGGGCGGAGATCGTCATCTTGCCCGGTGTACCGTTTTGCCCCGGCTCCATCTGCAAACGCACGATCCCCGCGCCGTCGCGCGCGAAGATCGCCGCGATCCGCGTCTCCTGCAGGAACTGACGCATGTCGATCGTTGCGCGGCTCTGGTAAGCCTGCGGGATCAGCTGACTGTAGTTGGGAAAGGTGCCCTGGATTAGAGTCGCAACCAGTTCGACACTCTTGAGCCTGAAGAGGACCTGTGAGCGAGCACCGTTGAACGCCATCTCCAGCGGTTCCTCGTCCTCGCCGATCAGTCTGACAGCCTCTCGCAAAGCCCTGGCAGGGACGATCACCTCCACCCGCTCGGGCACTTCCTGGCTTAGGGGCAGCTTGTGTACGGCCAGGCGGAAACCGTCGGCGGCCGCCAGCGTCAGCTCTTGGCCCTCGGCCAGCGTGTGGATGCCTGTCAGGACCGGGCGCGTGTCGTCCGCCGCTGCCGCGAACTCTACCTGCGATACCGCCCGCTTAAACTCGCGAGGGTTGAGCCGCAGCGAGAACCCGTCATCGACGGACGGCACCGGCGGAAAGTCCGCGGCGTCCATGCCGGCTATCGTCGCCTCGTTCCGCGCACACTGGACGTGGAGCTGCCGGCCGCGGTCGCCGAGGGTGAGATCAATGCGGTCGTTCGGGAGGGTAGCGACGAAATCCGTAAGCAGGCGGGCGGGGACCGTAACGGCTCCTTCCTCTTCCACGGTAGCGCCGATCCAGCACGTGGAGGCGATCATAAGATCGGTTGCCACTAGCTTCAGCCGGCCGTTATCGCTGGCCAGCAGCACGTGCGACGCTTGCGGAAGCGTGCTGCGTACCGGCACCGCGCGGCCGACGATCGAGAGGCCGCGGTTAAGGTTTTCCTGGAGCGAAGATACCTTCATTAGTTCACCTACTTAAACAATTGCGGGACGGGTCGCCAGTAGTATAGCGAGTACGGGTCGCCCTGACAATAACTGTTTGACGGGGAACAATCGGGCGCCGGAAATCGCCCCGGTTAGTTCTCCGTCGAAGTGCTGTTCCTTAACGAGGCGAGCGCCTCGGCGGCCGCATCCACGGTGACGGCGATGTCAGGATCAGTATGGGCAAGCGAGACGAACAGAGCTTCGAACTGCGATGGGGGAAGAAAGACGCCCCGCTCCAGCATGGCATGGAAGAACTTCGCGTAGCGTTTGGTGTCGGAGCGCTTCGCGCAGGCATAATCGACCACCGGCGAGTCCGCGAAGAAGAGGGTGAGCATTGAGCCGACGCGGTTAATCTGTACCGGGACCTCCGCTTGCTGTGCAGAGCGGCGGAGGCCGTCCTCCAGGTAGATCGCGCTCACCTCAAGCCGCTGATACGCTGTCGGATCTTGTAACTCGCTCAGGCTGACAATACCGGCCGCCATCGCCAGCGGGTTGCCGGCGAGCGTGCCTGCCTGGTAGACGGGCCCAATCGGGGCAACCATTTCCATCAGCTCCCGCCTCCCGCCGTAAGCGCCGACAGGCAGCCCCCCGCCAATGATCTTGCCCAGGCAGGTGAGATCGGGCTCAACGCCGAAGAGCCTCTGGGCGCCGCCGTAACACAGCCGAAATCCGGTGATCACCTCATCGAAGATGAGCAGCCCGCCGTGCTTCTGCGTCACGGAACGCAGTCCGGCCAGGAACCCCTGCGCGGGCGGCACCACTCCCATATTTCCGGCTACCGGTTCCACGATCACGGCCGCCACTTCGCTGCCGTGCTTCTCAAAGGTCCTCCGGACCGCCTCCAAATCGTTGTATGGGGCCAGCAACGTGTCCGCGGCCCAGGATGCTGGCACGCCGGGACTGTCGGGCAGGCTGAGCGTCGCCTGGCCGGAGCCCGCCTGGACGAGCAGGCCGTCGGCGTGACCGTGGTAGCCGCCTTCGAACTTCAACACCTTGTCGCGGCCGGTTGCGGCCCGCGCCAGCCTCAGCGCCGACATCGTCGCCTCGGTCCCGGAGTTCACGAATCGCACAAGTTCGATTGATGGAAGCGCGCTCGTAATCAGCTCTGCCAGTTCGATCTCTAGTTCGGTTGTCGCGCCATAAGCCGTACCTCGATCTGCAGCGGCCGCGATGACGCCGGAAACTTTGGGGTGGGCGTGGCCCAGGATCAGCGGTCCGTAAGCCGTCACGTAATCGATGTACGCGTTCCCATCCACATCGAACACCTGAGCGCCCCGCCCATAGGCAACCACCGGCGGCTCCCCGCCCACCGCGCGGAAGGCGCGCACCGGAGAGGAGACCCCGCCGGTCATCACCGCCTGAGCCCGCCCAAACAGCGCGCGCGAGCGGGAGCGATCAGCCGCAGATGCCGGCAGATTTGGCGCAGATGAACGCAAATTGATTTGAGGCTCGGCCGGGTCTCGGCCTAGTTCTTCCGCCGGCGTCATTCGAGTTGGTTCACCGCGTCTTGATCATTCGTTTTACCAACGACAATCTGCGAGTAATCTGCGGGAATCTGCGGCTCTGCGTCGATCTGTGGACCTACATCCATCGTGCAGCTTCTTTGGCGTGATAGCTGATGATAATGTCCGCGCCCGCGCGCTTGATCGCCGTCAGCACTTCCAGTGTTGTCAGGCGCTCGTCCAGGTAGCCGGCGGCGGCCGCCGCTTTCACCATCGCGTACTCGCCGCTCACGTTGTAAGCGGCCAACGGCAAGTCGAACTGTTCGCGGGCGCGTGCGATGATGTCGAGGTTCGGGAGCGCCGGCTTCACCATGACGATATCCGCGCCCTCCTCGATGTCCGCCTCGATCTCGCGCATCGCCTCACGGCTGTTCGCGGGGTCCATTTGGTAGCCCCGCCGGTCGCCAAACTGAGGCGCCGAATCGGCGGCGACGCGGAAGGGGCCGTAGAAGGCGGAGGCCTGCTTGGCGGCATACGCCATAATCGGCGTCTGGCCGTGGCCGCCGTCGTCGAGCGCCGGCCGGATCGCCGCCACACGGCCGTCCATCATGTCCGAGGGCGCCACGATGTCCGCCCCCGCCTCCGCATGCGAGACAGCAGCCCGCGCGAGCAGCGGCAGCGTCGCGTCGTTGTCCACCTCGCCCTCGACCGTAACGACGCCACAGTGCCCATGAGAGGTGTATTCGCACAGGCAGACGTCCGTGATGACAACCAGATCCGGCGCCGCGGCCTTCAGCGCCCGCACTGCCTCCTGGACGATGCCGTCCGGCGCATAACCCTCTGACCCAAGCTCGTCCTTCTCGGCGGGAAGACCGAACAGCAACACGGCCGGAATGCCGAGCGAGCGTAACGCCTCCGTCTCCTTCGGCAATTGGTCGATCGAGATCTGGAACTGCCCGGGCATCGGCGATATCGGCGCGCGGACGCCCTCACCGTGCGTAACGAACAGCGGGTACACGAAATCCCTCGGCGAGAGCCGCGTCTCGCGGACCAGCGCGCGTATCGCCGCCGTGCGCCGCAGCCGGCGGAAGCGGGAGAAGGCGGCAGGCAGCGTGCGAGTAATCGTGGTCATGACTAGGACTCCTCCTGTAACGCGATGATCATCGGGAGCTCGCGCAGTTCTCGCCGCAGCGGATCAAGGGACAGCCCGAGTGCCTCCAATGTGAACGCACCCAGCAGGCTCATGTCTCCCGCCTCGCCGAAAATAACGTCCGCGCCACCTACTCGCTCGCCGTAACGGAACGCGGCTATACCCTTGCGTCTGCGAATGACACCGCCGTCCGCAAGGCGGAATTCCTGCTCGTCGATGGCCGTAATCCCGAGCCCATCCAGGAGCGGCGCGGGGATGACCGAGTAAACGGCACCCGAGTCCACAAGGCATTCCACTTTCTCCCAGCGATCGAGGTTTGCTGGGCTCGCTACTTCCAGCTCCAGGTGAGTGAGACCCATGTTCAGAACCCTCCCTCAAGCGACAGCTTGCAGACGTAGAGCTCCTCGGGATAATCGTCGAGGCGACTCTCCTCCCGGAAAGAGATCGGCGTGATGCGCCGAGCGTAGGCCGACATGATTTCGGACCAGCCGGCCGGGTCAGGCCGCGGGTAGGCGAACAGCAAGACGAGAGACTCTCCGTCCGGCACCCGCATCAGCTTCACGAGGTCCTCCGTTACATCGCCGGGCCCGCCCTTCTGGAGGAAGAAGCCAGGGTCCACGCGCCCGCCGCTGCTGCTACGCTGCGGCAGCGCCTTCACCTCGAGCCAGAGAGGCTCGCCGCTGAGGACGATCCGGAAGTCGCAGCGCTGGCGGCCATCCTCGCGCAACGGCACGTTGGCGCGCCACTCGCCGATCGCGCCCTCTCGCCTTAGCGAGTCGAAGACGTACGCCAGCTCACCCTTGAACCAGCCTTCGACGTCTCGGCCGAGCCGAGAGAACAGCCGCACACGCGCCAGCGCCTCCGGCGCGAGAAAGTGAGCGTCGACGGCAGTAATGAGAGACGAGCGGTCAGTCATGAGCCAGCTCTGCCTCAATCGCGCCAAGGAGCCCCTCTACCGTGTGCTCCGCCGCCACCACGTCCACGCGCAGCCCCAGCTCCTCCGCCGTGCGTGCCGTGATCGGCCCGATACACGCGATCAGCGGGCGCCGCAGCGTCTCAATGTCGCCGTCCAGCATCGCCGCCAAGTTCCGCACCGTCGAACTCGATGTGAACGTCACGACATCGATCTCCCCCCGCCGCAGCATCTCCAACGCCTCGGCGGGCGCCTTGGCGGGCGTTGCCGCACGGTAGAGGACCACCTCGTCGACCTCCGCGCCCAGCGCCTGCAGGCCGCTGATCAGCTCGGGCCGCGCCCCCTCCG
>VBJS01000093.1:11536-12259 GCA_005880055.1 Chloroflexota bacterium | reverse complement strand
TGACGGGTAAGGTCCTGGCAAGCGATGTGAAGGTCAGCCCGGTCTCCAACACTGATACAGCGACCGGCACCGCCAATACGGTGGTCACTCTCAGCTCAGGACAGTACGGTGCGCAGGAATACTTGATAGAAGTGAAGCTCGGAGGCTCGTACAAGAACACCCAGCAGACGGGCGCGGCCCCCGGGTCCGATGCTTACAATGCCGCTCACCCAACGGTCACGATCATCATTCCGCCCACGCAGTATTCAATGCAGGGCGCCGCCGGGATCACCAAGCTGACTAGCGCCGCCGGCACTTACGGCGATGCCACTACGGCCAACTACGCCGTCGGCATGCAGTACAACAACAAGGGTACGAACCCGCAGGGACAGATCCAGCTCGTGCTCCAGCGGGCCGATGGCACGTACTACATCAAGTCGAACTCGATCACGTCGATCGCTTTCTCCAGCGGCACCCCGGCGAAGGATGTGACGATCTACACCAAGGCCAGCATCTACAAGGTAAGCAGCTCCGGTGTCCTTACCAGCATCGATGGCGGCGTAACGCTCAGGCTGGATGCGCACGAGGGTTGTACAACGTCGCCGACGTGCACATCCAGTGGCGGCGACACGATCGGGTTCACGGTCCTGTCGAGCAAGACGAGCGCCCTGTACTACTCCAACAACTGGGCGTACGACTCTGCGACGAAGTCCTGGAAGACGATTCAGCAGTCCGTCAACGGGG
>VBJS01000093.1:5165-11309 GCA_005880055.1 Chloroflexota bacterium | reverse complement strand
CTCTACCCCGCTGCCCGGCTGCCCATGGCGTCGTAGGTGGCGTACTTGTAAAGCTGCCCCAGGGTGGGGTAGTTGAAGCAGGTCTCGATGAACACCGTGTAGTCCGCCTCGAGCATCAGCGCCATGACGCCGACGTGCACGAGTTCTGAAGCGTTCTCGCCGAGCACACTGATTCCCGCCAGCTTCATATCTTCCCCTCGGAACAGGAGCTTCAAGATGCCCGAGGTATCGCCGATGATCTTCCCGCGCGCGTTGCCCTGGTAGTAGGCGCGTCCGACGATGTGCGGCACCCCTTTTTCTCGCAGAGACCGCTCCGTCTCTCCTGCAACGCTCACCTCGGGTATGGTGAAAACGCCCAGCGGTAAGACACGCGCCGCCGATTTCTTGTACTTCAACTCGAACGCGTGGACCATCGCCAGCCGCGCCTGCTCCATGCTCGTGCTGGCGAGAGCAGGGAAACCGACAACATCGCCCGCCGCGTAGATGTGGGCCACCGCCGTCTGGTAAGAGCTGTTCACGCCGATCCTCCCGCGGCCATCGGTGGCAAGACCGGCGGCCGCGAGGTTAAGGCCGTCCGTGTTGGCCTGGCGCCCGGCTGCGACAAGGACTGCCTCAACATCTATCGAGCGCCCCGACGCCAGCGTGAGCCGGACTATGTCCTCCTCAGGCGCGCATTGCACCACGCGCTCGCCGGTGACGAACCTCACGCCCAGTGACGTCATCGCCTCGCGCAGGACGGACCAGATGTCACTGTCCAGGAAGGACAGCAGCTCCGTCCGGTCATCGACGAGATAGACGTCGACGCCGAGCGCCGCGAAGGTACAGGCGTATTCGCAGCCGATCACGCCGCCGCCGACTATCGCCATGCGGCCGGGCATGAAGTCCATGTTTACCACCTGATCAGAATCCCAGATGCGGGGGTGTTCGAAGGGAAACGCGGCCGGCCGCAGCGGTGATGACCCGGTGGCAATGAGGATAACCTCGCCTCGTATCGCGAGCGGCGGCTTGCCATCGGCGTTCACGCTGATCGTGTGCGGATCAACGAAGGACGCCCGGCCGCGGTAGACATCCACCTCATGGCGACGCAGGTTTAGCTCGATGGCCTCCCGCTCCGCGGAGGTGACGCGGCGTTCATGCACAAGCAGGTCTTGCACTGTTGTTCCTCTACGGACTGCGAGATCGACACCGAAGAGGTCGCGAGCGCGCAAGCCGGAGAGGGCCAGCGCGCTTTCCCTCAGCGTCTTGCTGGGCAGGCTACCGGTATTGCAAGAAGCGCCCCCCAGGTCTGACTCGCGCTCCACGAGCGCAACCTTCTTGCCAAAGTAGGCGGCCTGAGCGGCCCCTTTCTCACCGGCAGGCCCGGAGCCGATAACGATAAGGTCGTAAGTCTCGCGCAAGTTGTGGGCAGCCCCCGTTCGTCGCGTTTTCGCCGGTGCTGCCCATTGTACTACTGGAAGCAGAGCCTGACTGTGCTGCCCGCCGGCCGCCCTATTCTAGTCGTCCGTCGGTACGAATCCCTTGGTTATCGCGAACCGCACGAGTTCCGTCCGGCGCTCCAGCCCCAGCTTTGTCATGATGTGGTTCACGTGCACCTTGACCGTGCCTTCCGAGAGGAACAGCTCCTGTGCGATCTCTTTGTTGGAGCGGCCCATCGCCACCAGCCCCAGCACCTCCGCCTCTCTCTCTGATAGGTGTCCCGCCCCCTCGTCGGGGCTGTAGCTGGCCCACTGCGTCAACCGCGTCAAGATTCGCTTGATCAGGTCAGTCTCGCAGACGAAGGAGCCGGATGCGATGAGTCTGATGGCCTGCAACATACGCTCCACCGCGCCTTCCATCTTCAGGAAACCAATGGTATTGATAGTCATGTAAACGGGGATATCTTCCGGCGAGATCGAGCGCGAGTCTGAATCGCTGCCCAGGAACAGGACGCGCATGCCGGGAAGCCATTCCCGCAGTCTGTGGCTTACAACGGCCATCTGCGCCCGGTTGATGGACTGCGCCTCCAGCACGATGACGTCTGCGTCCCTAATCGAGTCATCGTCAAGCATCTGCTCCAGCGTGGAAGCAGAGCCCAGCAGGCTCATGTCCCTCGCGCCGGTGATAGCTGCGACCAGTCCTGTGTGCAAAGCCTCGAAGCCGGCCACCACGTAGACGCGTATCGCTTGCTCGGATTTCATTTGTAGGCTCCTCATTCTCGCCACTACCCCACAGTCCCCACCTGCGCTGTCACGGGCAGCCGGGATGCGGTGTTAGACTGTTTGCTATCTGAGCTTAACGGCGGGAGATTACGCGTGCATCTGACGGAAGCCCAATCTATGGTTTATAACACGGCTAAACGTTTCGCCGATCGCGAGATAAAGCCGCACGTCCGTGACCGCGCCGCCGACGAGCAGTTCCCGCTGGAGATCATGCTTAAGATGGCCCAGGCGGGCCTCCTCTCCGGCCCCTTTCCGGAAGCCTACGGCGGGGGCGGAATCGACAATGTGTCCTACGTGCTGATCTGCGAGGCGGTCGGCGGCGCCAGCCCGTCCGTCTTCACGGCCGCTTTAACCGTCCAGCTCTCCCTGGTCGGCACGGCGGTCTTCTCCTTTGGTAGCGAAGAGCAGCGGCAGCGCTACCTGCCGCAGTTGTTGCACGCCGAGAAGGTGGGAGCGTTCGCCCTCTCGGAGCCGAACGCTGGCTCCGACCCGGCCGCCCTGGAGCTGACGGCACGGCGCGACGGCGACGACTGGGTGCTTAGCGGCAGCAAATTCTGGATTAGCAACGGCTCCCTAGCCGACCTCATCATTGTCTTTGCCCAGGCCGAGCCCGGCTCGCGCCACAAAGGGCTGGCGGCGTTCATCGTAGATGGTGAGTCGCCGGAGTTGGAACGGCGCGTGATTACGGACAAACTAGGCCTCCACGCCTCCAACACCGCCGCTCTCTTCTTCGATGACTTCCGTGTCGGCGGAGACCGGCTACTCGGCAAGCCCGGCGACGGCTTCAAGATCGCCCAGACATCACTGGAGAGCGGCCGCACCTCCACCGCCGCCTGCGCCGTCGGCATCATACAGACCTGTCTGGAGGCCTGCGTCGCCTACGCCGGCCAGCGCAAGCAATGGGGTAAGCCGATAGCCGGCCACCAGCTGATCCAGGAGATGGTGGCCGACATGGCGACCGATTGTGAAGCGGCGCGCCTCTTGACGCTGCAGGCGGCGCGCGCCCGCGACGAGGGTCTGCCGGCAACAAAGGCTGTGGTGATGGCGAAGCAGTTCGCGACCGAGGCAGCCGTTCGAGCCGCCCGCACAGCCATATCGCTGCACGGCGGCGTCGGCTACCTCGGCGAGTACCCGGTCGAAGGCCTCCTCCGCGACGCCATCGGCCTCTCGTTGTACGAGGGCACCACCCAGATACAGAAGCTCATCCTGGGCCGCGAACTGCTGGGGGTCCCTGCCTTCTAAGTCTTCGTTCTTCTTCCTTCCAACGTTAGCTTTCCGAAGGCGAAGTGCCATTTGCCTGTTGCCAACATATTCCGCATGCGCTTCCGTTGGGAAGGGAGCGATTCTCCGCTAGAATTGCAGAAACGTCATGCCGCTTACCTTGCGTATCGACCCATGGGAGCCGTCATACGACTCCGCCCTGAAGCTGGACGACACCCGCACACCCGCGCGCCCGGTGGATCTCTTCGTCGAGACGGAAGTCTGGGAGCCGGTCCAGCCCGCGCCGATGCCCCGCCCCGACACAATCGTCTTCGTCGACGGCGTTCAGCGCGTCGAGACCCGGGTGATCGGCGAGGACGACGGCCGGCTCGTCTACGGGGCGTTCGTGTCCGTAGGCATCGGCGCGGCGGTCGTGCGAGAGGGTGGTTCACGTTTGGAGCCCGAAACCGCCCGCCGCATCGTGGCGCTTGGCGACGGCGAGCGATGCGATCCTTTCGACGTGGCGTGCGGTAGCGCGAGCCTCCGCTTCGAGCCCGAATCAGAGCCGGAAAAAGGGCCAGAAGGCTGGCACGGCGCAGTGGATCGGGTACGGCGTGACGGCGAGACGAAACTGGGCCAACAGATGATCCAAAAGGGCCATGAACTGGTCATCGCAGACGGGCGCCTCACCTTCCAGCCCACCCGCAAGTCCCACGCCGTCGGCGTCGCCAAGAGCATTCGCACAGTCTACCTGGAGCGCCCCTACTCCACCGTGTTGGGTGACCTGCGGCCGGGCACGCGCACACCCGTATTCGAGATCGCCTACGAGCACCCGGTCTACTCCTGGTACGTGCGGCTCTCTTCGCCGCGGATCATCGAGCACCCGCTGGCGGGAATCGTGCAGGTGGAGACGATGGCGGGCATCGGCCGCGAGGAGGCGATCCGTCTCGCGGACCTAACGGCGCAGCACCTCCCTGCTTTCGCCTCCGATTCCGCCTGGGATGGGCGAGCCCCGCAGAACCTCTACCCCATCGCCGCGCTCGAATCGCTCCTCCGCCATGAGCTGGGCGACCACGAGTGGATCCGCCGGCACATCGAGGTCCACTTCCACCGGCAGGGAGCAGGTGTATGAGCCGGCATTTACTTCTCAGCGGCAGTTCCTCTCTCCCGGTGGTCAGGTTTCAAGCCGACACCAGGGAGGGGAGCGGCCCATGAGCCAGGAAGTGGGCCGCGTCCTCGGCAGTGACCCCGCTCATCCCCTCGAGTTCTGGGTGGGAGTGACCGAGGACAGCTACCTCCAGCTCGACGACATCGTTGCCGTCACTACTCCGGTCCCGGGCCGCGAGGAGATCACTATATACGGCATCGTGGACATGGTGCGCGCCCGCTACGAAGGCGCCAAGTTCGACTCCGACGTCTTCCGAGTGGCGGAGGGCGTGCTGCCGGTCGGCATCGCGACTGCTGCCCACGTCTCCGTCACGCGCATCGAGCCGGAGGTTTTTGTTCCGCCTTCACCGGGCCAAACCGTATTCCGCGCCAAGGCCGGGACGCGCGACATCGCGCTCTACTTCGACCGCATGAAGAACCGCTTCGCCGCCGGCCTCTCCCGCGAGGGCGATGTCATCTGGGGCAACCTGGATTTCCTGGACGGCACGCGGGGCGCGCACGTGAACATCTCGGGCATCTCCGGCGTCGCTACCAAGACCAGCTACGCCCTCTTCCTCCTCTACGGACTCTTTCATTCAGACGTCCTCGGCATGAACCGGCACAATGCTCGCGGCGTCATTTTCAACGTCAAGGGCGAAGACCTGATGTTCGCCGATAAGGCGAACGCCGGCCTGCCAGGTGAGGCAGCGGAGCAGTACACCAAACTCAATCTGCCCTGCGGCCCATTCCAGGACGTGGGCCTGTGGTCCCCGGCCTCGCCGCACTCACCCTTCGAGCTTGTGCATGGCATGGGGACGCGCCTGGAAGGCGTCACCCCTTACGTTTGGTCCCTCCGCGAGTTCTGCCAGGGCCGTCTGCTCCGCTTCCTCTTTGCTGAGGGCGACACGGAGACGAGCCAGCTCTCCTTCGCCGTCAACGTCTGCGAGCGGTACCTTGCCGACTCCACGCGGCACCAGCCACCGAAAGAAAGCCACGCCCAGATCGGCGAAGAGCGCATTACCGATTTCGAGACCCTCGTAGAGCACATCACAGACAATTCGGACGCCATCTTCTCGAAGGGACACGTGGCCGAAGCAACGAGAGGCGCGTTCCTTCGCCGCCTCGCCAACGCCGCCGTCGCCTGTGGCCACCTGGTCCGCCGCTTGAGCAGCCGCGAGGAAGAGGAAAAGCACCGGATCGACTGGGGGAAGCGCCAGCTCAACGTGATTGCGATCAACAACCTGCGCGACGCCGCCAAGCGCTTCGTCGTCGGCGTCATCCTTAAGCAGCTCCTCGACGAGAAAGACAAGGAGGGCAAACGAGAGCCCCTCGTCTTCGTCGTCCTCGACGAGCTGAACAAGTACGCCCCGCGAGAGGGCTGGAGCCCCATCAAGGAAGTGGTCCTGGACATCGCCGAGCGCGGCCGCAGCCTCGGCGTTATTCTGATCGGCGCCCAGCAGACGGCGAGCGAGGTCGAGCGCCGGGTCGTCGCCAACTCCTCCTACCGCGTCGTCGGCCGCCTGGACACCGCAGAGGCAGAGCGAAGTGAATACGGCTTCCTAACGCAGGCCGCCCGCGCCCGCGCCTCGCTGCTCAAGCC
>VBJS01000093.1:0-5158 GCA_005880055.1 Chloroflexota bacterium | reverse complement strand
CCTTCCCCGCCTGGGCCACGCGCCCGGATGAAGTGGCGGAACCGGAAGGCATCCCCCGAGCGCTCCGATGAGATTTCTGCACACCTCGGACTGGCACGTCGGCAAACCGATCAAATCTATCAAACGCGACGCCGAGTACGCGGCCGCACTGGCCGAAGTGCTGGACATCGCCAAGCGTGAGAGGGTGGATTGCATCCTGGTCGCCGGAGACATCTTCGACTCGGTCGCTCCGCCGCCGGAAGCCGAGCGAATAGTATTCGACTTCTTACGAGAGCTGATAGCCGAGCAAATTCCTGCGGTGATGATAGCAGGAAACCACGACAACCCTCGACGGCTAAGCGCGTTCGCCCGGGTCCTAGAGATGGTCGACCTGCACGTGCGTGCCGAACCCCAGATCGACGGTGCGTTGATCGTTGAGGTGGCCAGCCGGGATAAAGAAGAGTGTGCTATCGTCGCAGCGTTGCCCTGGGTGCCGGAGAGAAAGGTGCAGGACTTCGACAAGTTGTGGTTTGGCGACGAGAAGTTCAGCCAGTACGCTCAGGGCGTTGCCGGCGCGATGAAACACCTCGCGAAGAGCTTTCGCTCGGACAGGGTGAATATCTTGATGTCGCATGTACTGCTAGATGACTCGAAGATTGCGGACGTGGACCGGGGCGAGCGCGCCCTGCATACCGGGATCGCATACACCCTGCCGCGGGCTCTACTGCCTGCCAAGCCCGCTCCACAGTACATCGCCCTAGGTCACGTCCACATGCCGCAGGAATTCCCGCTCGCCAATGCCTATTACTCTGGCTCCCTGCTCCAGGTCGACTTTGGCGAGGCGGGTCAGGAGAAGCGCGTCAACATAGTCGATATATCGCCTGGACAACGGGCGCGGGTGGAGCATGCGCCGCTGAAATCGATCCGGCAGCTCCGGAACCTGGGCACCGCGAAAGCCGGCGTAACGCTGGAGGCCGTGGAGGCACTGGCCGCGGAGGTCGGGGACGCATATCTGAAGGTTTTCCTGAAGGCGGACCGGCCCGCGCCCGGGCTGGCTCAACAGGTGCGGGAGATCGCCCCAAACGCCGTGCAGATCGAGACAGTACGGGAAACATCCGAGGAGGACGACGTGCTGGACTTTGACGTCCACAGGGAGTCGCCGGCGGAGGCGTTCACGGCTTACTACCGCGGAGTGCACGCCGGCAACGAGCCTCCGGCGGAGTTGATGGCGCTGTTCAACCGCCTCTACGAGGAGGTCGATGCGTCCGGTTAGGCTCGCGATACAGGGCCTCACGGCCTACAAGGAGAAGCAGCAAATCGACTTCTCGGGACTCGACTTGTTCGCAATCACGGGGCCTACGGGCGCAGGCAAGACCACGCTGGTCGACGCGGTCACGTACGCGCTGTTCGGAGAGGTGCCGCGAGTCGGAGACAACATCAGGCAGATGATCAGCCAGGGCGCCGAGCGAATGTCGGTCGAGTTGGAGTTTACAAGCGAGGGTTCGCGGTACAGGGTGCACCGCGCTACAGGACACAGGGGAGCGCCGACCGCCCGGGTCGACCGTTATGACGCCGGATCGGACGGGTGGTTGCCCGAGGCGGACAGGGCACGCGACGCCACGGACTACGTCACCAACTTGCTGGGGATGGACTACGACGGCTTCGTGCGGGCCATCCTGCTCCCCCAGGGGCAGTTCGAGAAGTTCCTTGCTGGAAAGCCCGAGGAGCGCCGCAAGGTGCTTGACGGACTCCTCCGCCTGGACCGCTACCAGCGCATGATGCAGCGCGCGAACGAGATCGCCTCGACCCATGACATGAGGGTAGCCGGCCTGCAGCAGGCGCTCGAACAGTACGCCGGGGCGACACCGGAAGCGCTGGAAGCGGCCCGCGCCCAGCTGGCGGAGCACCGGGAGCGCGCCGCTGACCTGAACATGACGAAACAGGCGCTCTCAGATGCCCTGCACACGGCTGAGGCCCTGTCAGCGGCGATGGAGCAGGGTGCTAAGGCAAAAGACTCGCTCAACGCGGCCGAGAAGGACCTGATGACCGCCAACGAAGTCCTGGAGTCGGGGCAGCAGGCGGTGGACGGCCTCTCCGCGCAGGTCGCGGCGCTGGCACAGGAACTGGAGGCGAGCACCTACGACTCGGAGATGCACAACCGCCTCACGGAGGCGCGGACGGCGTCGCAGGAGGCCGAACGCGCCGCGAAGAGGCTGGCGGAGACCGAGGCGCTCGCGAAGGAAGCGGGGCCGCGGATCAAGCAGGCAGAGAAGCGGGCGGCCGAGGTGGAGAAGGCGGTGAAGGCGGCCCGCGACAATGTCAACAGCGCCGCAAGCCGCGCTGAGGCCGCGAAGCGGGAGAACGTGGCGGCGGGACTACGCCGCGGGCTGAAGCGCGGCGATCCTTGCCCGGTCTGCGGGCAAAAGATCACGTCGCTGGCGGCGGAGGCCCACGACGTGCTGGACGAGGCTGAGCAGCTGCTCAGCGCGGCACAGCGGGCGCATGGGGACGCCCAAAAGGCGGAGCAGGTCGCCGACCGGGATCTGGTACTGGCGCGACAGGGCGCTGAGACTGTCAGGAGGCAACTCGAGGAGGCCCGGGAGGAAGCGCGCGAGCGCGCGGACAGGGTTAAGAGCCTCCTGGAGGGCGAGTCGATTGACCTCGGGGAGATAACGGCGGCTATCCAGCAACAGGAAGCGGCGCGGCGAGAGCGGCTGCGACTCTCAGACGAAATCAAGAACGCTACCAAAGAGCGCGACCAGAAGGCCGCTGCGATCCAGGCGGCCGGCACGGACATCACGGGACCAGGCGGAGAGTGCGGCGCGCGACGCCGGGGCGGCCGTGGCAACTCTCCAGCAGCTGGCGTCGGCCAACCCCTGGCATGACGTAGGCACGGAGCTCAAGGCCGGCCGCAGCCCGAAGGGGTCGCTGAACAAGCGGCTCCAGGACGCGGATGCCGTGGACCGGCAGGTGAACCAGCAGATCGGCGTGGCAACGACGGAAATCAAACGGATCGAAGAGGGAATTGCGAAAGCGAAGGGGATCGCAGCGGAAGCGGAGGAGGCTCGCGCCGCCGGGTCGCTGGCGAGAGATCTCGCTACTCTGCTGAGGGTGACTGGATTCCCCAACTATATTCGCGAGCGAGCGCTGAAAGTGCTGGCGCAGGACGGCTCGCATCGTCTTCTTGATATTTCCCGTAACCGGTACGAATTCAGGGTCGACGGGCAGGAATTCCTGGTGGCTGATAATTGGAATCTTGGCGAGACCCGTTCAGTGAAGACACTGAGCGGCGGAGAGACATTCCTCGCGTCGCTAGCGCTACGCCGGTTCGGGTACACTCGAGAGTCTGTTTATCGACGAAGGCTTCAGCAATCTTGATGTCTCAACACTCGATGACGTCGTCAACGCCCTGGAGGTGATCGGCGCTGATGGCAACCGCATGGTGGGCATGGTCACCCATCTCGAGGAGCTTGCAGAGAGGATAGGCCGTCGCATCAGGGTTCACAAATCAGAATCGGGTAGCACGATCACGATTGAATAACGTTTAATCGAAACCGACTCCGCGCGACACTCTAAACTGTCAAACAAACTCGTCCCACTAACCCTGGAGATTAGCCCATGGCTAACGACGACCCACCAGACGGCGGACAGCGGTCAGCAGACAGACCCCTAAAACTCGGCTTCATCGGACTCGGCATCATGGGCCGGCCCATGGCCCGGAACCTGCTCCGCGCCGGATATCCGCTCACCGTCTGGAACCGCAGCAAGCCCGGCATCGACGCGCTGGTCGCAGAAGGCGCCCGCGA
This sequence comes from Chloroflexota bacterium, assembly GCA_005880055.1. Taxonomy (GTDB): domain Bacteria; phylum Chloroflexota; class Dehalococcoidia; order SM23-28-2; family RBG-16-64-32; genus VJS01. The sequence continues at coordinate 1,373 of VBJS01000093.1, read as the reverse complement.
GGCCGCCAGCGCCGGGGCGGCGGCCGGACAGGCCGATGTCGTCATCACGATGGTCGGCGATTCACCGGACGTCGAGCAGGTGGCGCTGGGCCCCGGCGGGATCATCGAAACCGCGCGCGAGGGTTTGACCTATATCGATATGTCCACTATCTCGCCCGAGACCACGCGCCGAGTTGCGGCGAGGCTTCGCGAGGCCGGAATCGAAATGCTCGACGCGCCCGTGAGCGGCGGCGAGCAGGGCGCCGTCAACGGCACGCTGTCCATAATGGCCGGCGGCGACGAGGCCGTATTCGAGTCCTGCCGGCCCGTGCTGGACGTGCTCGGCGAGAAGATAGTCTATTGTGGTCCGAGCGGCAGCGGCCAGGTAGTGAAGCTCTGCAACCAAATCGCTGTCGCTTTGAACAACCTCGGCGTCTGCGAAGCGATCACGCTCTGCCGAAAGGCGGGCGTGGACCCGGAACGCATGCTCGAGGCCGTGAGCGCCGGCGCAGGCAACTCCTGGCAGTTGCAGAATCTGGCCCCTAAGATGCTCGCCGCGGATTGGCGGCCCGGCTTCAAAGTCGCCCACCAGGCGAAGGACCTCCGCCACGCACTCAACAGCGCGCATGAGTCCGGCGCATCGCTCCCGGGGACGGTGATCACCCACCTGCTCTTCGGTCGGCTAACGGAAGAGGGGCTCGGCGGCGAAGGCACTCAGGCCCTCCTCAAAGCACTGGAGCGGCTCGCGGGGGGATCGCCGCCATCAGGCGCCGCATAACGAGACGAGGCGCCGTTCCGGGCGCCTCGTCTACCCCCTCCCGTTTGGCCAGCGGCGGGTCATGATATCGTGACCGGCTGCTTAATCTGAAATATGAGCGGCAAATCAGGTTCAGTCAAGCGCCGACATTTGGAAATTGGTAAGATGGAAAAAGGAACGTTGGTATGGTGACCGAAGACGTAGTGGTAGAGGCTCTCCGCGAGGTCTATGACCCGGAACTGCACTATGACGCTCACCCCGCCTGCCTCCCCGATCGGCCCCATCGTTACCGAGCAGATACAGGAGAACCTCAACCTCCTGCCCGGCGTCAAAGATGTCGACATCGAGTTTACATTCCACCCACCCTCGACCCCCGAGATGATGAGCGATGAGGAAAAGACCGATCTCGGGCTGGACTGAGTAGATTGGAGCCCACGATGCTTGAAGACCGGTACGACGGACGCATCAGGATCGAAATCAAGTACTGCATCGAATGAGGCTACCTGCCTCTGGCCGCCTGGATGGCGACCGAAATCTTCCACGAGTTTGAAGAAGACGCTCCCGTAACGATCATCCCCGTCGGCGGCGGCCGCCTGGAGCTCTATGCCGACGGCGAAAAGCTCTTCGACCGCAAGGC
>VBJS01000126.1:1874-9900 GCA_005880055.1 Chloroflexota bacterium | reverse complement strand
GCGTTTAACGTCGCGAGGTTCGGGAAGACGCCGGGATAGAGGACCGGGAGGAGACCGGCCAGTTCCGGGTTGTTGTAGTACTGGATGAACTGCGAATCGTCCGCGGGGTAGGTGGAGTTCCAGTAGTCTTTCTTTCCAAGGGGGATGATCACCTCGTTGATCAGGGGCTCGCCCAGGCGGGAAACCTGGACCCAGGGGCCGGCTTCGTGCTGACGTCCGGGTTGGGGCTGCCGGATGAGGGCGCGCTGGCGGCTGGCCGTGGCCCAAACGCCGATGACGGCGTTCGCATCCAGCGGGTCGCTGGGAGCGGAGCCGTTCCGGGTCACGTGCGTCCTGGGCACCTGTATGGCGATACTGTGGACGTTAAACCCCTTACTGGCATCGACACCGCCGGTTGCCGGCGTCGAGATCAGGTGCAGGTTCTGGAACGGCCGCAGTGTCCCGAGATCAAAGATAGAGCCGAGGTCGACGTTGAAAGCCTCTTCTCGCTGTCCCGCGAAGACCTTCTCGCCGCTGGGCAGGGTATGGATGGCGGCGTTCGCCAGGCTGGGATAGTCCGGGGTTGAGCGCGGGCCGATATTGACCGGCGGGCTGATCAGCGCTTCCGCGAGCACCGTCTCCTTATGGCCGCGGGCGCCGCGCACCTTGGTGACGGAGTATGTCTGGCGCATGTTCCAGTTGGGGTCAGCGAGAGATGCGATGGGGCCTACGTTGTAGAGGAACGTCTCCGGATTGAGAATCTGGGTGGTGAAGCGGAACTGGTACGTGACGTCTTCTACGCCGTCGCCGTTGTTGTCGATCTTGATTTCGTAGAGGACGTCGTCACCGAAGAGGTTGAAATTGGGTCCGCCCGCCGGCTCTTCGAGCGGGATGTAGTTGGCGATGATCGTGACAGTGCTAGGTTGGTCCGCGCTAACGAAGGCGTAGAGATCGGTGTTATCGGCGACGGGGTCCTTGGAAATCGCGGGCGCTTCGCGGTGTGAGGACATGCCTAAGCCTCCCTGCAGCAGTCAATGAGATGCCGAACCAGGACACGGTCCGTCCGCACAACCTCCTGAGTTCCCGACATCAGCACAACCTCTCCCTTGGCCGCGTCGCGGATGTAGACGACGACCGGGTCCTGGGCGCCCGCGGCGCCTGAGGAGTTACGGACGGTATTTCCGGAGTCCCGGGAGCGGAGCAGCCAGGCCGGGACAACGGCGATCACTCCGAGCCCGGCGACCGCGCCTGCGGCGGTCTTGACGAACCTTCGTCGTGACAGTGGCATGTCATCCTCCCTTCGCCCCTTGCGGGGGCGGATGATTTAGCGGCTTGTTGTCACGGGTGCCGTGTTAACCGGTTATACGCCGAGTGTTTGGAATCGGATTCGCGGAAATAATTTCTATGGTCTGACCTTGTCGCCGGTTGTGATCGGTCAAACAGCCGTCTCCCTATGAGCGGTGTCAGGTTGAACTGTCTTGCTGTTGCATGGCATCTCCGCATTGTGGCGGAGATCGGCGGCACCAGCGTGCAATTCCCTCGGCAGCCTGACCCGTGGTAGCGGTTGGCCAGGCGGCCGGCGCCCGGCCGGCTGCTAGGCTTCGCGCGGATGCAGGAGAAGGCAGGGGAGTGTCGCGCGGCGGAGGACATCGTTGGCGACGCTGCCCATGACGGCGCGGCCGAGCCCGGAGCGGCCGTGCGTGCCGATGGCGATGAGGCCGGCGCCTGTAGAAGAGGCCGCGTTCAGGATGCCGTCGGCAGCGGAATCGATGGAAACGGCAGTCGTCGCGGTCAGGCCGCCGGCCTGAATGTGTCCGGCAGCGCGGGAAAGTAGCTCGCGGGCCTGTTTCTGCATCTCCTCGAGGGCATCGCCGGTCATAGGCAAACGGCGTGGTAGAGGACCAGCGAGGCGCCGAAGAGGCGGGCGAAGTCCTCAATTAGGGGCACGATGCTGGAGGCGACCTCCGAGCCGTCCAACGGGACCAGTATCTTCTGGAAGTCGACCGGCCGCGGCTCCCGGTCCTCGGCCACCCGGATGACTAGCAACGGCACGTTCGCCGACTGAATAATTCGGTCCGCGACGCTGCCAAAGAGCCAGCGTCCGATGCCAGACCGACCGTGTGTGGTCATCGCGACCATGCGCGCGTCTGCTTCCTCGGCGGCGCGGAGGACCGCGCCGCCGGCATCCCCGTGCTCGCGCTGAGTGCGGACACGGAGGCCATCAGCAGTGAGACGCTGCGCGACTGCGTCGAGGTAGTCCTGGGCGCTCTTCTCCTCCTGCTCCCAGTTGATCGCTGAAGCGGTGGCGTTCCAGATGCCGACGGGCTGGATGGCGGTCAGGAGGAGGACTTCCGCGCCGGCCCGCCGCGCAATTTCAATTGCATAAGGAAGGATCTCCTCAGCAAGCTGCGACCCGTCCAGCGGCACGAGTATGCGATGGATGGCGGCACCCACCGGCTGCGTCATTGGCGCTGACTCGGAAAAATCATGCGCACGGGGCTATCGTAGCAGAAGCGGCGGCGGCGGATGGTGCTAGAATCGATCAGTTGGCGATGGCTCGCACGATAACCGTCAGCGGCCGCACGATCGAGATTTCGAACCCGGACAAGGTGCTGTTTCCGGAGGACGGCATCACCAAGCGGGATCTGATCGACTACTACCAGCGCATCTCGGAGCGCATGCTTCCGCATATTCGCGGCCGGCCGCTGACGCTGGTTCGATACCCGAATGGGATTCGCCGGCCGGGTTTCTTTCAGAAGGACGTGTCGGACTACTTTCCCTCATGGCTGGAGCGGGTGCGCGTGAAGAAGGAAGGCGGCTACGTCACACATCCGCTCGGCGATTCAGCGGCCGGCCTAACCTACCTGGCGAACCAGGCAACCATCACCTTACACGTCTGGATGAGCCGGGTGGGGAAACTGCACAACCCGGACCTGCTGGTGCTGGACATTGATCCGCCGGGCGCTGATTTCGGGAAGGTGCGGTCCACGGCGCGTTTGGCAAAGGCGCTCCTGGAGGAGCTTGGGCTAAGACCATACGTGCAGACAACGGGCTCGCGTGGACTGCATGTCGCGGTGGCGCTGGACGGGCGCGCGACATATCCAAGGGTGAGAGCGTTCAGCCGGGATGCGGCACGGGTGCTGGCGCTGGCAGACCCCTTGAGTCTGACTACCGAGGAACGGAAGAAGAAGCGAGAAGAGCGGGTGTTCCTGGATACGGGTCGCAACGCATATGCGCAGACGATTGCAGCGCCCTACACCGTCCGGGCCCTGCCTGGAGCGCCTGTCGCGACGCCGCTGGATTGGAGCGAACTGGGGAAGGGCGATTCGCAAAGGTTTAACATGCGCAACATCTTCCGCCGGCTGGGGCGCAAGGGAGACCCGTGGGACGGGATGTGGAGCCGGCCGTGCTCAATCACGGAAGCGCGGCGAAGGCTGGATGCGATGCTGCCGGCGAAGGGCAGGAGACAAAGCGGCTAGCGTGCGTTGTCGTACTGGTTCGGGCACATGACGGCAGGGGCCGGTCCGCTGGTTAGTGCTTGAGGCCGGCCGGCGGACGGCGAGGACTGGGCAGCCGGCTTCTTTGATTACGCGGCTGGTGACGCTGCCGGAGACGATGCGCGCCAGGCCAGTGCGCCCGTGAGTGGTCATTGCGATCACGTCGGCACCCTGTTCGTTGGCCTGCTCTATGATCTCCTCGACCGGACGGCCGAAGCGGACGGCGCACTCGGTCGATGCCCTGGTCGCGCAGTTGCCGGGCCTTGTTTTCCAGATACCGGTGCAGCTCCTCGCTCAGGCGATCGATCACCTGATCGCGGGTTTCGGCGCGGCGCTCAACATCCATCTGCTGGACTGTCATCTCCTCGAACTGGCCGCGGGTGGGCGATGAGCCGTTCGGGGCGCAAGCGAGGGGAAGACGCGGCGGGCTCCGCCGATTCGCTAACGGTGAGCAGGGTGACGCGGGCGGAAGTGCCGACGGCCAGCTTCGACACGTGGGGAAGGACTGCTTCTGAGAGCGTTGAGCCATCCAGGGAGAGGAGGATTTTGCTGTACAAGGCTGGGCTCCTTTCCGGCCGCCGCTAGCTGGGAGCGATTGTGGGCTGACAGGGCGGTGGGCGCAAGCGGCGCGAATGGGTGGGCTGTTGAGGGTGTTGCCCTGCCCCACCAGATCCTTCCTTCGTCAGGATGACAAAGGGCGACGACTTGCGTCAGGCGAGGGCCGGTTCTGGAAGCTTCGCGCCGAGAAGCTTCGCCAGTTTCATGGCGTTGGCGACGGCGAAGGCCTGCCAATCGTTGTTGAAGTAGATATAGGCATCGTCCAGGTCGTTGCTTAGTGCATTCAGGCGGTTTGCCCAGTCGCGCAGCATGGCATCCGTGTAGTTGCCCTGGTAGCGTGGCGGGCTTCCGTGGAAACGGACATAGGCGAAGCCCGCGGTCGCGACGAGCGGCGGCTCTAGCTTCACGCGGTCGAAGGCACAGAAGGCCACGCCGTGCCGCCGCAGCTGGTTGATCGTCTCCTCGCCGAACCAGGAGCTATCCCGGAACTCCACGGCGTGCTGGAAGCGGGCGGGAAGCATTTCGAGCAGCCTCTGCAAGCGCGCCTCGTTTTCGCCGGTCCGTTTGAAGTAGGGCGGGAGCTGGTAAAGGATCGGGCCGCACCGGTCGCCGAGCCGGCGCGCTCCCTGGAAGACGAGCTGGAGGGTGTGTTCCGGGTCCTTGAGCCGGATGCGGTGCGTGAGATAGCGGTGAGCCTTGACCGCGAACCGAAAGCCGGCTGGGACAGCGTCTCGCCAGGCGTCCCAGCTATTGTCGGACGGCTGCCGGTAGAAGCTGTAATTGATCTCTACTGTGGGAAAATGCTGGGCGTAATAGGGAAGCCAGTCCCGCTGCGGCGTACCCTTCGGGTAGAACCTTTCCTTCCAGTGGTTGTAGTTCCAGCCGGATGTACCTATCCAGAAGCGGGCCATCAGTCGGCCGGGCTGGGCTCCTGAACGGAAAGCTCCGGCGCTTCAGGGTAGAGCGGTGTTTGGTTCAGGAACTCGTCCCGCACCTCTCGCGCGTATTCGTCGTCGAGTTCCGTCATCTCCAGCTGCTGAGCGGAAAGCCATTCCCGCAACTCGTCTTCGTCTTCGGCCACCGGCGAAAACTCGACGGCGCCGGTCTCTTCGCCCTCGAGGCGCTCGAACCAGCGGGTGAGAGCCCAGACGAAGGTACGTCCCTCTTCAGTGTTGTCTGGATCGGTCACGAATATACGGGGGTCGGCGCCGGCGAAGAGGTCTTCTTCCTTGAGCCGGGGCTCGTCCTTCATGCGGTCCTGGTCAGTCATGGGAGGGAGTGCCTAACTCTGTGAGGGATGCTGATGGTCGTGGATATGGGCTTCGTGCTGGTGCTCCCGCTCCATGTTTTCATGTGGGAAGTGGGCGTGCTCCAGCGCCGGATGGTTGTGCTCGTGGGCATGAGTGGAGGTCAGATGCTCTATTTCAGAAGCGCCGCCCCGCCTGGCGTGGTGCGTGATGTGCATGTGCTCGTGGCCGTGGAGCATCTGGTCGTGGCGGTGGGCCTGGAAGTTCTGTGGCTCCTGCATCGTCTTCGCACCTCCTCCTCCGGATGGCCCCGGGGGGCGGCCCGGGTGCCGCCGTCAAGGCGCCGCCTAGTTCATCAGTGGCGTACGCCGGGCGGATAAGGTAGCGCCGGCAACGGGATCGGCAGGCAGCAGTGCATTGGTCAGGCGGCGACGCAGATGCCCATCGCCCGCCCGGATATGACACTGGACACAGAAGTAGTAGTCACCTGACCAGTCAGACCGGGCGACGAGATCGCCCAGGCACTGGGGACAGACCTTGAGCGCAGATGCCAGGTCAAAGTGCCTGCCAGGCTGCTTGAAAGCGCTCGACATTACGCCTCCTTCACGCGTGGCGGGCGCAGCAACGGGAAGGCGAAGCCGGGATGGGCGGCTCGGCTTCATCCGCGGTGCGTGCGGCCCTCTGCAGGCCTACGAGGTTAGCTGCCGGGTTAGGGCTGAGAGCCAATTGCCCCTCCTTCCCGGCCCGGGAAAGATTCACCCCATGGGACGTTTGGGTCCCCCGCTCCTTCCGAGGAAGGACTCGGCCTGGTTTTGCTGGCTCGATTGAAACATTCATCCGGAAAGATGTCAACGGAATCAACGTTACGGAATGATAACAGTAGTCCGCGGACAGTTCTTAGCAGCTTTTGACACCGCTCTTTGGGGCTGCGTATGCTTTGGCGACGCGAGCAGCAATACACGAGAAACGAGGCGCGATCGTGAAGGTCTCGATATTTTTCGGCGGCACAAACGATGTGGCCGGGCAGGTGCAGGCGGTGGTGGACGCAGAGGCCGACGGATTTGATGGCATCTGGTTCGGCCAAATATTCGGCCCGGATGCGATGACGGTACTGGCGATGGCGGGGCAGAAGACGAGCCGCATCGAGATGGGTACGTCGGTTGTCCCCACTTACCCGCGGCACCCTGTCGTCATGGCGCAGCAAGCGCTATCCGTACAGGCGGCGACGAACGGACGCTTCAACTTGGGCATCGGCCTCTCGCACGCACCGGTGGTGCAGGGGATGTGGGGGATTCCGTACGAGCGGCCGGCGGTTCACATGCGGGAGTACCTCTCGGTGCTGCTGCCGCTAATCCGGCAGGGTAGCGCCAGCTTCAGCGGCGAGTTCTTCAAGGTGAGCCAGGCGCTGCAGCGGCCGGCCGGCCTGGAGCCGCTGCCGGTGCTGATTGCAGCGCTGGCGCCGGTGATGCTCCGGATGGCCGGTGAGATGACGGACGGGACGATCACCTGGATGGCGGGGCGGAAGGCGCTGGAGACGCACATCGTGCCGCGAATAACGAAAGCGGCCGCCGGAGCAGGACGGCCGGCACCCCGCATAGTAGTGGGCCTGCCGGTCGCGGTCGCAGATGACGCCGGCACGGCGCGGGAGCGCGCCGCGCGCTCCTTCCAGATATACGGAACGCTGCCGAACTACCAGCGGGTGCTGAACATCGAGGGCGCTGCGGGGCCGGCGGAGGTGGCTGTCGTGGGCACGGAGGCGGATGTGGAGCAGCAGCTGCGAGCGCTGGCAGCGGCGGGGGCGACGGACTACCTAGCGGGCATGTTCCCGGTGGGGGACGACCCGGCGGCTTCGCTGGCGCGCACGCGGGCGTGCCTGCAGGGGCTGGTCGGGAAGATCTAGGGGGCGCGAACCGAGAAGCGAGAATGCGGGAAGCGAGAAGCGAGGGGCGCGAGCCGTTCGGGAATTTCGGGTCAGATATGAGCAGAAGCCCGACAGAGGTGGCTCGGTCCCTAATCACCACCTCAGGATTCCTTCCCGCAGCTGCGAGAGAGCGGTGACGCAAAGGACGACTCGCTCAGAATGACATTGTGACTGGATCGTCTCCCACCTGGTTCCAATTCGCCCGGTTCGGCATGTTCGTGCACTGGGGGCACAGCAGCCGGCAGGGAATCGAGCTGTCCTGGCCGCTGGTGGGCGGATTGTTCGCGCTGCCAAAGTGCCAGGCGGTGCCTGTCGAGCAGTACCATGCCTCGGCGGCGACCTTCGACCCGAAGCGGTGGGACGCGCGAGAGCTGGCCCGCACTGCGAGGAGCTGCGGCATGCAGTACGCGGTGCTAACGGCCAAGCACCACGACGGCTACGCGATGTTCGACTCCGCGATCTCCGGTCACTCCATCATGCGCTCGCCATACGGGCGGGATATCGTGCGGGAGTTTGTCGAGGGGATGCGCGAGGAAGGTTTGCGAGTCGGATTGTACTTCTCGCTCAGCGATTGGCATCACCCGGATTACCCGGCGATCACACAGGCGGACCTGCCCTACCAGTTCCCTCGCGGCATCCAGCCGGTACCCGAACGCTGGCCCTGCTTCCTGGACTACATGTTCGAGCAGGTGCGTGAGTTGCTCTCGAACTATGGCACGATTGATCTGCTCTGGTTCGATGGCGGCTGGGAGCGCCGGCCGGAGGAGTGGAGGGCGCGCGAGCTGGAAGAGATGATCCGTAGGCTGCAGCCGAACACCGTGATC
>VBJS01000126.1:0-1828 GCA_005880055.1 Chloroflexota bacterium | reverse complement strand
GAGAGCTGGGGCTACAACGCCTCAGACCCTGAGTACAAGACGGCGCGACAGCTCATTCATACGCTGTGCGAAGTGGCAGGCCGCGGCGGCAATCTCCTGCTCAACGTCAGCCCGATGGGAGACGGCCGACTGCCGCCGGAGCAGGCGGAGCGGCTGGAGGAGATCGCGGGCTGGATGTCGACGAACGGCGAGAGCATCATCGGGACGAAGCCGGGGCTGGAGGCGTGGCAGTTCTACGGGCCGTCCACGCGCCGCGGCGAGACCGTATACCTTCACCTGTTGATGCGTCCTTACGAGACGATGACCGTGCGCGGCGTGCCGATCAGGCGGGTGAAATCGGCGCGGGCCCTCTCGACCGGAGAGGCGCTGGCGTTCACCACACGCTGCTCGATCATTGACGGGGCGGTGAGCCGCGATCCGATGGGCGAGCTGACGATTGAGTTGCCCGAGCGGGTGATTGATCCGTACGCGACGGTCGTGGCGGTTGAAATCGCGGATGGTTAGAGGAGGCGAGCTCCTCCAATACCGCTAGCGGCATCGTCGCACGTCGTCCGGCGAAAGCGGCGGCGATCCCCGCGCACCCCCCCCGCAGGGTCCCTTCCCGTAGAGCGGCCTTCCGTTGCGCGCCCGCTTCGGCGGTCAGGATGACATGGGTGGCGAGATTCGGCGAACGCGGCAGCTTGGGCGGCCGGCAGACGTTCGCTTCGCCACAGCGCGCGGCTCTGCAGGGGGCGTGACACAATAGCGCGCAGTGAGCGCGGTTGCCTTCCTTCTTGTTGTCACGTCGGCGTTCATGCACGCCACCTGGAACTTCCAGTTGAAGCGGAGCGAGGACAAGGGCGCATTTCTCGCCTGCCTGGGGACGTTCGCCTTCGTTATACTGCTCGCGCCGGCCGTTGGCTTCGCCCTCTTTGAGGGGATGGGCGCCGAGGGGTTGGCACTCGGAGCCGTCACAACCGGGCTGCACGGCACCTACGGTATTTTGCTCTCGCGCAGCTATCACCTGGGCGACTTATCGACGGCCTATCCTGTCTCGCGGGGGATGGGGCTGGCGCTGATCCCGGTGTTCGCGGTGCTGCTGCTCGGCGAGCACGTCTCGCTGATGGCGGCGGGCGGCATCGTGCTGATCGCCATCGGGATCTACGCGGTCCATATCGATACCCGGCTCTGGCGCGACCTCACGCATCCGGCCCGGGCGCTCGCCGCCCCGGCGACTCAGATGGCATTCCTGACCGGCATCGTCGTCGCCTGTTACTCGCGCAACCTGTTTGTGCTGACCCCGTTCGTGCTGCTCAGCGGCGATGCTTCCGTATTACGGACGTGGGACCGGCATCGAGGCGAGCTGGCAATCGCCGGTATCCTCACCGCAGCGGCCTACACGCTGGTCCTGGCTGCGCTGACGACAAGCCGGGTGAGCTATATCGCTCCGACGCGCGAGGTGGGGATTGTCATCGGGACAGCACTCGGCGTCGTGCTGCTGGGCGAGGGGTACGGCATCACGCGGGTCTGGGGATCGGGGCTGATTGTAGCGGGGGTACTGACCGTCGCACTGGCACCTTGAGTTGAGGACGGGCGGGCGCCAGTCGTTATCCGCTCGAGCGGTGTAGTCGGGGTCTGAAGACCCCGACTACGCAAACTTTGGGGCGAGTGATACGGCGTCACGCGCGTCTGGGGTTCCGGCCTGATTGTGGCGGGCGTGTTGACGGTGGCGCTGGCGCCGTAAGTTGAGCATTACCGGGGCCGCATTCCGCCGCTCGTCCTACGAGTACCTCCCAGACTGGCTGTCCGTCAGGACGAGCGGGCAGAAGCGGAACGGGGCAGGTGTGGC
>VBJS01000265.1 GCA_005880055.1 Chloroflexota bacterium | reverse complement strand
ACATGCGCCGCCGTGATCCGCTCCTCGGCTTCCTCGCGCGCCTGAACTGCTGCTTCTTCTGGTTTCATCCGCTTGCCTGGTGGCTGGAACGTGAGCTGGCCGCGACAGCTGAGCATGCGTGCGATGACGCCGCCGTTATCGCCATCGGCGATTCAAAAGGCTACGCCGAAATCCTCGTCGATATGGCCCGAGCGGTCCATCGACGAGGCGGCCGTCTTTCGTGGCATGGCATCGGCGTGGACGGCAACGGGTTGCTCGCAGAACGAATCGACCGCATCTGCAGACACGAGACCACTCACAAGCTCTCGAATGCTCGCAAAATTCTGGTCGCTCTCAGTTGCGCCGCAGTGATCGTGCTGGGCGTCACCTGCCACCAACACTCCCGCCCAACAGTCCAGGAGGAACAGCAGGCTTTAGCTCGGGTGCAGGCGTCTGAGCTCCGTCGGAGAGAAGAAATCGTCCGGGAAAATGCGATGTTCCGGCGAATTGAGCCGTTCTACGCTGAAATGCGGAACTCCGCGCCTGAGCCCCCGACGATTACGATATTCGTCTCAAACTGTTGCTTTTCTATTCGCGCCCCTTTCCGGGACAGCCGGAAAAACCAAGCCCTGCAGTTGTCGCCGCTCGACGCGAGCACATCCTCTGGTTGATCCGTAATCACCCCGATGACGATCTTTTGAGACACCCGCTCGCGTTCATCAATGTGGGCCCTGCCGATCCACTCGCCGACCCGGAAGGATATGCGCAAGCGAAGCAACTCTGGCTTGCTTATGCTGAGCGGCCTGACGCCAGTGCCGCCGGGCTTAGCCACGCCGCCTACCTCTTGCTAGCTGCGGACAAATCGCTTGCCGAAAAACTGCTTGTCCGAGCCCGGGGACTTCAGCCCGGCGGACCGTGGGCCGCCAGATTCGGGCGGCTGTATGCATCGATGATTCTGGGCGCCACCGCGGTCAGGCCTCCACACAACGAGCATTTCGGTAACTTCGTAGTATTGTCCGTGAGCGCCGAGGAGGCCCGCGGCTCGGATGCCGGCGAAGCTCGCCGGAAGCTGGCGTCTTCCACGGATGACGCCCTGCTCATATACGTCGCGCAGATCCTGCTGATACGAGGAAGCCTGAATACCACCTTCGATTCGATGGCCCTGGCTAAACAGTACCTGGCGCGGGCCGCGGCACTGAATCCCAAGTCCGAAGCGCGTTCTCAGCTCGAAGGCCTGAGGACCATTGATCGGCAGGCCCGGATTCGCGAACTGCCTAAGGAGGGCCGTTACGAAGCGGCATCTTTGCTGTCCGACCGGGATAAGTTCGAATTGTTCTTGGGGTTGGCTGGGCACTCCTATTCCTACGGGAACAGTTTCGATGCGGAGCACCGCGAGGAGGCGCACCGGGAATGGGAGAAGGCGCGAAAATATGCTGCGGACTTGGCAAAGGTCGCCTCCGGGTTCCGAAGCGATCCGGAATATGGCGCTGCGATCCCAAGAAAGGCGACACGGCAAACGCCCTGCGCTATCTTCGCGAAGCCATGAAAGCGCCAAACAATCCCGAGCCGACTGACTGGCCCAACGATCCCTGGAAGCGTCTCTGCAGCGCGCTTATAGATGAGGGACAGGGGAACGATGTCATTGAGTTTCTCGAGCACTTTGCGGAAACCGATCCAAGAGACGAGTTGCTCGCCGCTGTCGCGCAGATTCGAAATGGCCAGAGGCCGAACTGGTACCGGAGGTTCCGCTGAGCAGGCGGATCGTCCTGATCGCGCTGATCCCTCGATCGGCACCTCAACCAGTTGAAGGGCCGAACAGAATCGTTCCCAGGTTTTCAGTTCACGGCCTGGTTGGCGAGTACAACGGCAAATTCATGTCCGGCCAGTACGTCCTGCGCGGTGGATCGTGCGTCACGCCCGCTTCCCATATTCGCGCAACCTACCGTAACTTCTTTCCGCCCGAGGCGCGTTGGCAGTTTTCGGGCCTGCGTCTCGCGCGCGCGGCCGAATGACTCGCCGGCCATCGTGCTCGCTGAACAGGTGCAAGTACGGCATGACTGCGTCTTGGAGCGAGCGAGGCGGGATAATGCCCGACTCCCGACTGCGTACTCGCCGCTTCTTGGACTTTTGTGTATTGGGAGTTGGAAGTCCTTACCGCGCCTTCCAGCGCGCGGTGACGCGATCGATCTCGCCGCCCGGCGCCCAGATCACGAGGACCTTTGCCCCGTTCGGGCCGCTCTTGTGCCGCACCTGGTCGGTCGATCGGATGCTCACGATTCCGCCAGGTCCGAGCGCGACCGGCTTGCCGTTTACGACCTGTTCGAGCTGACCTTCTAGTACGAAAAACGTCTCGGTCACGGCGTGGCGGTGATCGCCCGAGTCGCTGTTGGCCGGGAACGTCAGCTCAGCGACTTCCACTTCGTTGCCCCCCAGCGATTTCGCATCGACGAGGACACGCAGCGCGGTCCCCCCGGGACTCATGAGCACGCGGGGCGTCTGGGCGGGTTGGCGACTGGCGGCCACAGTGGCCACGAGATGCGGCGCGGCCAGACCGGCGACAAACGCGGCCGCAGTAAACAGCAGGGTCTTCATTGTTGTGACGACGTCGTCGACGTCCCTCCAAAGTGTTGTGCCACCCACTCCATCCAGCGGCGCTGCACGTCGCGCTGGTGCACCGGCTCGGCGGCGTTATGGCCCGGCAGCGGGTAACCGATGAACTTCGTTTCCACACTGTTGCTCTTGAGCGTGAGATAAAGCTTGAAGGCGTGCGTAGGGGTGACACGATAGTCCCCCATGTTCCGCATGATGAGCGTCGGCGTTCGAATCCGCGACGCGTAGGTGATTGGCGACTGGTCCATGAACGCCCTCATGCGATCCGCGCTCGTCCAGGGCGAGCCGCCAAACGCGTCGAGATCCAACCTCGACTGTGCGACCGTGGGAAGCGCGAGCGCGACGAAG
>VBJS01000102.1:16664-17583 GCA_005880055.1 Chloroflexota bacterium | reverse complement strand
CGTTCGGAACGGCGGCCTTGATCGCGCGAGCTGCTTCGGCCCCCTTCTCGACGTTGCGGACGGCGAGCACGACGCGGGCGCCGGCGCCGGCGAGCCCGCGGGCGGCGAAGAAGCCGATGCCGCTGTTCGCGCCGGTGACCACGGCGATGCGACCGCGCTGGTCAGGGATGTCGGCGGCAGTCCACTTGTCGGCCATGGACGGTAGTATAGCGCTTGTAGGATGCCGGACAGGGCCCAGAACACCTGCGAAAGCGAGGCTATGCGTGTCGATATGTACATGGGCGGTGAGTGTATGACACTGCGCCGGTTCCGGTCAGGCGCAATGCAAATTCGCGACGGTTAGTCGACACGCTAACAGCCCGTCTCAATGGAGGACTGGCACCTCCGAACCTTTCACCGATTCCGCACGCATCCTGACATCTGCGGCGAATTGAGAAGGAGATTCGACATCGAATGACACGGTTTCCTCCGTTGGGCTTCTAAACCAGTGCCTCTGGGTAAACCGGACTATAACTGCGCCATCGTTTGTCACCGTAACGCTGTTGACATCCGCCCATCGAATGAGCCCCCGGCTCTGCCCTTCGGGGTACGCTATTCCCTTTTTGTTTAGTGTCACGTTTCCTCGAAGGAACCGGAAACTGCGTACGCTCGAGAGGATGATAACGAGAATGAGGAAACCGAAGGCGACCAGGAGCGGAATGGGTTGTTTCCATGGAAGCAAGCTTCGCGACGAGATCACATTGACGACGAAGAAATACAGTATCCAAACGCCAAGTGATCGAAACAGCGCCCTGCGCGACGGAGGAGCGAGGCTGAACCGCTCGTCCTTGTATTTAAGTGAGTGAGTCGAATCCGATGGCGCCGATGTGGTCATCGAGGCGATTTCCTCTTCGTTTACTGCCTTCATCACGTGAGTCCC
>VBJS01000102.1:0-16546 GCA_005880055.1 Chloroflexota bacterium | reverse complement strand
CGGCCCAGGATGCGGCAGTAGATACGATCCGAAGTCCTTCTGCACCACGATGGAAAGTGCACGCTTGCCGGGACTCCATCCGAGCGAATTGAAGAGCCACTGATAGGCGAACCAGATGAGCGGTAAAGAAAAGACGACGACGACCGCGACAGTGATAAAGAGATCGTGCACCCCGGGAATAGCAGCACAGAATGACGCTACTAAGAACGCTGCGCCGCAGATGAGGAGTGCGGCGGCTGAGTCGATGAGGTAGGCGATGGCTCGACTGCCGAAGGCCGCCGGCTGAGAGTCCTCGCGTACAGGGTTTCGGAAGTCCATTGTGCCTCGACTAGCTGTATGAGGCAGCGAACGCTCTATTCGTTACGGGCTAAACCGTCGGCGTTTCGCCCGCTTCCACCTGCTCCGGCGGGACCTCGGGCGCCGGCGTCGGCGCGGGCGGCGGCGGGCCACCGTTAGGCGATGGCGCAGGGCGACTGTAGGCGACGCTTTGTTCGAGAAGCTCGGCCAGGTCGAAGACCTGGACGCCCCGCTGCTCGGCTTCGGGGACGGCGCCGAGGCCGGACTCGAACATCTGCATGCAGAAAGGGCAGGCGACGGCGATGAAGTCGGCGCCGGTCTCGACGGCCTCGGCCGTGCGCACGTTGTTGATGCGCTCGCCCCGGCTCTCCTCGACCCACATGTGGCTGCCGCCGGCGCCGCAGCAGAAGGTGCCACGCTTGCAGCGTCCCATCTCGACCTGGCGTGTGCCGGTGGCGGCGAGGACGCTGCGCGGCTCGTCGATGATGTTGTTGTGCCGCGAGATGTAACAGGGGTCGTGGTAGGTGGCGGACTTACCGGCCAAGCCGTTTGTCTCCGCTCGCCCTACGACAGCCTCAGGGCGAGTGGGAAGGGGCGTGGCTCCATGATCAGCACCGACGTGCGCTGTCCGCAGCTTGCCCTGGGCGATAAGGCCGGCGAGGAAGACGGAATGGTGGGTCACGTCCAGCCCTTCCCCGCCGAACTGCGGGTACTCGTGGGCGATTGTGTTGTAGCAGTGCGGGCAGTTGGCGAGCACCTTCTGCACGCCCTTTGCCTTGAAGGTGCCGATGTTCTGCTCGGCCTGCATCTGGTAGAGGTACTCGTTGCCCAGGCGGCGGGCCGGGTCGCCGGAGCAGCCTTCCTCCGGGCCTAGCACGCCGAAGCTGACGCCGGCCTCGAGGAACAACCGGACGAGCGCCTTCGTCACCTTCACGTTGCGCTCCTGCAGCGCGCCGGTGCAGCCCACCCAGTAGAGGTACTCCTGCGAGCCGTCGAACATCGGCACCTCCGTGCCCTCGGCCGCCATCTCCTCGATCCAGCTCGTGCGGGTGAGCTGGGCGCCGCGCCAGGGGTGGCCGCGCTGCTCGAGCTGCATGTCTCCGGCATATTACTCTGCTCCATCACCATATAGCGGCGCATGTCCATGATCGTCGGCACGTGCTCGATAAACACCGGGCACTCCTCCATGCAGGCGCCGCAGGTCACGCAGTCCCAGATCGGCTCGAACCCTACCTTGTCGACGAGCGGCTGCGGCTCCGCGCCGTCCGCCTTCGCCTGCCGTGGCAGGACTGACGGCGTGCGCTCCTCCATGGCGTGGCGGATATCGACGATGACCTGCTTGGGGGAGAGCAGCTTGCCGGTGGCGTTCGCCGGGCAGGCGGCGGTGCAGCGGCCGCACTCTGTGCAGGTGTAGCTGTCCAGGAGCTGCTTCCAGCTGAAGTCTTCCAGCTTGCCGGCACCGAAGCTCTCCGCCTTCTCGAAGTCCGGAATCGGAGCCAGGACTCCCGTCGGCTCCAGTCGACGCGTGAAGACCTGCGGCGCGATGGTAAGCACGTGCGAGTGCTTGGAGTAAGGCAGGTAGCAGAGGAAGACCAGGAAGTCGAGCAGGTGGTTGTACCAGAAGAAGGTGTTGAACGCCTCGGCGGTGCCGCGGGAGAGGCCGATGGCGTCCCAGAGCTGCGACACGCCGTAGCCCAGGAAGAACTCGAAGCTGTTCACGAAGACGTCGGTCACCATCAGATAGCCGATCAGGCCGAGGATGATCCAGGCGTCGGAGTTCAGTGTGAGGCGCTTGGGGCACCAGAAGAAGCGTTGGACGGCCGCCATGCCGACGCCGACGACCACGAGGATGTTGAAGGCGTCCATCACCGGCCGCAGGGCGTCGTAGACGACGCCGAGGTTGCTCTCCAGGCTGATACTGTGGTCGAAGCCGTTGAGGAGAAAGTTGAGGGTGCGCACCTGGAGGACGATGAACCCCCACCAGATGAGCGTGTGCAGCAGCCCGGAGTACCAGTAGTTGGGGCGGACGACGCGCGAGTTGCCGAGGAGCAGCGGCACGAGACCCGCGACGCGGTCGATCAGGCGGTCGAATCGGTTGAGCCAGTGGCCGCGCGTCACCCAGCCGAAGCGGGTGTAGGCGGAGTACGCGAAGAAGGCGAGGAAGCCCAGGAAGAGAAGGTAGTAGATGACGTTTCCCGGGAACTCGTTCGCTGGGGTCATCGGGATTTCTCCTTCCGGGCTCCGCGGCTCAAAGCGCCATCATGATAGCGACGGGCCGCGCGAGGGGTCAAACGGAAAGCTGACAGCTTTCAGCGGTCAGCGATCAGCAGGCTGCGCCGGGCTTGGGTCACGGCTCCGGTATGCCAGCGGCGTCTAGCGTCTTGAGGTCGAGCTTCTTGGAAGCGTGCTCGATGTCGATCCCGACCAGGTTTCCGTGGTCGTCAAAATCGAGCACAACTCCGTCGGCAACCTCACGGGATTCGCTGCCTGGTCGCCGACCCAAGTCGATGTACAGGGAATCCGTGTCCGGATGGTGGTGCAGTTTCATGAATTGGTAAGCTTCAGGCGCAAGTGCCCGCGCTGATGACAGATTGGACCACGCGCAAGTCGGCAATGGTTATTCGCCCATCGTAATCCAGGTCGAACGCCACAGTTGCGCGTTTTGACGCCCCGGTTCTCGTCCCAAGAGATCTGGCGACAAGCACAGCATCCTGGTGATTCACGACGCTATCGCCGTTGACGTCCGCTCGACAGGCCTCGGGGTCAAGCGAAAGGTTAATTCCCTTCACCGTTTGCTCTTCAGCTACGGTAATCGGCTCGGCCTTTGCTGGATCGCGGGTGCCGCCGGCCGATGTCCAGTATTCGGTTAGCAGTCCCTCGTAGCTCGCCTTGATCTTGTAGTCGCCGATCGCTATCTGGAAGAAGTAATAGGAGCCATCGCCTCCGGTGGAAGTTGTGAAGCAGGGCCGGCAATCGGTCGACTCGGCTTCGACCACCGCACCGGTCAGCGGGTTGCCGTAGCGGTCGGTGATGCGGCCGGAGATGGAACTCGGTCTGGCCAGCGAGAAGTCGACCCCGGTCATACTATGGCCTTCTTGCAACGGGACGGGTTGGCCGTGGTACGGGCTGCCGCCGGAAGGCGTCCAGTATTCCGTGGTATACAGCGCCGAAGACGCGCGCAGGATGTAATCGCCGGGCGGCAGGTTCGGGATCGAGTACTCGCCCTGGTAGTTAGCGGTGACGGAGGCCGAGGCGCAGCACTGCGCGCGAGCGGCGGTGACGTTGGCGAGCGCGATCGGGCGCCCGGCAGTGTCGAGGATACGACCGGAGATGGACGCTACCCGGGGAAGCATGATATCGATTCCCGAGGCGACTGTGTCGAGCGCCGCTGACACAGAATCGGCTCCCGAGCAGCTCCCGGAACCTGCATCACTGTAATAGTAGGTGACATAACCGTCAGCAGAGGCACCGAGCTGATACGTGCCGGGCTGGAGGGCCGCGAGCGTGTAGTAGCCGTTCGCGTCGGCCGTGGTGTTGGCGCGGGTAGAGGTACAGCCAGAGTCTGCCCACACCGAGGCGCCGGATATCCCGCTACCGCGCATGTCGGTGATGCGCCCGGTGATCACACCCAGTTTAGTAAGCGAGAAATCAATCCCCGTAACGTCGGTCACCGAGGCAACGTGCACCGCCTCCGCTTCACCAGCCGCGGGAGTGCCGCCCGTCGATGTCCAGTACTCGGTCCGATAAAGGGGATGCGAGGCGTCGAGGGTATAGTCGCCGCTGGAGAGGTAACGGATGGTGAACCGCCCCTGGTCGTCGGTTACGGCATAGGGATAGTAGCTACAATGGCCACGGATACAGATGGATGCACCTTTGATCGGGTTCCCGAAGTTGTCGCGTACGGTGCCTGAGATAGTGCTGTAGCGCAGGGGACCCAGCGTGATGTCGATGCCCGAAATTACGGACTCCCGGGGCAGCGCTATACTCGTCGCCTCCGAGAGGATGCCGGGGAGACCCGCGTCATTATAGAAGACCTCGTAGCCGTTGCCGGAGGCAACTACCCGGTAACTGCCCGAGTTGAGGGAGGCGAACGTGTAGTGGCCATCCGCGTCCGTCCGGGTATTATAGCGTGGGTCATCGGGCTGATAGTAGTTCGAGCCATCGCCGAAGGCATAGACATCAGCGCCCGATACAGGATTTCCTTGCGTGTCTGTGACCCGGCCTGTGATGGCGCCGGGGTGGTACAGCGTAAAGTCAACCCCGGTCAGGGCGCTATCCGCCGGAATGGAGAGCGCTTCACGGGGAGAAGAGTTGGTTGTATTCCCGGTCGAAGTCCAGTACGCGGTGAGGTAGGTTTCGTGGGAGGCGGACAGGTAATAGCTGTCCGCCGGAACGTCGGTCATAGTGTAATTCCCAGCGTCGTCGCTGTACACGGAGCGGTTGCCCGTTCCCCAGCAACACTGTCGCTCCGGCATGATGTCAAGCTCAGCGCCGGCAACGGGATTGCCGGCACTGTCAACCACTCTGCCTGATATGGAGCTCAGTTGCTCGTTGGCCAGATCAACCTGGAGGGATCCGCTGGGCATGTATGGTTCAATGAGCTGACCGATCTGAAGGTAATAAGTATCATTCGCTGATGCGTGGAAGCTAATCTTCGATGGTTCGCCCGACACCGCATAATTGCAGTCAAGCACTGTCAAATCATCTCGGTTCGCCCCACGGTATACTGTAGCAAGGCTCCACTGGTTGCCCGCGAAATCCAGCCGAAGGTCTTCTTCGACCGGCGCCGTAAAGGCATACCAGACGGAGGAAATGCTAACACTAAATCCAAGTAAACATAGATCCGGATCGCCAGGCGCAGAGGTGGCTGAGACAAGGGAAACGGTATCACTGAACGGAAGGCTTGTTATGCGGGTGGCGTCCGCGAAGTTGTCATTTATGGGCGGTGGGATCGGAGTTGCTGTCGGTTCAACGGTTGGCTCGGGCGTTGGCTGCGGCGTCGGCACCGGCGACGGATTGGGTGTCGGAAGGTCGGCCGGACAGGGCTGGCCGACGGCGACGGCGGCGTGGTTGAGTATTGCCGGCAGCAAGACTGAGTTAGAAGGGTCGATGTGCGCCGAATCGCCTGACAGGAACAGCGGATAGACACCCGTAGCTGCCTCGGCGCTGACCTGGACGGTGACCCGGGTGAGAACGCCAGACTCAAACTCGGCGTTCTGAGATGAGACATCGATGGCTTGATCGTTGAATGTGCCGTTGATGTTGGAATCGGGAGTGGCGTCTGCATCGACGAGGAGGCTGCTGTCCGGGTTGGCAGCGAGCAGGTAGTTGTTGTCGATGGCGGTTATCGTGAGGAGCGAGTCGTCGAGGAAGACCTTCCAGGCGAACGCCAGCATAGGATTGGTCTCCGGGATACCGGTGGCGGTGACGTCGAAAGTGATCGTCGCGCCGGCGTCCACGTTCCCGAGGCAGCTGTCGAGGCTCCCGAGCGCCGTCCCAGTGTTGCCTGCGACGGCCATGTCGATAGACATCGCGTCCATGCCTGCTGTTGACGACGACGACGCGCCGTTGGCGTCTTTTGATGAGGAGATAGCGAAGACAAGTGCTGCTACCAGGGCGCAGCCGAGCAGCAGGCCGGAGAAGTAACCGGCAGGTATTGAGCGCAAGCGCCTCCCCTGAGTGTAAGCTGCGCAATTATAAGTCCGCGCTAGAAGGAGTTGTCAACGCGCTAACGGTGGGCGGCAGCACCCATGCCATCTCGCCTTTACGTTCGCGTAAGGGTTCTTTAGAATCAATAGAGAGCGCGGGCGCTTCTTCTCTGCCTTCTATGTATCCGATCAGACTGCTGGCCTTTCTTGGCCCCTACAAACGCCGCACCGCCCTGGCGGTGCTGTGTGTGCTCGCCTCCGGCGCGGCGGTGCTGGCGATGCCGCAGCTTATCCGCTGGGCGATAGACTACGGCCTCGCGCCGGAGACACGCAACGGTGAACTGGTGGCCACCGGCGAGCGGCATCTGCTCGTCCTCGCCGCCGCTGCCATTGTCGGTGCGGCGGTGTTTCGAGGCGTCTTCGCGTATGGGCAGACCTACTTGGGCGAGTGGATCAGTCAGCGCGTGGCCTACGACCTGCGCAACAGCATCTACGACCGGCTGCAGCGGCTCTCGTACGCCTACCACGACAAGCAGCAGACAGGGCAACTGATGTCCCGCGCAACGCAGGACGTGGAGGCTGTGCGTTGGTTTGTCAGCATGGGGGTCCTGCGCGGGTTCTATGTACTCGCCCTGCTCCTGGCGGCGCTGGCGCTGATGCTGACGAGCAACTGGAAGCTGACGCTGGTGATATGGGCATTCCTCCCGTTCATCGCCTGGCGTTCGGCGGTGATGGCGTTGACTCTGCGGCCGATCTGGACGCGGATTCAGGACGGGCTGGCCCGGCTGACGACGGTGCTCCAGGAAGCGCTGACAGGCGCGCGCGTGGTGAAGGCTTTCGGCCGAGAGGATCTGGAACAGCAGAAGTTCGGCGCCGAGGCGGAAGCGCTGTTCGCGGACTCGTTTACATCGAGCCGGATACAGGCGAAAAACGCGCCGATGATGAACGGACTCTGGCTGGTGGCGACGGCCGCCGTGCTTTGGGTGGGTGGCCGGGAGATCGCGCACGGGAACCTCGCAGTGGGCGAACTGACGGCGTTCCTGCTGTACCTTACGCTGCTGCAGATGCCGGTGCGAAGCCTGGGCTGGATCATCATGATCACGTCTCGCGCGCAGTCCGCCGGCCAGCGCATCTTCGAGATAATCGACGCCGAATCAGCCGTGAAGGAGAAGCCGGGCGCTCTGGTGCTGGACGGTGCGAGCGGGCACGTGCGGTTCGAAAAGGTGTCCTTCGCATACGACGCCATCAGCCCGGTCCTAAAAGACATCGATATCGACGCGAAGCCGGGGCAGATTGTCGCGTTGATGGGCCCGACGGGCAGCGGCAAGACGACGGTGGTCAACCTGATGCCGCGTTTCTACGACGTTACCGCCGGGCGCGTCACGATCGATGGCATCGACATCCGAGACGCGACTCTGGCGTCCTTGCGGGCGACGATGGGGACCGTGCAGCAGGATGTGTTCCTCTTCTCGTCGACGATCCGGGACAACATCGCGTATGGGGCCGTGGGCGCATCGCAGGAGCAGATCGAGGAAGCGGCGAAGGCAGCACACATCGATGACTTCATCGCTGGCCTTCCAGACGGATACGACACGTGGGTGGGTGAGCGCGGAATTACGCTTTCGGGAGGTCAGAAGCAGCGGGTAGCGATTGCGAGGACGCTGCTCATGGACCCGCGCATCCTGATCCTGGACGACTCCACTTCCAGCGTGGACACCGAGACGGAATACCTGATCCAGCAGACGCTCTCGCGGCTGATGGAGGGGCGGACCACGTTCGTGATCGCGCAACGGCTGCGGACAGTGAAGATGGCGGACCAGATACTGGTATTGCAAGATGGACGGATTGTGGAGCGCGGCCGGCATGCCGAGCTGCTACGCAAGGACGGCATCTACCGGCAGATCTACGACCTGGAGCTGCGCGACCAGGAGGAGGCGCTCGCGCCGCCGCCGCCCGACCTAGAGGCGGAAGCCGAGCAGGTAGCTGCGGCGGGCGGCTAGAGCGGGATTGGCAGAGCTTGATGCATTTCTTGGGAAATCGGCGGAGAGTCTGGCATCGGCGGGCGATGATTTCGTGGCAGGCCGGTACAATTCGTGCGCTCGAAGCGCGTATTACGCGGCCTTCCAAGCAGCGGTGGCGGCGCTTATGAACGAAAACATCGGGCCGACAGGCAACTGGGAGCACGACTTCGTGCAGGCGCAGTTCCAGGGCAGGCTGGTGTACAGGCGCAAACTGTACCCGGCCCGCTATCGGAGAGCGCTTAGAGTGGCGTTCGACGCACGGGCAGATGCTGATTACACACCGAGACAAACAACCAGGCGCGAAGCGCAAAACCTTCTGCAAATTGCACGAGACATCGTGATTTCTGTGGAGGAGCGATTACGTGACGGTAGCTAGGCGGCCGCGGAAAAAGCTGGCCAAGACAGAAAGAGTTTCCGCTCACATAGAGGAACTGAAGGGCCTGATACAGGCCTCTCATCCAGAAGCGCGATTCGAAATCGCTCCGGTACCTGAGTCACGGTGGCCCGGGCTCTGGGTCTACGCCCACTTCCGTGACCTCTGGGACATCTTCGATTTGGTTGGCGATGCACAAGATGAGTTCATGGCAAGTGAGTTGATGGCTGTTCACATCATCCCGCAAGAGTTGAACGGGGGGAATAGCTGATGGGGCCCTGGGGCGGGCACGGAGCAGGCGGCTGGAGCAGTGCCGGGCACCCCGGCATGCAGCGGCCGGGGCTGCGGCGAACCACGGACGGCTGGGATGACGAGGAGCTAGGCCGCGTTTACGACCACGCCGTGGTCCGGCGGCTTTTCCCGTACCTCAAGCCGTACAAACGCCAGGTGATTTATTCCATGGCGGCAATGATTATTGTTGCTGCGGTGCCGAATCTTCAGGCGCTGCTAATCGGGATAGCGATCGACGACTATGTGCCGTCCGGAGACCTGCAAGCGATTAGCGCAATTGGTGTTTTCATGATAGGGCTGGCACTGGTGAGTTGGGGCAGCCAGTATGTCCAGCAAGTTTGCACCGCTTACATCGGTCATAACATCTTGCTCACGCTGCGCAGGGAGATGTTTGCGCACATCGAGAAGCTATCCCTCGCCTTTCTCGACCGCAACGAAGTCGGGCGCGTGATGTCCCGCGTTCAAAACGACGTGGCGGTTATGCAAGACCTGCTTACAACCGGTCTGCTCACCGTCTTACAGGACTTCGCGATGCTTGGGTTCGTTATCATCCTCGTATTATTCAGGGACGTCCGGCTTTCTCTTGTCACGTTCAGCGTGGTGCCGGTACTCGTCGTCGTGATGGCAGTCTGGCAGGCTCAGGCGCGACGGGCGTTCATGCGGGTAAGGACGGCGATTGCCGTGGTCAACGCGAACCTCCAGGAGAACGTCTCCGGCGTCCGCGTGATCCAGAGCCTTTCCCGGGAGGGAGAGAACATCCGCCGCTTCGACCGCGTCAACTCGGACAACCTGAGCGCGAACGTCGAGGCGGGCCGGATCACAGCCGCCGTGATGCCCGCGGTCGAGCTGCTCGTAGCGGTGGCCACCGGGCTGGTGATCCTCATCGGCGGTTTTTGGGTGCTGGACGGATCTCTAACGGTGGGTATCCTGGTCACCTTCGCCATCTCCGTGCAACGCTTCTTCGATCCCGTGCGCGACCTGGTGCTACAGTACACGCAACTGCAGCGGGCGATGGCGGGCGGGCAGCGCATCTTCGAGGTGCTGGATACGAAGCCGGAGATCGTCGACGCGGAGGATGCGCTGGCCTTGCCGGATGTGCGCGGGGACGTGACGTTCGATCACGTGAGTTTCCAGTATGTGGACGGGATCCCGGTGTTAAGCGATATCAACCTCGAGGTGAAGGCGGGCGAGACGATCGCCATCGTCGGGCCCACCGGCGCCGGCAAGAGCACGCTCACTGCACTCGTCGCCCGCTTCTATGACGTGACCGAGGGTCGCGTGCTGATCGATGGCCACGATGTCCGCGCCATCCAGCGCCCCTCGCTCACGCGGCGGCTGGGCATCGTCCTGCAGGACCCGTTCCTCTTCTCCGGCAGCGTCCGCGACAACATCCGATACGGCCGGCTGGACGCCACCGATGACGAGATCGTCGAGGCGGCGAAGACCGTTGGCGCCCACGATTTCGTCAAACGGCTGCCGGAGGGCTACGACACGCCCCTGCACGAGCGCGGCCAAAACCTCTCGCTGGGCCAGCGGCAGCTCATCGCGTTCGCGCGGGCGGTGATCGCCGAGCCGCGAATCTTGATCCTGGACGAAGCGACGGCGAACGTGGACACGCGCACGGAGGTCGTTATCCAGCGCGCTCTCAAGCGGTTGCTCAAGGGGCGGACGTCGTTCGTCATCGCGCACCGCCTGTCGACGGTGCGAGGCGCCGAGCGCGTGGTGGTCATGGAAGGTGGGCGCATCGCGGAGATGGGGACGCACAAGGAGTTGCTTGCGCACGACGGCCTCTACGCGCGCCTCTACCGGATGACGTATGAGCACGCGGCCGCCGGGACTAACGGCGCGGACGGTGTTTCGGCACCCGCTCCGGCGGAACAGAGTGCCGCCGGCAGTTGAGCTGAGGCCTTTGAGATCGTTCAAGAACGGATGCACGCTCAATCTATGCCAACCATGCCCGAGCAGTTTCTCGCCGGCTTCATCACGACTAGCCAGTGACGATCCATGACTCATCGCGAAATCGAGAGGCAGGTTCATAGGACTGTCCACGCGGGCGTGAACTGGGCTGCCCCGCAAGTCCGTGTTCAAGATTCGACTTCCCGGCCGTAGCCTTCTTGAACGCATTGACCGGATGGGCCGTTTGTAGCGGTCAGCCAGCTGGATTCTTTCAGGAAAGCGTCTCTACAAGACGACGGACGCCCGGAAGCTGCGAGCGTCGGGCTGAAAGCTAGCCACTCGGAATAGTCAGGGCGGGGCTTGTGTAACGGTGACGCTATCGCCTCGCTCTTACTTTTCGGTATCGGTTCACCGGCTGCCTGAGGAGACTGACTATGCGTATGTCCATCAGAATCTTGCCTGCGCTGCTAATCGCCGCTTCGCTCGTGTCGTTTGCTGCCTGTGGCGGTGGCGGTGACGACGCAACGTCGTTCAGCAACCAGGGCGGAGAGGACTACTCCGATCTGCTCGTCTCGGACGCCGGGGAGGCGCTGGGCAAGTCGGCCGAAGAGCTGAAGGAGGAAGTGCAGTCCGTCCACGGGGACTTCTCGTTCAAGATGGCAGCCGGACAGTTCGACGTATCCGCCTCGGGCGACTTCGCTTACCAGGCGCCGGACCGCATGCACATGACGATGGACTTGAGCACCGGAGGCGTGGCTGAGCTTAGCGGTCTGGGCCGGCTCGAGATGCTGCTCTTCGGCGACCAGCTGTACATGCACACCGACGCGACCGGCTGGGTCCGGGGCTCCCTCGCGGACCTGGGCGCGGATTCCGAGCAGTTGAAGAGCCTGATGTCTGAGCACGCCCCGTTCGACTACTCGTCGCTGGTCAAGGACGCGGCGGACGTGCACAACCTCGGCGACGAGCAGATAGGCGGGGTCAAGTACACGCACCTTCGGGTGAAGATCGACCTGCAGGAAGCGCTGAAGTCGCTGGAGGGGTTAGGTAACAATGTGCCGTTCAGCGCCTCGGAGCCGCTGACCATGGACTTCTGGGTGGACCCGCACACGCTGCTGCCCAGGAAATTGGTCGCGAACGGGAGCCTGGACCTGGGCGACGTGCCGGGCGTATCGGGGCCGCTGACGCTGGAAATAGTGATGAACTTCCGTGAATACAACGGGTCGGTGGAGATTCCTTCGCCGCCGGCGGACGCGAAGCCCTTCCAGGACGCGTTCGGGGGCGTCAACCCGCTGTCGGGATATTAGCAGCAGCCCTCCAGGGCGGCACGAAACTATTAAGAGAGCAGCCGGGGGGCTGAAGCCCCCGGGCTACATTCCGGAAGCTTCCGCTACATCTACTGTCTGGTCGAGCTCACGTGCCGTGCAAGGGCGAGCCGTCCGCGTTATCGGCCGGCAACCGTTGTAAGGGGGCGAGCCGTCCACGTTATCGGCGGGATAATCCGTTGACAAATCACGGCACGTCGTCGAACGCATGGCTCGTTTTCGGTGGATGGTTCGCCCCTACGGGCATGCGGTCATCCTGCGTCCGAAGGGCGGAATTGGTCGGCGAACTGGTCGAGGAGCGCCGCCAGGTTATCGTGGAGCTGTTTGCTGGCGCGCGGCGAAAGCCGGTACTGGGCGACGACGGCGCGAACCAGGATCGTTAGGCCCTTAAGCAGCAAAGCAAGCTCTTCCGGCTTCTCCCGGAGCGCGGTGTTCAGCCGCACGCGAAGCATCGCGATCTCGTCGTCCAGGCCTTCCAGCGCTTGGGCGGCCGGGACCCGCCGCAACTCCGCCGGCGTCAGCCCGGTGTAGAAGAAGCCGTCAGGGGGACCACCGGGTTCGCCCGGGCGGTTTCTCCGGATTCGGTGCTTGCGCTCCTCAGGAGCGGATGTCACGGCGCCGCCCCCCGCGCTTCCTCGTCTGACGGCCCCGTGACGGTTCGTCGGAGAGCAGGTCCAGCATCTCTTCCACCGCCTCCGGGCCAATTTCTTCGACCAGCCGAAGGGCCGTGTAAAGGATGCAGACGGCCGCCGATTCCCAGTCCTTGCGCTCGATTGCTTCGTCCATGAGCGCCAGATAGTCGATATCGTCCGCGCGTCCGGTCATCGTTCCACCACCTTTCCTCGTTCACCACCACTCGTTGATTAAGCGCCGGAGGATGAGCGCCGACATGCCGAGGGCGCCGGCGAGCGGCAGCAGCCGCACAAGCGCCCATTGCCCCGAGGCGAGCAGCGGAAGGTCGCCGTGCCACGCCGCGCCGGTTAGCGCAACCGCTTCAACAATAGTCGCGAGGGAGACGACGGCCAGCACCAGGGCGGCCGCGCGGCGCGAGGCGGTTTCCGGCGGCTGGGCCGCCAACCGGGCGCAGAAGTAGGCGAGATTAAGAGCGGCGCAGGCGGCCGTCGCGAGATCAAGGCCGGCGACGGCGTCGCGCCAGGGGGTGGACAAGGGGCGCCTCCGGTTTGCTGCTATGGTGATGCTCAGAATAGAACGAATGTTCTCATCCGTCAATGGTTCGATGTCTCGCGATCGACTGGGCGGTGGGGCGCTTGATGGACGCTCGGGTCGTCCAGGAAGGCGAGCGTGATCGAGGTGGGGCAGTCGCCGCTTGTGGCGACGCCGTGGCCCAGGCCCGGGAACTGGAAGAAGTAGCTGTGGCTGAGAGCGCCGGCCACCTGCTGGCCCCAGGAGGGCGGTGTGATCGGGTCAAACTCGCCGGCGGTCACCAGGGTCGGGATGCCGCTGTTCACCGGCTGGTTCTCCTTGTCGGCGGGCGGAACCGAGACCCATGCTGGGCAGACGCTGAAGTAGAAGCGGCTGTCGTAGTCGAAACGGGAGGTCAGCGCAGGGAAGTTGGCGGCTGCCGCCTGCACCTTCTCGGCTGAGCTGAACGGGACCTCCTCCGAGCACTGTACGGAGAGATACATGCCCGTGCTGATGATGTCGACATCGGTGAGAGAGTTCCCAAGGACTTGCGCCAGGAGCCCGTAATTCCCGGCCGCGGTCTCATAGATCGCCTCCGGCAGGACGGGGATGGCCTGTTCCGAGTAGAGCCCCTGGAAGATGGTGGAGACGAAGGTGTCGCCGTTAACGACAACGTCTGAGAACGTTCGAAGGCTGATCGGGTCGGTGGCACGGACGTGGGCGGGTTCACGGTCCAACTGCGCGGCGGTCTGGTAAAAGACGGACTCCAGGTTGGGATACGTGCCGGCGCAGAAGCGGTCGGCTGCGCAGGCGCTGAACAGGCGGTCGAGAGAGCGCGCCAGGCCTGCCGGCAGGTCGGCGTAGAGGTCCGCTTCGAGCGGAACGGTGGAATCCAGGATGACGCTGCGCACTCCCTGGGGATGGTCCCGCATGACGGTGAGAGCGAGGCGGGTGCCGTAAGAGGCGCCGTACAGGTTCCACTGGTCGTAGCCGAGGGCGACGCGGAGGTCGTCCACGTCCGAGGCGTTCTCAGCGCTGTTATAAGCGGGCAGGTCGACTCGCAGCTTGGTGAGGCGGTCGCGGCACTTGTTGACGGCGTCGATGTCGCGGGCGACGGCCTCGTCCACGCTCAGGTCTTTGTCGAGCGTGGCGTAGATCGCTTCTCGGTTCTCGGGACAGTCGAGAGAGGGCTCCGAGAGCCCGGCGCCTCGCTGATCGAGGAGGATCAGATCGCGGTCGCCGAGGAAGGGCTCGAAGAAGGCCTCGAAGGCGTAAGGGACCATTTCCAGGGTGTCGCCGCCCGGGCCTCCGTTGAGATAGACGACCGGGTCCGGCTTCGGCTGGGGGTTGGACGTCTTGAAGACAGCGACTGCGAGGCGAACGATGCGCCCGTTATCGCGCTTGGCGCGGTTCTCCGGCACGCGGAGGTAGCCGCAGGTCACGCTCCGGCCGGTGGGCGTCGTGAAAGGGCAGGGCGCCGGGTCGTAAGCCGCCTTGCCGGCGGGCAGCGTGGGGTTCGCCTGCACGGACTTGCGGTCATCGCCGGAGCCGGGGGTCCAGCCATCGAAGGCGAACCACCAGACGGCCAGCGCGACGGCAACGGCCACGATGAAGAACGCTATATCGAGCTGAAGGGCGGAGAGTCCCAGATAGCGATTGTCTTCGTTATCGTCTCTAGGCCACTGCGGGCCGCCGTACATTGCGTCTCGATTCCAGAGCCAGTTCGGGTGCGCCTGCCTACCGTCAGGCAGGTGGGCGCATTATAGCGCGCCGGTGCGGGTGATGATGAAAGAGGAAAGTTAGAAGGAGCCGGGAACCAGGAACCCAGGAGGAACCGGGGAACCGGGAACCCAGGAACCGGGAACCAGGAACCCAGGGACCAGGAACATGGAGCAAGGCACGAAGGGAGCCTTCCGGTAACCGGTTCCTTGTTCCCTGTTCCCGCTTCCAGGCGTCAGCCTTCAGGGCCGAGGCGGCGGCCGCCGATGCAGTGCATGTGCAGGTGGTGGATCGTCATGCCGGCGTCGTCGCCGACGTTAAAGGCTAGCCGGTAGCCGGCGTCGGCGAGGCCTTCTTCGCCGGCGACCTGTGTGGCGGCCGTGAACATGCGCGTGAGCAGGGGGCCGTGCTCGCCGCGGATATCCTTCGCTGTCGGGATGTGCTCCTTGGGGATGACCATGAAGTGGACGGGCGCGCGCGGGTTAATGTCGCGGATGGAGAAGACGAGGTCGTCGTCGTAGAGCGGGTCGGTGGGGATTTCGCCCGCGACCATTTTGCAGAAGAGGCAGTCGGTCATCGGGTGCCTCCGCTTGGGCGTGGTCGCCTCGCGCGGATCATCTGACCCACCGTTCCACCCCTCCCCAGGTTCCTTCGCGAAGGCCCTGCTTCTGCGTGTCCGGTGTTGTGCTGCTCAGAATGACATGGGGTCATTGCTTGCAGGCAATTGTATGCGAGCGCCGGTCCGTTCGCCATCGTTAGCGATTCGCAGAATGAAGAGAAGGGGTGTCACACATGTACGTTTGGGTCTTTAGACCCAAACGGCGTGTCTTCGCCGGAAAAACGTACGGCTCTGCGCCTTCGGAGTCTAAAGCCCCCGAGCTAGAGGCGATTGCTTTGCGAGCTGCGAGGGCAGCGCATAGCGCAGGAAAAGGTGGTCGCCCGCCCGGCGCACGGAGATCAGGTTCGCCCAGAGCGGGTCTTCGGGGGCGAAGGTGTGGCCGGCCACGAGGCCGGGACGGCGCGCCGGGTCGTCGCGGCCGGCGATCTGTGGCGCGACGGTCAGGAAGAGTTCGTCGACGAGGCGCTCGGCCAGGAACTGCCCGAGCAGGGTGGGGCCGGCTTCGAGGAGGAAGAGGCTGGCGTTCGTTGCCTCGGCGACGGCGCTGACGATCTGCTGCGCGGTCACATCGGCACCGCCCGAGGCAGCCACTACTTCGATAGCGGCGGACGCTTCGCCGATATTCTGCGCTCCGTTAGCGGTGGTCACGATCAGCGCCGGCACCTCCGTCTGCTTGAGTACCGCGGACCCGGGATCGAGCTTGCCGCCGGCGGTCACGATGACGTTGAGCGGGTGCGGGGGCTTGCCAAGGGCCGACCGGAGGTCGCGGAAGTCCCCGGCCAGGTCCGGGTAGATGTACTCCGCTGTCCAGATATGCCGGGGCACGGAGCGGAGGGTGCCGGCGCCGACGATGACCGCATCAGCGATGGAGCGAAGGATGCCCATCACCGCCCGGTCTCCAGGGTTGTGGCCGCTGATCGGCCCGCCCGCTGTTTTGCCGGAATCAAGGGTGACGACGCCGTCCAGCGATTGCACGTAGTTCGAGATGACATAAGGGAGCCCCTCCGGTAGCTGCATCCTGAGCGGACCGTAGATCTCGGCCAATGCGGGCGGCAACGGGATCTCCGGGCCGGCCGCGGCATCGTACAGCGTTTCGAGCGGCGCCGGTCCGCTCACCGAGAGAGGCCGCAGGCGACGAAGAAATCGGACCGAAGCGCCGGGTCCTCGTCGTAGACGCCGCGCCAGGAGGTGGTGCGGGTCTGTTGGGAAGTCTCCTG